>CAIMLT010000070.1 GCA_903842445.1 uncultured bacterium
AAGTTAGAATTGAAGATGTCCCATTTTAATCTTAATTATAAATTTTAAGTTAACCTAATGTATGTATAATAATCGAAACAGTAATGAAATTAATACTCCAGAGAAAAAGCTCTGCCACTTTTGCCAAAATAGGATTGAAAAAATTGACTTTAAAGATGCCTACTTTATAAGACGTTTCATGAATTCTCAGGGCAAAATTTATCCACCAAAACGTCATGGAACTTGTGCCAAACACCAAAGAATTCTCGCCAATGCTATTAAAAAATCTCGCGTTATGGCTCTCGTCCCTTTTGTAGCAAGATAGTTTATTAAAAAATAAAAAATATTTATGATTGGAATTTCAGACATTAAAGCCGGAAAAAATATCATTCTTAACGGCATACCTTTCTCTGTGCTTTATCATGAACATTCAAAGACCGGACGAGCTGGATCGGTGTTGCGTACCCGTCTCAAAAATTTGACAACCGGCGCAGTTCTCGAAAAAACTTTTCAAGGTTCGGAACACGTTGAAGAAGCGCAAATTACCAAATCAAAAGCTCAATTTCTCTACAAAGAAAATGCTGATTATTGTTTTATGGATAATGAGTCCTATGAACAATTTTCTCTCTCAACTGAAACACTGGGCGACAATGTGAATTACCTGACCGAAGGCACCGAAGTTTTATTCCTCAATTTTGATGGCAATGCAATCAACATTGAGCTACCCGTTAAGATGAAACTCAAAGTTACTGAAGCACCGCCGGGAATCAAGGGCAATACGGTTTCTACGGGTGGAAAAATGGTAACACTTGAAACTGGCAAAAAAATCTCCACTCCCCTTTTTGTGGAAGTCGGAGATGATATTATTGTGAACACGGAAAAAGGTGAGTACGTTAGCCGGGCATAATTTTTTGCCATTGCCCAAAAAAATGCTAGACTAAGCTTATGGGCACACTAGCTATCAATAAAAGAGCCGGTTTTGATTACTTCCTCATTGATGAATATGAGGCTGGTTTGGTTTTAAATGGCCAAGAAGTTAAATCAGCCCGATCCGGCCAAGTGAGTCTCAAGGAGAGCTTTGTAACGCTTAAAGGCGCCGAGCTTTATCTCACCAATGCTTATATCGCGCCCTACAAACAAGCTGGCCTAAAGCAAATCAACGATCCAACCAAAGCAAGAAAGCTACTTCTGAAAAAGTCAGAAATCCGCCAATTGATTGGAAAAGTGCGTGCAGAAGGCTTGACATTAGTGCCACTTAAGCTATATACTAAAAGACGACTACTGAAGTTATCTTTTGCCGTGGGAAAAGGCAAAAAGAAGTTTGACAAACGTGAAGATATAGCAAAAAAAGAAGCGAGCAGAAACATCAATAGAGCTTTAAAAAGTAATTGAAATTCGAAAAACATGCCTGCTTTTGCCACTAAAGTTTTTAGTGTCAGAATTGGGGATGCCTGGTTTCGACAGGTTGTACGTTTAAAATATGCAAGCCGAGCTCTTAATGGCTGCTCGTAAAACCGCTATTAAAGTTATAAGTGCAAACTTACTAACAAAAGCAAGAACTGCGATTGCTAATGCTTTCACAGTCAACTTTGCTACCGCTCTTGCCTAATACTAGTCTTTACTAGTTAGGACATTAGCCATCGGATTTATCTTTGCCTGAGAGATAAAATTCGGTGTCATATCATCAGGCTAGTTTATGACACTTTTCTTGGCTGTCATGAGCAAAATTAATGCCGGGAATAGATTGAGAAGGTTTTGCTCACCTTTCACTTTTCAATCGACCCAAGCAATTGGAAATTAAGGTGAAATAAGCTTGTAGTATATTTTAGATGAATAATTTTGGACGCGAGTTCAACTCTCGCCATCTCCACAAATAAATTAATAATTAAAATAAAGCCATAAGAAGAACACCCTACAAAAGACCCGCGATCAAAAAAGGTCCTATCACGAGAATTAACGATCAAATTAGAGTGCCGGAGGTTCGCGTTATTCGGGATTCTGACGGAGAACAGCTTGGCGTTTTGCCAACTGCCCAGGCGTTAGAACTCGCACGTGAAGACGGAATAGACCTTGTTGAAATTGCACCAAACGCGAAGCCACCTGTTTGCAAAATAATGGATTTCGGAAAATTTCAGTATCAGAAATCTCGGCTGGAACGCGTCAACAAATCCAAACAAAAAAAATCAGAAGTAAAGGGCATCCGTCTCGGAGTGCGAACTGATACACACGATTTAGAATTCAAAAAGGCTCAGGCAGAAAAATTTCTCAAAAAAGGAGCTAAGGTGAAAGTTGAGCTTACAATGCGTGGCAGAGAAAAAGCTCACCAAGACTTAGCTCGGGAGAATCTAAAGCAGTTTCTTCATGAGATTGCTATTCCATACAGGATTGAACAAGAAATAAAACGCTACCCAGGAGGGTTCAACGCCATTATCGCGCCAGATGAAGAATAATTACAAATAAATTAATTCAGAAAAATTTTTTAAATTTATGCCAAAACTAAAGACTAAAAAGGCTCTCGCCAAAAAGATTAAAATCACAAAAAACAAAAAAGTGCTCCGTCGCTCAACTGGACAAAACCATTACAACTCTAAAGAGAATGGCAAGGTCGGTCGAGAAAAAAAAGGCGATAAAAGACTTTTTAAAGCAGATGAAAAAAATGTGTTGAAAAGAATGCAAGTATAATAACAAGTAAATTTTTAAATTATCTAACACGTATGACCAGAGTAAAACGCGGAGTAGCAGCCTCAAAAAGAAGAAAGAACTTATTGGAAGATGCTAAAGGTTTCAAGTGGCGAAGAAGCACTAATTATCGCGCCGCCAAAGAAGCTGTAATTAAGGCTGGCTCCTATGCCTTTCGCGATCGAAGAGCCAAAAAAAGAGTGATGCGAAAACTTTGGATCACCAGACTCAATATTGCGCTTCGTGAGCTTGGATTAAAATACAGCCAATTTATTAAGATTATGGCTGACAAAAAAATCGAGCTGGACCGCAAAGTGCTTTCTCAAATGGCCGTAACTGAGCCGAAAATTTTTGCTAAATTAATCGAATCAGTAAAATAGTTTCTTAATTAAAGTATTAAAAAAATAATCCCGAGTCGGGATTATTTTTTTTTCTTCAGAATAACCTCTCTGATCAAACGTTGCAATCCATAAAAAGGTAGCCAGATCCAGAGCGTTTTTTTCACCCACTTATTCCAAAAAGCATTTTGATTCGTGGAAAAATAATCAAAAACCAAATAAAGCAAAAATAAAATTAAAGCGAAGGGTGCGAGCATAAAAACATAGGCATCGAATTTATTCATAAATTTTTAATTTCTTAGAGATTAATTTTTACCACTAATTTCATAAATTACGTCTTTTTTCTCAACCATAATTTTCCAGCTGTTCTTTCCGGCTATTTGGCGCAGATTGGAATCTGGATTAAAAGCCACCGGAAAATCTACGAGCTTCAGGAAAGATGCATCCGATTTCGTGTCTCCCATGCCAAAAGAATTTAATAACGAAATACTATTTTCCGCTATAAACTTTTTCACCACCGCACCTTTATCCCTTGTTGGTTCAAAAATGGTTTTTCCTGTATAAATCTTATTCTCATCAATTTCATAAATACTGCCAAAGTAAGCATCAAATTTAAAAATTTCCGCATATTCTTTTACGATTTCGATTGGCGAACCGGAAATTACCAAAAGCAAATGATCATGTCGCATTTCTTCAATCAATTTTTTAGCAAAAATATAGGTTCTTTTGGCGTTAAACTCTACCACAATTTTGGCCGCTTTGATGATATCTTCCTGGCGCTTACCCTGAATGTTTTTTTCATACAACTCCACTAATTTGATGCGATAAGCCTCATAGGTTCCTTCATTGTCCAGCCAATGACCATATAGTGAGATAAGCTCATCTCTTACGGCTTTCGGAAATATCTTCATCCAAGAAAGCTCATTTAAAAGTTCAAAACCCAAATTCTTGCGAAAAATTGTGCCATCAATATCAAAAACAGCTAACTTTTTTTTATGTGTTTCTTTTAGCATATAAATTTTAAAATTTTAGATATTTATCCCAATGGGCATACAGCTCTCCAGTCGCAATGAGATCTCTTGCGCAATATCTAGCGATTTCTAAATATTTTCCGGCTTGATAGAGCTCACCAACAATCTCCCCATTGACCCCTTCATCTTTGGAACTTTTTATGCCAAAAAACTTAGTATAAAAATCCAGGCTGTATCTCCGTGTTGCGCCATAGAAAGTCAATTGCTCCAAGAGATCACAATGCGCTCTGTGATCATAGCGATAACCAAACAAATTCTTAGCTGGATGAACTTTATGCTTCGCGCTACGGAGTGTCAAGAATGGCCCATCAAAACTGCGCCCATTAAACGTGATCACTTGGTCATAATTTTTTACGAGTTCCCAGAATTTTTCCAAAATTTCTTTTTCCGTTCCACTTTCATATTTTAAGCTATTCTCTTCGAATTCAATTTTTTCTTCACCTTTATTTTGAAAAAACAATCTGCCCTTTCCAGTTTCCGGGTTAAGCATCCCAATTGTTACAATTTCTCCAGTTAGAGGGCTAAGTCCTAGGCGTTCCCTCACCTCTTCACGCTCATCATCGCTCTTGGCATATTTAAGCAAATACTCCTGCGTTTTACTTTCAAACGCTTCGAAATCAAACCCAATCGTCTCAATATCAACAACAATTTTAGCCATAGTGGTATTTGGTTATACCTCTATTCTAGCATAAAATCGCTTATTCTAAAACAATCATCGCTTTTCGACCTGTTTTGATCTTGTTTTTATCACCAGGAAAATCATGAATGGCATCATAGAGAGTTTTAATGTCATATCTGTAATTTTGTCCTTTACGCGTGCCAGGATCGTTTGTAATGATCATATTACCCTCATAACCAATAAGCACCAAATTATGGTAAAGCGGTCCAGGCGCCTTAAAATTTGGATTCCCGAGAAGTCTGCCTGCGGCTGGAATAATAATCGGTTTTTTTTGGGCCAGATATTTTTTCAAATCCTCAGATGTGAAATCATAAACCACTCGCAAATTTTTTATTCCATAATAATCTGCGCCCAATTTTGCAACTTCGTCTGCCGTGCTATCCTCATATTTTTTGGTAGTTTTTATTTCAAAGGCAATTAGTGCTTGGATTTCTTTTTCAGCCAAAGTTGGCGTCAGCTTTTTGTTTTTTAAAAAATATGCAATCATACCTAGCGACGCTTCTTCACACGCTTCTTCATGATAAACATCCCACTTGCCAAAAGGCGCTTGAGAAGTGAATGGAACATCGATCAAAACATTGGCTGGCAATTTTTCCTCGCCCACTGTAGCCTTGACGAAGGAGGGCTCGCCTGCCGGCTTGTCAGCCAGAGTTTCAATAGAGGTGGGAGTCTTGGCGAAGGAGGGCTCGTTCGCGGTAGCTTTTTTCTCAATCTTTTCTGCAACCTCTGTGTTTTTTTGTTTTTCTTCTGTGTAGCTTTGCAGAATAACTTTTTCTTTTTTATCTAAATTTCTATTTTTTACCAACAAAAAAATAAG
>CAIMLT010000071.1 GCA_903842445.1 uncultured bacterium
ATAAATTATTTAATTATTATTTCCGCTTTGACGAAAAACTTCAGAAAAATTTACCGCTCTCTTTGTCATTCCCGTGAAGACGGGAATCCAGGTACCACTAGTTTCAAACTCTAGAAAATTGAACTGCAAGTCTGACAAATTCTCCGTTTCAGCAAGTCTTGAATTTCAATAATTCGCTTTTTCTTTCTTTATAACCTGAGGTGCCTGGATCCCCGACTTCTCGGGGATGACACGAGTTGGTTTTCTATTCTTCTGTCTTATCTTTAACTTTCTCCTCCTCAACTTCCGATGCAGCGACCTCGACAACATCTCCGTCCTTCTTTTCTTCCTGATGTTCACTGTTCACTGTTTCTTGTTTGTTGCTTTCCGCTTTTTCCACGCCATCCTCATCCGTATTCACTCCCGCAATATCAATTTTCCAGCCAGTTAGTTTTGCCGCAAGGCGCACATTTTGTCCACGCTTGCCGATTGCCAATGACAGCTGTTCTTCCGGCACAACCACAGTCGCTTTTTTCTCAACATCGTTAAGATCAACGCGCAAAACTTTGGCCGGACTCAATGCCGCAGAAATAAACTTAGCCTGATCTTCGTTCCAAAGAATAATATCAATTTTTTCTCCGCCCAATTCTTCAATGATCGCTTGCACTCTTGTTCCTTTTTGTCCGACGCAAGAACCGATTGGATCGATCCCTTCTTCCGTAGAAGCAACAGCCACTTTCGTGCGTTCACCCGCTTCTCGCGCAATCGCTTTAATTTCGACTGTTCCGGCAAAAATTTCCGGCACTTCCAACTCGAACAGACGGCGCACCATATCGGGATGTACTCGACTCAAGGTTATTCCAGGACCCTTGGTACCCGCATCAACTTTGGCCAAATAAACTTTCACACGTTGTCCCACGCGGTAATTTTCCCGTTCCACTTGCTCGCCGGGAAAAAGCACGCCGACTGATTTTCCAATATCAATAAAAACGTTGCGTCCTTCCACTCTTTGCACTACGCCGGAAATCACTTCACCTTCTTTCGTTTTATATTCTTCAAACATTGAATCTCTTTCCGCTTCACGAATACGCTGAATGATCACTTGCTTAGCCGTTTGCGCCGCCACTCGGCCATAATCTTTTTCTTCCGGCAAAACTGTTTCGATAATGTCACCCACGACCGCTTTTTTCTTAATCTTTATCGCTTGTTCCAAAGTCAAATCACGTTCCGGGTTAAATCGTGGCAATTTTTCCTCCTCATTATTTTCTGTATAACCTTGCGCTTCTCTTCTTTCCACGTAACTCTTTTTTTCCTCATCTTCACCTTCTTCTTTTTCCGCCACAAATTCTCGCGTTGTTTCATCAACCACTTCCTTTACAAGATAGAATTTCGCTCCGCCACTCACCTCATCAAATTCCGCGCGGATGTTTTGACCTTTTTTGCCATAATCTTTCTTGTAAGCTGCGGCCAAAGCTGCCGCGATTGTTTCAATAACTTTTTCTTTTGAAATGCCCTTCTCTTCGCACAAAGCCGAAATGGCACTACCAAAATCGCCCATTCCTTTTGGCGCTTCATCCTCATCCTCTGTCTTCCTTGACTTTCGAATTTGTCCCAGTTTTCGCATAGTATTATTTTTAAGTTGATTAAATTACTTAAATAAAAAGCCCGCTTTCGCGAACCTGAATGCTTCATCATCAACTTCCATATTATAGTCTGAAAAGTTGGTTTTTGTCAAATTGAGAAACTTAACTGAGACTATTCTTCTACGCTATTATCCCAAAAGTACTGAAAAAATAGGTACTTAATAGAAATTACTTCAACAAGGAAATTCTTAATTTTAATTGAAAAATTAAATCTTTTTTCAAATTATTTTTCACCCAAGTTTTTTGCTTTTCCGTAATCAGCTCGCCCAATCCTTGCAAAATATTAGCATTGTCTAGTTTTTCAATAAAAGCTAGCACATATTCCAGATAAGCTTTTTGTTCTCTTCCTGTTCTTTCTTGAATTATCTCTGTATTGATCTCCCATGTTTTTGAAAAAAAATACTGTAAATCAAAAAGATCACGCATTGCTGTTTCGTTGCGATTGGTAAGTGCCACTAATTTATTAGCGAAAATATCTTCTTTACTCATTATCTTCATTGGAATTCCCAAAAAATCCAGCACTTCATATTTTTTTTGCCAACCCCTAGTTGATATTTCCACTTTGATTTTTTTCTCTCCTTTGCCATAGGAAAGTAGAAAAAAAATCGTCGCTCTTTTTATTTGCTTATCCTTTATTTCCCCATACTTTTCTAATATTTTTCTCACTTTCGAGAAAACTAATTCTTTCTTGTCACTATTCAAAAGATCAAAGTCCAAATCCACTGAAAAACGGGGGAGGTCGTAAAAGAAATAACAAGCCGTTCCGCCCTTAAAACCTAAATAGGAGGAAATTTCAATATCCTGATAAATATCTTTCAAAATCTGCACCATTATTGTCTTGTGTTTTGAAATATCAAACATATTTTTTATTGATTTTTATATTTATTATAGTAACTTCTTAGCCTTTCTTCCAGCTTTTTATTTTGATAAATCTTAACAAGCGAAAAACATTTTTCCCAATCCATTCCGCGCAAATTGTCAAAATAATACCCAGGACTTCGATAAATCGTATCAAGAAAAGCTCTTTCCTTTCCAGAAATGGCGTAACCGTTTTTTTTGTTTATCCCCTCCATATTGAGCAGAACAGCGTTTTTCATTTTTTTATATTGGATTTTTTGTCCATTCTTTAAGACTACCTCTCTTCCCAAATAGCTTGCTACAAAAACAGTTTCGTAAAATTGAAAAATAACCCCTTCTTCCAAAAGAGCAGTTTCAAAACTGACATAGCTTGGGGTATAAATTTTTACCGCCACTTCGCGAATGTCATAATCCGGTTTAGCATAGATTCCCCGCCTTAGTCGAATAAGATTCCCCTTATCCACATAATAGTTCAAGCTTGATTTAAGTTGATTTAAATTATCCCCTCCCCAAAGCAAGCCGATCTCGTTGGCTGTGAAAACACTATTCTTGGCTTGATATAGGCGTACCATTCGATTTTCCATATGATTTGTGAACTAAAGGTAATAATTTACCTTACCTTTAGTATATATTATTTTGAGATACTCGTCAACCACTCCGCCCATCTGACATTTTTCCAAAACTTTGCCAAAAACAAGCCATTTCCAACTCTTTTACCAAAATCCCAAAAAATAACAATGCTTATTCAAGCTTCCCAAGGATAAATATATTCAACGCCATCCTTGGCATACTTGTCCTTACCCTCAAGAAACACAATCTTTCCTTCGAAGACGTTATGTTTTTCCATAAAATATTTCAAGCTTGTGAGATTAGCCTTTTCAGAATTACTCTTCACCTCAATGGGGATAATTTGTTTTTTTTCTTCTACGATAAAATCCACTTCTTGCTTAGCGGCTGTTCTCCAGAAATAAAGATTAAGTTTAGGATTTCGCTTTAACAATTCTCCAAAAAAAGCGGTTTCGAAAATATCTCCACCAAGAATTTGCGGAAATTCTTTAAACGACAGGAGATTGGCAATGCCAGAATCAACTAAATATACTTTGGGAGTCTTAAATAATTCTCCCCGCATACTTTTCGAATAAGGCAAAAGTAGTTTTATTACATAGGTATTTTCCAAAAGAAATAAATAATGCTCAATCGTCGGCCTCGAAAGACCGGTTGTGTTTCCAAGCTCGGAAACATTTAGCAGTTTTCCGCTCTGCGAAGCCAATACCGTAACAAGTTTATTAAACTTTTCCAAGTTTTGAATATTCGCCAAATCACGAATATCCTTTTTGATATACGTATCAATTATCTGCCTGAGATAGGCTTCTTTTTTCGTAATATCATGTTCTAAAACTATTTGCGGATACCCGCCAAATTTAGCATATTCCTTCCAGAGCTCAGCCAATTCTTCGCCAATAGCAGGCGATCTGTTTTCCTTCTTCAGGGAATATTTTTTTTGTTTGAACGCTAGAAATTCAGAGAAATCCAATGGCCAAATTTCAAAATTCATTGTTCGCCCGACCAAAGAATTCTTAAACTTACTTTTTATCTCAAAACTAGATGACCCGGAAACAATCATTTTTACGTTTCCTTTGTAATTATCATGAAAAAGTTTTAGGAATTTGCTTGGGTCCGTCAGATATTGAATTTCATCAATAAACACAAAGGCTTTTGTATTTTTATCATAGCCTCTGCCCAGGAGATACTCATAGAATGCTTCATGCCCAGAGTTACCCAGCTCTAGAAATCTTGGAATTTCAAGATCGAAATAATATGTTTGTATTTGAGGTTCTTTCGCCTTTATTTCGTCCGAGATATAAAGCATAATGGATGTTTTTCCCACTTGCCTGGCTCCGTGAAGTACAATAATTTCCGGGGAATCCAAAAACTTTTCAATTTCTTGCACTATTTCCCTTCTATAAAGCTTTTTTTCATTAATCATGGCTTTGTTATAAAATATTATTATACTTACATATTACACTATATTCAATATTTTGTAAAGTGCGCATTAAACTATATCAAATATTTCCACTTAAACCGACGAGCAATTTGACTTTTTGCCTAATTTATGCTAAACTGAACTTAAGTTTAAAAAAACTGAACATATGTTCAATATTGAATCAAAAATAATCCAACTATTATCCGACTACCCCGAACGAGAGTTCTACGGTCAAGAGATAGCCAAAAAAACAAAGTGTAGCAAAGCTTCAGTTAGTTTAATTATGAAAAAATTAGTCCAAAAAAAACTTGTTTCCAAAATTGTCCGCGGACAAATGAATTTCTACCAAATCAACCTCAAGAGTCCTGATATAAAAAAATTTAAAATAAACTCGGTGCTAGAAAAAATCAACCCCCTATTACCAAAATTAGAAGGACTTTCTAGAAAAATAATTTTATTTGGCTCGGGAAGCCGAGGCGATCAAACATGGAACAGTGATATTGATTTATTCATTCTGAGCAATGAGAAAATAGAATTAAGATCCGTTCTGTCTGAACTAAAGTTAGATTTACCAATAAAAGCAGTCATAAAAACCCAAAGCGAATGGTCAGAAATGGAACTAAACGAACCAGAGCTTTACGGGGAAATTAAAAATGGCATAACACTATACGAATATGTCCCAAGAATTTAACAAATGTCTGGAAAGAGGCAAGATCAAGCCCTTTTCTCCTGGACCAAAATTAGCTAAAAAATAGTTGCGCCTTGCCGAAGAAGATTTAAAAATGTCTTTGCAAAGTTTAGCAAATAAAAATTATCACTGGAGTATTGTTCAATCGTATTATTCAATGTTCCACTGCGCCAGAGCACTGCTCTATTCCAAGGAATACCGCGAGAAAAGTCATTTTTGTCTCATTGAAGCAATTAGAACTTTGTTTTGTGAAACCAAAAAGCTAGACATTTCTTTTGTTGAATCTCTATTGGAAGCAAAGAATCTACGAGAAGCCGCCGATTATTATGGCGACTTTAGTGAAATAAATTGTCAAAAGTTAACGAAAAAAGCGCAAGAATTTTTGGAAGTAGCAAAAGATCTGCTCTGAAATAAAACCATTAACATTGCCCCTGGCAAAAACGTAAGTTTTGTGTTTTTGCCGGGAGTAATACCTGAGCGCAGGTTGAAAGTTAGGTCTTTCGTAAACCGAGAAACGCTTATAGTTCAAAGAAAGAATCTTCGCTTTTCGCGAGAGAATGTCGGGCTGAGAACTCTCCGACTAAGAGCGTTCCACTATTGCTCCCGATAAATTATATCAAATATATCTTCAGTCCAACTAAAAAATAAACTCTGGATAATTATCCTTATTTATCAAAGTTAATTTACTTCCTTCATAGGTTTTTAAGAATATTTCCGGCTCCTTGAATTTATCCTTTTTCCATTTAATTTCAAAGCCGGAAAGCTTCCCATCCACCTCTTCAACATAATCGATTTCCTTTCCTTCTTTTGTGCGCCAAAAATACATATTGCAATCCAAGCCATTATTGTTATTATATTTCACTCGTTCACTAATTAAAAAATTTTTCCATAAAGCCCCAACGTCTTGACGTAAGTTTGGCGGATTTAGATTACTAATAACAACATTTCGAATTCCGGTATCAAAAAAATATATTTTTCGCAATTTCTTGAGTTCGTTTCGTAGATTGCGACTATATGGTTTCAATCGAAAAATGATAAAAGCTTTTTCTAAAATTTGAATATAACTATCCACTGTATTTTTGCTTATGCCAACGATTTGCGCCAGTTCATTATAGGATACCTCATTGCCAACCTGGAGTGCCAGGACTTGCAATAATTTTTCAATCGCTTCATTATTACGGATATTTTGAAATTGTAACACATCTTTATATAGATAGCTTTTAGCCAAACTTTTCAAGTTTTTTTCTGCTTCGGCTCCGCCACTGATTACTTCTGGATACATACCGAAAATGATTCTTTGTTCCAGTAGTCGATTCAGCTCCAAATCAGAATAAATTTCCCGCAGTTCCGAAAGTGAAAAAGGATACAGATAGAATTCATCTTTTCGACCAGTTAGTGGTTCTGCGATTTCATTGGAAAGATCAAAAGAAGATGAACCAGTCGCAATCACTTGGATTTCCGGAAAATTATCTGCGATTAGTTTCAAGGTTATTCCAATATTTTTGATCCTTTGCGCCTCATCAAGAATCGCTAATTTAGCTTTTCCCAGATAGGCCTTGATTTCCGTTGAGGTTTTGTCGGAAAAGGCTTCTCGCACATCCGGCTCGTCGCAATTGAGATAGACTGTATCAGTGGGATATTTTTTTTGAATTTCCTTTACTAGTGTGGTTTTGCCAACTTGCCTAGCTCCATAGATAATTACTATTTTACCTTTAAAAAGGGCTTTTTCGACTGAATTTTGAATTTTTCTCGTTATTATTGACATAAAGTTATGCTTTTTGGTTAATCTATTGACCTAATTATATATCTTTTTGGTCAATAAGTCAAGCTCAACCCCGAGAAACAAACATTTTTCCCCAAACTTTCCCAAGGACAAGCCATTTTGGGCTATTTATCAAAAACTCATCAAAAACAGACTTCCCACCAAAAAAGCAATATTTCATCTAATCTAAAGCCCAATTTCGCGATACAGCAAGACTGGCTCGCCCCGTGATTGCGTAGCAATTTTACGGGGGGTTTGACTTTTCCCTAGTTTTGTGCTAGTATATTAGGTCAACGCGCAGGGCGCGAATGACATCGGCTCGAGAAAAAACGAGGAGCCGAATGGTCGGCTCTTTGACAATTTTATATGTAAACTAACTTATTTTTCCGCTCGAAAGGCGGGAAGGGGGACGAAATGATACTTGATCTAACGAGAACCATGAAAAAAATTCTTGGTTTTGGCGGAGAAGTAGCCGCAGACGCAGTGGTAATAAAAGGTGCCTCTGCACTTTGGAACTGGCTAAAAAAAGGCCGGGAGGAGCTTTCTCCTGAAGCGAGGGAAAAGCTCGACAAATTTCTTCTTAGTCCGATAGTTTCGGACGGGAGAACTCGTGAAGACGAGATGGTCTTCACCGTTTCTCTTTTTACATTACCCGATGTAGATCAATGGATAAAAGAGCTCTTTATTCAAAAGCACAACGAGCTCTTGCATCCGAATTTCTCAGGAAAGTCTCCTGAGCAAATTGCAGAACTGAAACTTAAAGAGAAACTGGCAAAAGGATTCATTTTTCTCATTGCCACAGATCCGACGGTAAAAGAAGTTAACGAAAACAAAAGGTTTCTATTTGCCAAAAAAATTTGGTATGGAATTTTTGCTGAAATCAAAAACCTTCCAAATGACACTGATCGGCTCAAAAAGTTCGAAAGAGATATTCTGCTTTGGGGAAAAAATTACCAAGAAAAATTATCCAAGGAGGAGGTCCTGGAAAAAGCATCCGAATTGCTGAAAAAAACCGACTCTACTCTGGCAAGCGGTATCGATCTCTTGAGTAACAAGATAAATACCCAGTGGGATGAAATTGATACACAAAGAACTACGCGAAAAAATCTTCCCTGGAAATGGAACGTATTCAGAAAAATGTGGGGCTGGTGGATTGATTGCTAACCTCTCAAAAAAAGGAGACCTACCTAAATGAATATACTGAGATCGTTACGAAATTTTGCAGAAACTCTACTAAGGATGACTCAGGGAGAATTGCTTGGCCTGAGAAAATTGTTTCTGCGATTAGCAGGAGCATTCTATTTTCTTTTTATCTTTCAATTGGCAGTGGATAATTATACAATATCATCCATTGCTGGGATTATTATTTGGGCGCTGAGTATTCCGATAATATTCAGTATCCGAAGAATAACCAATATGACAATCCTCGGAGAGGCTTTTGAAGCTCTCCATATCACGCCAACTACGCCAACCGAACAATCGTCAGAAGGGGCGGCATCAGTATTGATCAACCCACTCAACGACCTGTTTTGGCATGTGTCACTACAATTGTTTTTTTTCATAACAATTGCGGCACTGGCGGTTCCGTTTTTACCGCTAAGGAACAATCCGTTCCTCGTGTTCATTCTGCCTCTCTTGGCTTCTGCTATTACAATCGCTTTCAGGGGAATGGCACTGGCTATTATGAACTTTTTGTCTGGTATTTTTATTATCGGACTGGTGCTGTTTCATCTTGTGACGTTAATTCCGCAAGTGGGATATTATGCCGGTCTAAACAAATTGACCGGAAAAATACTCACTTATAGGGCCGCGAGTCTTGCAAATGAGACGGAACGGCTAAGAGGTAGCCAACGGGCAACGATGATTGAAGATGCTCAACAGGAAATTCTTAACTGGCAGAGAAGGAATCCAGGAAAGGATATTCCTGCTGGGAGTGATTTGTTGCTCGCCGTTGAGGCAGCCAAACAAGGCCTAAGCCTGGCCGAATTACAAGCCAAGCTTAAGTCCGAAGCCGACGCCAAAGCGAAAGCTGAGGCAGAAGCAAAAGCCAAAATCGAAAAAGCCGAAGCAGAAGCAAAGGCGAAAGCCCAAGCTGAAGCCAAGGCTTTGGAGCTCCGCCGACAAGCTGAAAAGCTTGAGGCGGAAAAAAATAAGCTCACTATAATGGTGAGCAAAAACGGTTACAGCTGGAAAACGATACCGGCTGGTAACTACAAAATCGAACCACGGACGGTTCGAATTAAAAAAAATATACATGACAGATCAGAAGAAAGCAACGGAGTGCTTTCTTTGAATCAAGAAA
>CAIMLT010000072.1 GCA_903842445.1 uncultured bacterium
ATTACTGTGTGTAATGGACAGTTTGTGTGTTAGTTTTTACAACATCACATAACAAAGGATATGAGGTTCAAGAAATTTGGCTTCCTTTGAAAATATTTTGTGCCAAATTTCTTTCTCCCAAATTTTGGAAAAACAACTATAATTTCAAAGGAATTTTCCAAAACTTCTCATATCCTTAAACGTTAGGCGAAATAATCTCTTACTAAAAATCTACATGAAAATAATAATATTAGAAGGAATTGCTACAAGTGGTAAAACTTCCATAAAAAACAAGCTCGCAGATGCCTTTGTTGAAAAAGGAATAAATTTCTCCATTATCGAAGAAGATGAAACTTTGATGCCAATTTTGCATAATACCGATAAGCAAGTAAGTATAGATTTGCTTACAACAGTTATTAGTAATGCACTAAAAGAGGAAAAAGATTTCATCATCTTCGATAGGCTCTTTTTTACTCACATATTCAAAACTAAAAGCTCAATCGAAGATTTTAAAAAAATTGAGAACCTAATCAAAAATCAATCTTTTCTGGCTTTTCTCAAAATTGATGAAGCAAATATTCCTGAAAGGATTATGTATGCTCGCCAACATAGAGACAAACGTTGGGATGAATATGTGAGCAAAAAAGGAAGCGATGAAGAAATTTATCAATATTACATTAATCAACAAAGGCATCTGCTTGATCTGTTAAAGCATACTTCATTGAAATATAAGATATATGATACAACAGATATGGAGTTTAAAAATGTAGCAAATGAGATTTTAAACGATTTTTAGTAAGAGCTTACATCGCCTAACAGCGTGTATGAGGTTCAAGAAAAAGTACGTTAATAATTTTCAAATGTTGCACTTTTTCTTTCACCAAAATTTCGCCTCCTCTATAATAAAAATTAAGGAAGTCGGCGAAACTTCTCATACACGCGAACGTTAGGCGAAAAAACTAAAAATTTCCTCTCTATTTTGAAAAGAATTTTTGGCAATTTTGCTCGGTCGATAACTCGTTACAAATAATAAATAATTTTAATAACAAACATAAATTATGAATCAAAAAGTAATAACCACAATCCTCGTCATTGCAATTGTCGCACTGGCTGGCACAACAATATATTTTGCGGCCGCCAAAAGTGACATGCAAACGCAGGTCAAAACACTCACTGAGCAAAATGCGCAAATGAAAGGTCAGTTAGATGCACTCAAGCCAATGCTGGCAGAGATTGAGCAGGCTAGAGTAAAAGCTCAAAAAGCAAGCATAAAATCCTACATGGCTTCCGCAGTTCCATCCGGAATAATTTGTGAAGATGGGAAGAAAGCTATTGTGTCTGGAAACGGAGATGCTAAAGTGTGCGTGGGAGAGGATTTCACATGGCCAGCAATAAAAGCTTGTGGCGCTAATGCTTCTGATACAAAATGGACTGTGAGAAATGGAGCTGGATCAAACTGGGACTTTACGCTTGATTGCAAAGGATTCGCTGATTGCAATGGGCCGCAAAATGCAATTTGTAATGCCACCGCTGGTTGTAAGTTTTCTGGTAGCTGCCAATAAATTAAACAAAAAAATATGATACAAATTATATTATTGATTGTCGGTATAGTCGCTTTGTTCAAAAAAAGCATTGCGGTAACAGGCACAACTGAATTGAGACAGCCGAAAATGAGAACGTTTGGAATAGTGACTATAATAATTGTAATAATTGGAATGGTTGCTGGCGGTGTCGCAAAGGATACTGTTATTGCTGAGGTTTTGTTTTGGCTTGGGATAGTTATTCCAATAGCACTAGCAATTTTTCTTAAGGAGCCAAAAGTAACAACGACCTAAAATTGCCAAAAAATTCTTTATTTTTAGGAAAGGAAATTTTTAGTTTCATCGCCTAACAACGCATATCTGGCTACGGGAAAATTACTCAAATATATTTTATGTAATGTGATTTTCCCTCCGCCCAAATTTTCATCCCTTAGTTTGATGAGGGTTTAGGCGGAGATAATTAAACAAAGCATTGTCTGAAATAAAAAGTTTATCCTGCAAAGTCGGGACGAAAACTTCAGATGATGCGTAAACGTTATATGAAATAAATAAATTCTTTTCTGCTATCGCAGAAAAATTATTCGGGCAAATTTTATTTTTTTATTATGACCAATCCAGGAGATAAACCAAAAGAAATTTCGGGCAGTGACGCGGAAAAACTGGTTCCACTTTCACCAGAAAAGACACCAACTGAAATACGGCAAGAAAGATTAACTCAGATAAATCAAGAGTTGAGTGATTTTAATTATCAACCCACTTCACCTGAAGATATACAACAAATTAAAGGTCAGAGAGAACAGGAATACCAGTCTCAATTAGCAGAACTTGAAACCGGACTCGGAACAGGGCTTAGTGAAAAAAGCAAAGAAATGATTCATAAAAACATGATAGATAGTGCCATTGAGCAAGCACAAAAAGAAAATGAACGTTTTGATCTTTTGCATATTCAAAAAATGATTCTTGAAAATATTGATAATATAGATTTTAGAAAAAAAATTTCACCAACTCAATCTGAATATTTAACTGAAGAAACATTTGAAAAAGCCTTAAAGCAATTAATCATGGCTAGTATTAAATTGCCAGAAGCGGATAGAATTAGACTGTTTCGAAAAACATTGGAATATTACTCCACCTCAAGTCAAGTTGAAAAACCATTATGGCATTCAACTGGATCATATTCGCTCAGAAAGGGCTTAGAGGAAGGCCTTGAAGGAGGACATAGTGATGAGGCTGGCGAAGGATCTATTAACCGCAAAGAAGGTGATGAGAAACAGCCACATCTATCCATTTCATATGCTAATGCCATTCCAGCAGAAACATTTCAACAAATTTTTGCCAGACAAAGTGTTGGAAATAAATTCGACAATAATCTAAAAATTGATTCGGTGGCTATCACTGGGCAGGATTTGCCTCAGCAATTTCTTGATGAGTTATTTTCTAGCTCATCAGAAGATGAAATGAAACAACTGGCAATAGAACAAGTCAATGCTATAATCGATAAAAAAATTGCATTAAAAAATAAATACCCTGGCGAAAAATTACGGCCCAGTGAAACGGATTGGATTTTTAATCTATCGCCAAACCTTGCTTATTTAAAAATTGATGATTTAACACAGGAAGTATATGACAGAGTTGCTGGCGAAGAACGAAAACGCGCGTTTATTGAAGGGATGGATAGAGTTCAACCACCTCAGCTAGAATATATTAAAAAAAACATTCTACCAGAAATCAAAGATATTGATTTACGGGAAACTTTGCTAAACGAAGCAGAACACCCATTCCCATGCTTTATAACCTTTGAAGGATTGGGCAAGGATGATAAGTTATATCAAAATATATATAACAAAAAACCTACAGTTGTGCCATTTGAGGATTTTTATTTAGACGCATTTCATGGAAACGATATAAGAGAAATTCGTATACCGGAAAATAAAATCGATCAGGTGAAAAAATGGTTGGATGAAAAAAGCTTGAAACATATTAAGCTAGTGCCACTGGAGGTTTATGAAATTAAACGTATTATTGAAGATAATATAGATAAATCATTAGAACAAACTCTAGAACAAGACTATCCATTTTTAGCTGAAAGGAAAAGCAAATTACAAGGCATTGTCCATTATGACGAAACATTTTTAGAACATATGAAAAATTGCCTTGATGAATTATCAGACATGGAACAAGAATTTCGCGAAACTTTTAATAATTCAGCAAAGCAAAGAAAATATTTGGCAATCATTAAAAAGGCACTCATTTTACATGAAATCGGCAAACTTGTTACATCGGAAGAGCTCGAACAAATGGGATTTAACATTTCGGCGAAAAATGAACAGGCTGGGGCCGAGGTGATATTGGCTAAGCATAAAAATTAATCCCATCTTCAAGCTGAGGCTTTTGATCAG
>CAIMLT010000073.1 GCA_903842445.1 uncultured bacterium
CACTAAACGGTTATGCCAAATTTGACGCGGAAGAAATGAATTTGAAGTTGTTGAATAAAAAAAGATTCAAGGACTACTTAGGGAAATTCAAATCGGAAAAATTGGCGCGATTATTTCAGGAAAATCGTTTGCTGGATATGCTAAAACACTAAACGAGACTTTTTTTATTTCCTACAAATTATCAAAAATTTCATCCACGTCATCTTGTTCATCAAGTGCTTCCAAAAGTTTTTCATAATCAAGCTTGGTATTTTCGTCAATTTTTGCGATTGTTTTTGGCAAAAATGACAAGCCGGATTCCAAGATTTTAAATTCTTTGCTACTTAGCTTATCCTGAATAGTTTGAAGATCATTTACTTCCGTGAAAACTAAAAGCGCATTTTCTTCGCGTCTAATATCTTTTGCGCCGGCATCGATTGCTTCCATTTCAGCTTCATCACCATCTTTTCCGGTTAAGTCTAGAATAATGCTCCCAACTTGTTCAAAATTCCACATGGAAGATCCGGATTCTCCGAATTTTCCGCCGGTTTTGGTGAGAATGGCTTTGACTTCACTCACTGTGCGGTTTTTGTTATCCGTCGTCGCTTTGATTAGCATCATGATTCCGCCTGGTCCCATGGCTTCATATAGCACTTCAGAAATTTCTGCGCCGGAAATCTCACCTGTGCCGCGTTTTATGGCTCGGTCAATGTTTTCCTTGGGCATATTGAATTCGCGCGCCTTGTCAATTGTCATTCTGAGTTTGAAATTTGTATCCGGATTGCCGCCGCCATCTCGCGCTGCAATGGTAATTGGTTTTGCGAGACGGGTAAAAATTTTAGCTCGTTTAGCGTCATTTATGCCCTTTCTTTGTTTTATTCCTGCCCAATGTGAGTGTCCCGACATAAAGTGTAGCTTAGTATTTATTGTTCTTCTAGTTTAAAGTCTAACATTTCAAAATTAAATTTTCAAGAAAAAGGAAAAAAGAAAAGCGCCTTGTGTTGCCAAAAATGCCTAGCCAGACCCCCAAGCGGGAATTCGACCTGAATATCTCTTCTGTGGGGGAAACATTTGATGCCCCCAAACCCAATATCCATTCGGCTGAGTTTACCGCACAAACCCCCGGAGTCTCCTTAGTCTGTTGGCGGTCGCTACTTGGACCAATAAGATCCTTTCGCCTTTGCTAGGAGAGAAAATTTTTTTGCTTGGTATTCCTAGTTATGATCTATCTTAGCGAATAAATCACAACTCCCCAAAAGGGGCTTCATCTTTGGCAATGGGTAACTATATCAGAAAAAAATAGAGTAGTGTCAATTTTTCGCAATTTTGCGAGTAACAACTATTAAAAAAACAAAATAAGCTGATTTAACTTTGAGTTTATTTTTTTCCAAAAATGATCAGATGATTTAATTGGCGTTGTTTTATCCTGGTTATGTTTGACAGTTGAAACTCCTAAAACTAATCCTTGATTTTGAGCTTGTATTTTATTTGGTGAAATATTTGATCCGGAAAAAAGCAGAGCAATTTGGTTTTTCTGTTTCTTTTGCCACGCTGGATTTTCGCTGGATTTTCCCAGGTCAGACAAATCAAAATCATTATTTTCTATCTCTATTGCTGGTTTCGTGATTTCGTTTTCCGGAATCTCATTTGCCCGTGGGGTTTTATTTTCGATTTGCACTTCAAGCTCTGTTTCATCTTGCTCTTCCGGCTCGTCTTTTTGTGGCGCGATCCATTTCCAAGCAGAACCTTCTTTTTGATAGATTTCATCTTTCGAAATCGAATCGTCTTTACGGTCATATTTAATTTTATCGGCAACCTTTCCATTCGGATAACGCAACTCAATTTTCGCTTTTTTGTTTCCCAGAGAAAAAGCGCAAAAATTACGGGTGAGTTTTTTGGTTTCGCCGGCTTTTAAAACAAATTTCTTGGTGATTGGGTGATTGGATAAATTCTTAGAACCACTAGCAACGCTCCAGCCCTTAAGATCGATTTTTTTCTTAGTATTATTTTGTATTTCTAGCCATTCATTTTCCGTGTCTTTGCCTTCTGGATTTGGAGAGAGAGAAATGATTTGCACTTTGGCTTTGCCAAATTTTGTAACGGTAACAGTAAAATTTAATAAATTGTCTTCACCTTCGCCGGTAATTTTAAGTGAAGCTTGATATGTTCCAGCTTTTTCATACTTATGTCGAGTATTTTTCAGATAACTTTTGTGATTATCGCCGAAATCCCAAGTGAATTTTTTGGCCTTGTCATTAACCTTGGCTTCAAAATTAGCATAAACCCCAGCATAAATATTTTTGTCTTTTTTAATTTGCCCCAACAAAAGTTCATCAAATTGATTTTCAGCGCCTTTTGTTTCCTTGCTTGTCCATTGCCAAGTTGAACCATTAAAGGCATAAGCATAATCATACTTTGGCTTTTCATAAGTTACAAAATCAATTGGCCTTGTCTTGGTTCCGTCTTTGGCGATAAGAAAAGCTGAATCAGTCGTGGTGTTATTTAATTCAAAATCTCCTTCGAGATAAAAAATTTCTTTGGGTAAAAGAATTTTTTCCGGAAAAGAAAGTTTATTAGTATTTTTTTCATCTTCAATACGCATCCCGGAAAGATCAATTTTTTCATCCGAGATGTTTCTTATCTCCACGAATTCCTTTCCCTCGTTTTTATTTTTTGGCGCTGGAAAAAGCTCGTTGATTTTTAGCTTTCCGGAATAATCATTTGGAGTGTCTTTTGTCAAATCTTCTTTACTTTCTTCAGCTTTTTTTCCGGCTAAGTTGATCGGGGATGGTTTGTCTTGTGGAGAAAAATCCGCAGAATTATCGCCAGTGTCTTGAAAGTTTTTTCTTTCAATGCTTTTTCCATCCACAGGGTTAACGGCGGGAGAGCTTTTAAAATCCTTAGCGGTTGCGCCAAAGCCAACCTTATCAATTAATACCGTGTCCGCATCATATAGGAGAACGGTATTGTTGCTGGAAATTGAATAAGATGATCCCGAATAAACTAAATCGGCGAAAGTAGTATTGCTATAATCAGGATGAGCAATTAAAAAGTATTTATGTGAAGGGATTATTCCTAAAAATTTAGAAGAAGAAATTAAATTACTTTCTGTTCCAGCCGAGGTCTTTTTGGTTAGTTTATAATTAAGCAGATTAATTTCCAAATCTGTCGGATTATAAAGCTCTATGAATTCTTCTGTTGTTTTTCCCGTTCCTCCACTAGCTTGAATCTCGTTTATTAGTAAATGAGGAATAGCTTCTTCTGCTAGGCAGTTTTTCCAAGAATAAAACAGAGCTACTATTAAAAAAAGCAAAAATACACATAATTGCGTTTTTGTTTGTTTATTTTTCACTTTTTGTTTTTTAGGAAAAACTTAAAGCTAGGTTAATTCACTGTGAATCTCTTTGCGAATTAATGCTCCAAGGTCATTCGCTTCTTTTTTTTCAGAGCTTTTTTGCAAGTTCATAACCAAATCTTTGATTGCATAGGGATCAGGAACATTGTGAAAAACGAAACGCTCTTTTTCAGCAGCTGTTTGAACATAAAGGTTTCCATAATTAAGCAGAGTTGGAATGATTCCCATAACCTCCACGGTAATATCTTGAATATTCTGCAGTTCAAGTTCGCTGACACCACGTGAAAAAAGGCCATTTTGTTCAATATTGACAATTCTTTCATTGGTAACAATCCAAACGTCAAAATAATAATCAATCCAAATGATGAAAAAAAGCAACCAGGTGAAAATAATGAATGAATTTTGTATAAAATAAAATAAGTTAGTGTCAAACTTTTCACTAAAGTAGGGTAAGAGAATTGGAACAAAAAGAAATCCGCCAAAAGACAAAAGCAACATGAAAAGAATAACAATAAATTGAGTAAAAATATCAAACCAATGGCGATGAACGACCAAAAGAATTTCCTCTTTGGGCTTTTGCCCCTTAAAATGAAACTGATTGAATTTATGCATAATTAAAAAGTATTGAAATTATTAGAGAGCAACGTGGAGACAATAGCAGGCCAATCGAGAGAAAAAAATAAGCTTATATTGGAAATAAAGAGTAAAAGAGATATGATGGAGAAGAAAATTACAGCTATACGGCTGGAGTTTAAGTTAAGAGAGTATTTAAGTAGGTGATAAACGATAAAAGAATATACCAAGAAATAGCTTAAAACAAAAAAGAAGTAGACGCTAAAAATGATATAAGTCATAATATTTTTTTCAATTAAGTTAACTTGGTTGGAAATTTAATGCCTAAGTGGTCATAAGCAGACTCGGTTGCCATTCTTCCGCGCGGAGTGCGAGTGAGAAACCCGATTTGCAAAAGATATGGCTCATAGACATCTTCGATGGTTTTGATTTCTTCCGAGGTGGCGGCGGCAATTGTGGAAAGTCCGACCGGACCGCCTGAGAACTTTTCGATAATGGTGCGCAAAATGTGTTTGTCGGCTGGTTCAAGTCCCAGCTCATCAACGTCGATCATTTCCAATGCTTCTCTGGCGCGCACACTATCAATGGTTGGATAATTTTTAATTTGCGAATAATCACGCACTCGTTTCAAGAGGCGATTGGCTACGCGAGGTGTGCATCTGGCACATTTAGCAATTTCAGAAAGTCCTGTGTCTTCAACCGGCACGGCTAAAATTTTTCCGGAACGACGCAAAATTCTTTCTATTTCTCCATTTTCATAAAATTCCAAGCGATGAATGGCACCAAAACGATTACGCAATGGATTGGAAAGTGAGCCAAGCTTTGTGGTTGCTCCGATTAGTGTAAATTTTGGCAAATCCAGTTGAATAGTGCGCGCAGATGGACCTTTGCCGATAACAATATCCAATTTAAAATCTTCCATTGCGGGATAAAGAACTTCCTCAATCGATTTATTTAAACGATGAATTTCATCAATAAAAAGAATGTCACCGTCTTGCAGATTTGTGAGGATTGATCCAAAATCGCCAACTCTTTCGATCGCCGGACCAGAAGTCGTTTTGATGCTTACGCCTAATTCTTTGGCGATAATGTTAGCCAGGGTTGTCTTACCTAGTCCTGCCGGACCATATAGCAAGACATGTTCAATTTGCTCTTGTCTTTTTTTGGCAGCCTGAATGAGAATGTCGAGATTTTTTTTAACCTTCTCTTGTCCGACATACTCCGAAAAACTTTGCGGACGCAAAGTATTGTCCAGATTTAAGTCTTCAAGTTGTTCGTTGGCGGTAGTAATCATTAAAGCCATTATACACCTATTTGACAAAAATCCCAAGATGTGCTAAATTTGGAAGTCAGTGTTTTTTATTTTTATTAAAAAACAGTGGCTAGCAGTAAATTGCAGGCAATTGGTGGCTTCTATCTTTTGTCATCAATATGGGGAACTTTTTTCAAGATATGGGTAAAATGGTTAACTTACTCCTTGAGTAGGCTGGCTGCGTTATACCTCGATTTTGTTCCTTTTCCGAGGCTCCTAGTTTCGGATTCTTGCCTGCAGATTATTGCATATTTTTTTGAAACTCTAATTTTTATATTTCCGTCACTCTCTCCACTTCTTCCAAGGTTGTTTCTCCTTCCAAAACTTTAAGGATGCCGTCTTGCGCCATTGTGATCATTCCTTCTTCTATAGCTTTTTGGTTTAGCTCAGAGGTTACGGCGCCATGCATTACCGCTTCTTGAATTTCGCGGGAGAAGGTGAGTATTTCGCTAATCGTTGTGCGACCTTTATAGCCAATATTATTACATTTTTCACAACCCTTGGGTTTATAGATTTCAGATATTTCTGGAATTTCTACTCCTGATTTTGAGCCGATTGTTTTTAATACGGCTTCAATTGTTTGTTTTTCTTCTTCAGTTGGGGCAATTTTTGTTTTGCAATCACAAAGGGTGCGAACCAAGCGTTGAGCAATAAATGCGTTAACACCGGAAACAATATCTTCCGGCTTTACGCCCATATTGAGCATTCTGGCAACCGCACCAGCGGCGTTGTTAGTGTGAAGAGTCGAAAGCACGAGATGACCAGTCAGAGCTGCTTGAACAGCGATTTGAGCTGTTTCATTATCACGGATTTCACCAATCATCATAATGTCCGGATTTTGACGAAGAAGGGCGCGCAGAGCGGTGGAAAAAGTATAGCCATCCTTTTCACTAACAGGAGTTTGCAAAATTCCTTCCATTTGATATTCGATTGGATCTTCTACGGTGATGATTTTTATTTCTGGATTTTTAATTAAATTTAAAATGGCATATAGTGTTGTTGTTTTTCCGCTACCAGTTGGTCCGGTATTTAAAACTACACCATTCGGTTTGGAAACTTCTCGTTTGATTTTTTCCAGATTTTGTTTTCTGATTCCTAGTTTATCCAAATTTAATTCCACGGACGATTTGCTGAGCAGTCGCATTACAACCGTTTCACCAAAACCACCAAGAATAATTGAAACACGAATGTCAACTGATTTTTCTTTTAATTCAGTTAGCTCCTCATCAAAACTAACACTAAAACGACTGTCGATAACACCTTGTCTGGCTTCTGTTTTCACCCCACTGAGCAATTTAATTTGCCCCAAAAAAGTGGTATATTCAGTGAGAGGAAGCGAGGCAATTGTTTGTAAAATTCCATCAATACGAAAACGAACCTGAACACTTTCTTTTTCCGGTTCAATATGAATATCGCCAACGCCCAGAATTTGTGCGGCGGAAAAAATAATTTTTATGGTATCAGTGATTTTTGTTGCGGTCAAAAGTGCTTGCATTTTAGAAAAGTCGCCAACACATTCTTCTGTTTTATTGTAAAATTCTTTTTTGATCGGCAAGCTACTTCCCAAAAGTTGAGACATTAATTTCTCATAAATATTTTCCAGAAATTCTCCTTGTCCTGTAACTTTTTTTATCTCATCAATGGAAGTAACACCAGTTACAGCTTTTAAAATTCCATCTTGAAGCATTGTAATCATTCCTTCTTCAAGAACGGCCATGGTAATTTCTGTTTCACCGGCCAAATCTAAAATTAATTTTTCAGTTTCCGGGCTGATGGTCAGAACTTCAAAAATTCCCATCCGCCCCTTATAGCCAGTGTTCCCGCATTTTAAGCAACCTTTTGGACGATAAAGCTTTTTTATATCTTTAGGGATTTCCACTTTGGCGCGGGGAGAAATGATTGAGAGAATTTTTTTAATTGAATCAATGGTTTCTTTGGCTGGAACATAGGCTTCTTTGCATTGGCATAATTTTCGAACTAAACGTTGTCCGATGATGGCGTTGACTGCCGGTGAGATGAAAGACGGCTTTACTCCCATTTCAATGAGTCTTGGAATTGAAGCAATGGCACTATTGGTATGAAAAGTTGAAAGCACGAGATGACCGGTGAGAGCGGAATTTACCGCAATATCAGCTGTTTCATCATCCCGAATTTCACCAACTAAAATAATATCTGGGTCTTGACGCACAATTGCGCGAAGACCATTAGCAAAAGTATAGCCACGATCTTTTTCGATTTGGGTTTGAGAAACACCTTTTAGTTGATATTCGATTGGGTCTTCTATCGTGATTATTTTTTTATCGGGTGTATTTAGTTTGCTGATAATAGCATAGAGCGTGGTGGTTTTTCCGCTACCGGTTGGGCCAGTTGTGAGAATCATGCCATTAGGAGCTTCGATTTGTTTTTGGATTATTTCATAGGCTAATCCTTGCAATCCCAATTGTTCAATCTGGACATTAATCGAATCAGGATCGAGAAGCCGCATTACGATTGATTCACCAAAACTTCCCGGAATTGATGATGCGCGAATGGCAATCCTTTTTTTAGCCAAGTTGATTTCAAATGTTCCATCCTGAGCCATATCTCCCAAATTTATTTTCATGCCGGACATCATTTTAATTCTTGTGGCAATCCTTTTGTGAATATTAAGTGGAAAAAAAGCCACATCTTGCAAGACACCATCAATACGATAGCGCAAGCGAAACTCGTTTTCTTGTGGCTCTATGTGGACGTCAGAAGCCCCTAGTGAATAAGCTCCGGCCATAATAATGTTCATAACTTCTGTTATGGGCATCTCTTTGATTCTTTCTTTGAGAGTAACTAAATTTTTAATAGCAGCCTCAAAAGCACTCAGTTCCTTGTCAGAAATAGTTAAGTTTAATTGGTCTAAAATTTCAGAAAAAACAATCTTTTTGTATTTTTCCAGAACTGTTTCAAAGTTATGATGAGAAATAATGAAGAGTTTTATTTTTAGGCCAAGCCTTTCTGCAAAATTTTCAAGAAATTCTTTCACACCTTCTCTTCGGGGGTCAGTGGCGACGATTGTGGCCAGTTTTGATTTTTTTTGGATAACAGCGAGGCCAAATTTTCTGGCATCACCTTCTTCGATTAGCTTTAAGCTATCAATGGAAACAGGAACAATATTAGTATCGATGTATGGCAGTTCAAGCGAAGCAGCAAATTGGGCGGTTTCCTCTTCTTCGGAATGATGTTGCAGGTTGGTGATTAATTTATCGGAAAGGGCTTTTTTTTCTTCTGCATCCCCAGTCGTTTTTTTTGTAATTTTTATCATATTTTTGTTTAAAAAAGTTTTTTTGTAGCTTTATTCTAACATAAAAATAAAAAACAAAAAAACAGCTGGAAGTTCCTCGAGCCGTTTTTATAAAATGAATGCTTTATTGATTATTGAGCATTCTCAATTTTTGCTTGAATAGTCTTCGCGGCCAAAACCAGATCGCTCTCGTTAATTCTGGTTTCTAAAATTTCATCATGGACTGTTGTTCCAAAAAGCAAGGATATTTTTTGCAGAAGCTCTGTGTTAACGGTCTTTATGATTGCGAGAGAGCTATTGGGCGTGTCGTTGTAAAGAGTCATGAATATCTGGCCATCACTGTAACTTTCTTGCAACTTTTCCAATATTATTGGTAAATTCTCTGGCGTTGTTCGACTTTGAACAAAATCCTCCAAACTTAGATTGGCCCAAGCTAGTTTGGCTTTTTCTTCCCAATGCAGTTTACTCATAACGCGTCCAAGCAGTTTTAGAATCGAAAGCGGTTGAGTTTTATAGAGCCAGCGAATGATTCCTTGTTGGTCAGCACCTCCATCCATTAAACTGGCAGCTGCCAGAAGAGATTTTGGGGTGGTGTTTTTTTTCTTGAAATTTCCAGTCGCTCCAATAATTCCCACTAAAAGACAAGTCGCAATATTTTCATCAAAACTCGAGAGATTAATATTTTCCAAAACCGGTTTTAAAATTTCCGCACAAGATGATGCGGTAATATCTACTAGATTTATTTGACCAAAGTTTTCATTATTACTCCGATGATCAATGTTGATCACGGGCACTTCAAAAAACAAATCAGAGTTATTGAGATAAGTTTGTCCAAGACTTTCCAAATCTGGGTTGTCTAAAACAACAAGAAGATCATATTTAAATTTAGCCAGAATAAAAGAAAAATCACGGGGATCTATCGATCCCTTTTCAGGAGTTAGATAGACATTGAAAGCATTCCCAATTGTTTCTTGGCGGATTCCCATAATCTTATTACGGCTAGTGTCAAAAGACAAAACAAATTCTCTGGCACCGGAAATTTCGGAAGTAATGTTTTTTGGACGGGGAAGAAATTCAAATTTTGTTTCAGTTAGTTTTTTTCCAGAAACAATTGTGGCTTGGACATTGCTATTTTCCAGAAAAAAAGCTAAAGCGAATGAACTGCCAATAGCATCAAAACCAGGATTTTCGGGGATGAAAATAAGAACATCTTTGGCGTTGGTGATAAACTTCTTAAATTGTTCTTGAGGCTCTAGGCTCATAGAAAATAGGCATTAGGTTTTTAGGTAGTATTTCAAGGTAGCAAGGATTTTATGGCGTGTCAAATTTAAGTTTTTTTAAGGTTATTTCTGATAGATTTTAAAAAAAATCTCGCCTAGACGAAATTTTTTTAAAACAAATTTAAAATAAGCTGGTTACAATTTCTCAATTTCTTCTAAGAGTGTTTTAAGGATATCTTTTTCCTTAACAGATTTAATCACCTTGCCCTTAACAAAAATTGCGCCCATGCCTTTGCCACCGGCAACGCCAATATCAGCTTCACGCGCTTCGCCGGGGCCGTTTACAACACATCCCATAACGGCGATACGCAAATCCTTATTAATGTCCTTTACAGCTTCTTCCACTTTTTTAGCTAAATTAATAAGATCAATTTGTGTTCGCCCGCAAGTCGGACAACTTGTGACTGTCACGCCCTTTTTTCTAAGTTTTAGAGATTTCAAAATTTCCCAAGCTACTTTCATTTCTTCAACCGGATCGGCAGTCAGGGAAACGCGTAGAGTCGCACCGATGCCATCGTAGAGCAGAATTCCTAGGCCGATTGAAGACATAACTGTTCCGCGAAAAATTGTGCCGGCTTCGGTTACGCCAATATGAAGCGGATAATCAACTTTTTTAGCAAGGAGGCGATAAGCTTCAACTGTCCTCTCAATGTCCGAAGCTTTGAGAGAAACCAAAATATCTTTGAATTTATATTTTTCCAAAATTCTAATATGGCGCATGGCTGATTCGACCATGCCCTCCGCTGTTACCTTGTCTTTATATTTTTTAAGAATATCTTTTTCCAAAGATCCGCCGTTAATTCCAATTCTGATTGGCACTTTATTTTTTTTGCAAGCCTTAACAACCGCTTTAACATTATCTTCCGAGCCAATATTGCCTGGGTTAATGCGAACCTTATCAATGCCTTGAGAAATTACTTCCAGGGCTAATTTATAATCAAAATGAATGTCGGCCACCAGGGGAATATGAATTTGCTTTTTGATTTTGGAAATTGCCTTGGCCGCCTCCATGTCAGGAATTGCCACGCGCACAATTTCGCAACCGGCTTTTTCCAGTTCTAGGATTTGCTTGACTGTTGCTGTGACGTCACGTGTATCGGTATTACACATTGATTGCACGCGCACCGGATTTCCACCACCTAATTTATATGGTCCGACTTTTACGACGCGTGATTTGTATTTTTTCATATGACTTTAGTCCTTTAAAAATTTAAGCTAGTTCTATAAAAAACTGTGGATGATATTTCTTGAGAATTTTTCTTGCTTCTAATGCAGATTCTTTATTTTGAAAAATTCCAAAAACTGTTGGACCCTTTCCTGTGATTGAGGCTCCGATAGCGCCGAAAGAGAGGGTTGCTTTTTCCAGCGCTTCTATTATTGGATATTTATTTTTTGCTACAATAGAAAAATCATTATATAGATAACAACTCATTTTTTTGATAGCTGACTTGTTTTTAATGAGTTCTTGGGAGATATTTTTTCTTTCTATGTCATTCATAAAAAGCAATGTCTGGTCCAATTCTCCATAGGCCCAGGGAGTAGGAATTTCTCCTTTTGGATTAATGACTAAGATTGCGAGTCGAGGAAAATTTTTTAGAGGTCTGATTTTTTCGCCCATACCAGTTATACTGGCCGCTCTTGTCTTAGAAATAAAAAATGGGATATCTTTTCCAACTTTTGCGGCCAAAGTAATAAGCTCTTTTTCAGTTAAAATATCTCCAAAGTGTCTGTTTATGGCCAAGAGGACTGTTGCCCCATTTGAACTGCCCCCACCCATTCCAGAAGCCAATGGGATATTTTTGTTAATTTGTATCTCAAGCCCGACACAAGTGCCTGTTTTTTGGAAAAACTGCTCGGCAATTTTCCAGCAGATATTTTTTTCATCTATTGGGACGGCAGAATTATTGCAGGTAATTTTTATACCCGCTTTTTTCTCATCAAAAATAAACTTAAGTTCGTCAAATAGATTTTCTGATTTCAGCATCACAGTGCGGATCTCATGAAAACCATTTGTAAGTTTTTTAATAACCTCGAGTGCCAGATTTAACTTGGCGGGAGATTTTGCTTTAATTATTTTCATCTTTGACTAAGCTAATAATTACAAAAACTTGCATTCCCTCTCCTCGGCCAAAAGCAGTTAGTCCATCCCCAGAGGTGGCATTTATTCCGATTTGGCTTTTTTTCAACTTAAGCATTTTAGCTAGGTTAGTTTTTATTCGATCTTCAATTGGCAAAATTTTAGGTTTTTTAGCTTCGATTGATAGGCCTAAATTATTAATAATATATCCGTCTTCCTTGAGATGAGAGAGGGCTATTTTTAAGTATTCCTTACTATCAGTGATGCCGTTTTGGCACAATTCATCAGCATAGACTGAAAAATTAACCCTGCCAAGAGCTTGTTCGATAGCGGCGCAAATGGCATGCAAAACCAAATCTCCATCAGAGCTAGCTTCCAATCCACATTCTTCTTGTAATTCCATTCCGCCTAAAATTAACTTTCTATTTCCATCACTGGAAAAGCGGTGACTATCTTGTCCAAAACCAACTCTAAACATATTTTTTTGCTAAATTTATTAGGACTATTTTTGCAAGCTCAAGGTCAAGGGGCGTTGTTATCTTGAAATTATTTTCTGAAGCCTCAATAACTTTCACTTTCTTTCCTAGGTTTTCGACCAAAGACACATCATCTGTGCCCAAGAAATTATCGCGCCTGGCTTTTTCGAAGGCTTTTTGTGCCAAGGGGAATTTTATGGCTTGCGGAGTTTGCATATTCCAAAGATTTTTTCGATCAATTACGCCCAGGGAAATTCCTTTTGGGTTGACCTTGCGAATCGTGTCTTTGGTTTTATGCGCCACAACCGCAGCTCCATTTTTTTTCGCGTTTAAGATGACACTTGCTATTTCATCTTCGGTCACAAAAGGATTGGCGCCATTATGAAAAAGCACGATGAGATCTTTTTGTTTTTCAATATTTTCTTTGATAAAATTCACTCCATTGTACCCGCTATCTTGCCGTTCTTCCCCGCCAAAGATAATAGCCAAAACTTTTTTGAAGGCATACTTTTCAACAATACGCCGAAAAATTTTTTCTTCACCTTCTTTGACAACAAGAATAATACCTTCAATTGATTTTGATTTTTGAAATTTTTCCAAAGCATAAAAAACCAGCGGCTTTCCACCCAAATTTAAGAGCGTTTTGTTTTTTCCAGCCTTCATTCTTTTCCCCATGCCTGAGGCTAGGATAATGGCAATGTTCATAATTTTAGCTTATTGACTGCGAATTTTTCTCCCAAAGTTTTTTTTGCTTCTTCCGTGGCCCAGCTAATAGAATGTTGAATGTCGGTTAGCGTTGGATGTTTGATATTTTCATGTTTTTTCATAACATTTTTTATAGTTGTATAGATATCCATAAATCTGCATTCTCTGTTCAAAAATTTTTGCACCATAAAATCATTAGCGGCGTTCATAACAGCCGGCAAAGTTCCCAATTCTTTAGCGGCCCAAAAAGCTAAATCTAAACAAGGAAATCTTTCTAGGTCCGGTTCTTTGAAGGTGAGGTTTTTAGAAAAATCAAAATGTTTTATGGGTGCGTTCCAGCGTTCGGGATAAGAAAGAGCATATTGAATCGGGAGGCGCATATCCGGATCAGACATTTGCGCGATAATACTCGCATCTGAATATTTCACCATCGAATGGATTATGCTTTCCGGATGAACTACCACCTTAATTTTTTCAATTGGCATAGAATAGAGCCACATCGCCTCAATAACTTCAAACCCTTTATTCATGAGAGTCGCCGAATCGATTGTGATTTTTTGCCCCATGCTCCAAGTTTTGTGTCCCAAAGCATCTTCCACGCTGGCATTTTCAATTTCCTCTTTAGTTTTATCTCTGAGCGCTCCGCCAGAACAAGTAATCACTAGTTGATGAACAGCCTTAATGTCTTCGCCGTTCAAGCATTGAAAGAGTGCGCTATGCTCGGAATCAATCGGCATAATTTTCACGCCATACTCCTTTGCTTTTTGCATAACGATCTCTCCAGCCGAAACCAATGTTTCTTTATTAGCCAACGCTACATCCTTTTTGTTTTCAATTGCTCGGAGCGTCGTCTCGATTCCAGCGAGACCAACCACAGAGTTTATAAGGGTATCAAATTCCGGAAGATCGGAAATTTTTATCAAAGCTTCATTTCCAGAAAAAATTGGAATAGTAATTTCTTTTTTCAACTCGCGAGCTTTTTTTTCATCGGTCACTCCGACATAGAGAGGTTTGTATTTTTCAATTTGTTTTTTGAGTAGTTTGATATTGCCATTGCCTGAGAGCGCAATAATTTGAAATTTGTCTGGATACATATCAATAACATCCAAAACCTGCGTTCCAACATTTCCCGTGCTTCCCAAAATTGCCAATTTTTTCATGTATTTTTTAGAAGAATTAGAAATTAAGTAGATTTTTTGATTAGCTTCATTATAATCTAATGGTTATTTTTGTAAACTTGGCAAACTGCTCTTCCCTTTTTCCCAAAATCCGCTAAGCTTAGATTATGCAAACTGAATTTATTACGCAAAATTTTAGTGAGACCAAAAAGCTTGGGAAATTATTGGCTAAGGAGCTTTTCGGCGGGGAAGTTATCTGTCTTTCCGGTGAATTAGGAGCTGGAAAAACTACTTTTACGCAAGGACTTCTTTCAGGCTTAGGCGCAGAAAAACCCTACACTAGCCCGACTTTTGTGGTGATGAAAGAATACAAGACAGTACTCAGTGAACAGAGAGCAATAAATAGTAAAGAGGGAGCAAGAAGTAGGAAGATAAATGCAATCTATCACTTTGATGCTTATCGGGTTTCTGCGGAGGATATTTTAAATCTTGGGTGGGAAGAAATAGTCTCCGATAGTCGTAATATTTGCATCGTTGAATGGGCGGAAAAATTGGAAAAAATCATTCCAGCGCAAGCAATTTGGATTGAATTTTCGTGGCTAGATGAAAAGAGAAGAAAACTGACTATTGGCAAAAAAGATCAAAAGCTTGCTAAAATCCCAAAAGCGTGCTAAAAATACTTAAGTGTCTCAAAAACTAATTTATCAATAATTTAGAAAAAAGTTTATGCCAATCAAAAAAGCAGCTAAGAAGTATATGCGGGTGACGGAAAGAAAAACCGAAAAAAACCGCAAAATCAAAGGAGCTTTTAAAAGTGCGATAAAATATACCAAAGAGGCAATTTCTAAGGCTGATGGGGAAAAAGCGACCGAATATCTCAAAAAATCTATTAAAGCACTGGATAAGGCAGTTGAGAAGAACGTTATGCACAAAAATACCGCCGCCAGAAAGAAATCGCGTTTAAACAAAGTTGTTAAAGCGCTTGTTCTAAAAAAATAGCTTTCTTGTTTTGAAATTAAAAAACCATCTGGAAATTTCAGATGGTTTTTTAATTACGTTATTATAATTCCACAATAAATTTATCCAGAGAAAGTTTAATATCGGCTTGTCCGGTTTTAATTTTCGCGTCAAGCGCGCCTAGTTTTTTATAGATAGTAATTAATTTTTGTTCACCGAAATTTCTGGCTTGAGTTAAGCTTTTCTTAACCACGTAGGGATGTAGCTTTGTAAGCTTGGCAATTTCAAATTCACTGAAAATTCCATTTTCCAAAAGTGAAGCAATCCGCAAAAGAATTCTAAATTGATAAACAAACATCGAAAAAAGATAAAATGGATCATCACCCTTATCAAGATGACGATGAAAAAGTTCCAAAGCCTTTTTTTTCTTGTTAGCGGAAAGTGCTTCGATTGTTTCAAAAATATTATTATCCAGATTGGCTTTGGTAAGCAGATCGATTGTTCCACTTTCTATCATAGCTTTTCCAGAAAAGCTGATTAGTTTTTCCAATTCTTGCTTTATTAGCGCAGTATCGTTGCCAATATAGGCAATCAATTTTTCCAGCGCTTCTTTTGAAATTTGGCTCTCAGGAGAGGATTTTTTAATCTCACTTAGAATCCACTGATTAAGCTTTAGTCCAGTGAGTTTTTCAAAATTTTGTTTTTTAGTATTTTCCAAAAGAAATTTGAAAAGAGCATTATTTTTTCTGGGCATTTC
>CAIMLT010000074.1 GCA_903842445.1 uncultured bacterium
TCCACGTGGAACAATTAGAAATATCTCCCATACAATAAGGCAAAAATCTCAACGATACATAAATAAAAAAGATGTACAGCCACAAAAGCCTGACCGATCTATAGATAGCCACCACTTGATTTTCTGACCAAAAGAAAGAAATAATAGACCAAAAAACCAGAACTAATGGTATCAAGAAAATAGTTTTCTTTACAAAAATGTTCCACGTGGAACATTTTTCTGAATTATTAAAGCAACTATTTCCAGCCAATATCCCACAAACTAACCAAAATATAATCTGCCCCTGCCAAATATCCCACAAATAATGATCAAAGAACATAATAAAAAGTAACCCTAGCAGAATTGCACGAAAGTATGAGTCTGTTTTTGACAAACAATTTTTAAGTTGTTCCACGTGGAACAACTCTACAGGCATGTCTCGCGAAACTTCCTCGGGCTTTTTTAATAATGTTCCACGTGGAACAATTAAGCTATCCTTAAAACCAAAAGCGCGTGCCAATCTCAACAAAAGAGCTTTAAAAAAGACAAAAACATCTGTTGATAACTTATGGATAGTGCCAATTTTGTATTTTTTATCTAACGTTATCTTGTGGATAAGCTCAATCTTACTTGACTTATTTAATATTTTATTGTATAATATAGATATTCCCAGAGTTAGAATGGCGCAACATAAGAATATATCAGAAACATAAATATACACTCCGGAATATTCATTAAACGATCCATTGATCTGAAAGTGAAACGCTACCTTTCTAACTTGAAGCGTAAAGGTTAATAAAAACAAATAAAAAAACCCAATGTCTTTTGGTTGATTTTTGATTTTTTTCCAGATTTCCGCAATCTTCTCAACTATTTTTTCCATATAAATGCCCCAGGATATACTTAGTGCTAGTGTAGTATTTTTTGTCTTTAACCGCAAACAAGGATTTAAATTGACTACTTCCCTCAATAGCTGTTATGATTAATAAGCAATATTTTAGATGCAATTGGGCCTGTAGCTCAGCTGGTAGAGCGCTTCCATGGCATGGAAGAGGTAAGGAGTTCGACCCTCCTCAGGTCCACCAAACCTATAATAGCCCTCATAGCTCAATGGATAGAGCAAATCCGTCCTAAGGATGAGATGTAGGTTCGATTCCTACTGAGGGCACAAAACTTGCCAAAATAAAAAAACTAAGCTATACTTAATTTACATTAAATTATTAATAAAAATTGAATAGGGGATGTTTTAATCCCTGATTTTCTAGCCATTATTGGCTTTTATTTAATAATTTCCGATGTGTCTTGGAAATTTTTTTATTATAAATATTTTTTGACATTTTAATTATTATTCTGCAGTCTTAATGTCAACTGCAAAAAATCTAATAAAATGAATGATATTCTCTCTAAATTGGCAACCGAAGTTGACAAACTAAGCGACGAAAAAACCGCTTCTCCGAAAAATGCACAAAAAATAGTATCAAAAATTAACGATGAAGAAAAGAAATTATCCTTTATGGAACAATTGCTTTTAAATAATCCAATTGACTTTCCTGCCATTGGCGACACAATAATTGGAACAGTCCTTGAAGTTTCTTCCAGCGAAATTTATCTCGATCTTGGACCATTTGGAACGGGTTTGGTTTTAGGCAAAGAAATAAAAGACGGGATGGGCACAAACAAGCTCAAAATAGGCGACAAAGTTTCTGCCACAGTAACTGATCTAGAAAATGAAGAAGGTTATATCGAGCTATCCATTCGTGAAGCATCTTATGAAAAAGCATGGGAAGACATTGAGCAAAAAAGAGACGCCGGAGATAAAGTAAAGACAAAAGTTATTAGTGCCAATAAGGGCGGGCTACTCATTGAAATAAATGGGATTGCTGGGTTTTTGCCAGTTTCGCAACTTTCTAGCAAAAATTATCCCCGCGTTGAGGATGGCGATAAAAACAAGATCCTTAACTTGCTGAAAAAATTAGTCGGAAAAGAACTTGAAGTTTGCGTCTTAGATACAGATCGAGAAGCAGAAAAATTAATCGCCAGCGAAAAAGCCGCTCAAAGCGACCGCGACAAAGAAACTATCTCCAATTTTAAACTAGGCGATGTTATTTCCGGAGAAATCAGTGGCGTGGTTGATTTTGGCGCTTTTGTAAAGTTTTCGCCAAAAAATGATGAAGGCGAAGTCAATGAGAGAGAAAAAGTAGAAGGCTTAGTGCATATATCTGAACTAGCTTGGCAACTGATTGAAAACCCAAGAACGATTGTAAAAGTAGGGGACAAGGTTGAAGCTAAAATCATTGGAATTGATAATGATAAAATTTCGCTTTCCATCCGCGCCCTGCAAGCCGATCCTTGGACTGAGGCAACAAATAAATATAAAGTCGGGGACGTAGTAATTGGAAAAGTGCACAAGATTAATCATTTCGGTGCCTTCGTTTATCTTGATAATGATATCCACGGACTCGCACACATTAGCGAAATGCTTGATACTCATCCGGGCAAAAACATCCATGATCTTATTAAAACCGGGGATGATTATAGCTGGAAGATACTCTCCATTGAACCACGCGAACACCGCATGGGACTGACATTGGTTTCTGACAAAGAAAAACCCGCCAAAGAAATTAAAGAAAAAAAGGTGAAGAAAGAAAAAGCTGCAAAGAAAGAAGAAATAGCCGAAGTAAAAGAAGAAGTGAAAAAACCAACTGAAAAAAAAATCAAAAAAGAGAAAGAATCAAAAGAATAAATTTAGTTTAATTTATTTTTCAAAACTTATGTCTAATATCTTTATTATTTCTGGCCCATCTGGCGCTGGAGAGGATAGTGTTATTGATGGATTGAAAAAAATTCTTCCCGTTGAAAAAATAGTTACTTCCACGACAAGAAAAATACGCCCAGGTGAAATGCATGGCATTAATTACTACTACATTTCAGAGGGAGAATTTAAAGAAAAAATTAAAAACGATGAATTGGCAGAGTGGGCACAAGAATATAACAACAATTTCTACGGCGTAACCAAGGAAGAATTGACGCGCGTAGAAAAATCCAAAAAGATTGGGCTTTGGAAAATCGAATATAAAGGCGTGATAACTGCAAAAACAAAATTTCCCCATATCAAATCAATCTACATCGCCCCACCATCGCTAGAAATTCTACGCCAAAGAATCAAAAGGCGCGATTCAGCTGTTTCTGAAGAATATCTGAATGAAAGAATGGACTATACGAAAGAATGGATGAAACATGAAAGTATTTATGATTACAAGATAGTAAATGAAGAAGGAAAATTAAAAGAAACTATTAAGAGAGTAGCGGAAATTATCAGAAATGAATTAGAGAAAACACAAGTTACCCCCGATGCCTAATTTAGTCAAAAAAATCCAAAATTATATTTTTGTCAATTCTATTTTTGAAAGAGGAGCCAAAATTATTTTAGGAGTTTCCGGAGGTCCAGACTCAACCTGCCTACTTGATATTTTTTTTAAACTGCAAAAGAAATATAAACTAGAACTTTCGATTGCTCATATCAATTATGGCTTACGTGGAGCCGATAGCGCTCAAGATGAAAAATTCGTCAAAACATTAGCTAAGAAATACAATCTGTCTCTCAAAATTTTTAAAACAAAGATTGGAGAAAAAAATAAATCTGAAGAAAAATTACGCGACATTCGCTATGATTTTTTTGAGAAATTGCGAAAGGAAAAAAAATTTGATTTGATTGCGGTAGCGCACAACGCAGATGATCAAGCGGAAACAGTGTTGATGAGAGTCATTCGCGGAACAGGTCTCGCCGGTCTTTCAGCCATGCAAACGAAAAATGAAAAAATTATCCGACCACTGCTTGGAATCTTCAGGAAAGAAATTATCACCTATTTGAAAGAAAATAAACTAAGCTACCGAATTGATAAAACCAATTTGCAATCGATTTATCTGCGCAACAAAATCAGAAATAAACTGATTCCGTATTTAGAAAAAAACTACAATCCAAATTTAAAACAAATACTTTCCAAAAGCGCTCAAACTTTTTCAGAAGATTATGCCGTAATCAAAGAGATAACCCAAAAAGCTTGGCTGGAAAATAAAACATTAAGCGTAAAAAAAATCCTAGCTCTGCCAATTGCAATTCAGAAAAGAGTTTTGCAAAAAGCACTCGCACAAAAAAGACCAAAAAACTCTCACCAAAATTTTATCCACAGTGAAGAAATCATAAAATCCTTAAAAAGCACAAAAAACAAAAACCAAATTGTAAACCACGCGGGATTGAAGATGACAAGATATGGTGATAAGATTATATTGGAATAATTTAATTTTTATATAACCCACTAAAATTTATGAAAAACCTGCTTCGAAATGTCAGCTATGTTTTATTTTTATTTGTTTTCGTATCGGGAGTCTTTATTCTCTTTGGCACTCCAGAAAAAAAACCGGAAGAAATTTCTCTTTCTACACTTATCTCTCAAATCAATGAACAAAAAATCAAAGAAATAACAGTAACGAATGATGAATTGCAAATTACCATGGCTGACGGAAAGACTGAAAAAGCACTCAAGGAAAAAGAAGCTGGGATCACGGAAACTCTCAAAAATTATGGCGTGGACAATGAAAAGCTTAAAGACGTTAATATTCTTGTTAAGGGAGAAGGCGCTGGAAGTCTCTGGCTTTCGGCAATTTTGCCTTTCCTTTTGCCTTTTCTTCTCATCGCCGGCTTTATCTGGTTTATGCTTCGCCAAGCACAAAGAGGTAATAATCAGGCGCTTTCTTTTGGTTCATCAAAAGCACGCGTTTCTGATCCAAAAGATAAAAAAAATCGCATTATTTTTAATGATGTTGCCGGAGCCAAGGAAGCCAAAGAAGAACTTTATGAAATTGTCGAGTTTTTAAAAACTCCAAAAAAATTCTTGAGTCTGGGCGCTAAAATCCCCAAAGGCGTGCTCCTACTTGGTTCTCCCGGAACTGGCAAAACCTTAATTGCCAAAGCCGTGGCAGGGGAAGCCAATGTGCCATTTTTTAATATTTCCGGATCGGAATTCGTGGAAATGTTTGTCGGAGTTGGAGCGTCAAGAGTGAGAGATCTCTTCAAACAAGCTAAAAAAAATTCACCGGCAATTGTTTTTATTGATGAAATTGATGCTGTCGGAAGACATCGCGGAGCTGGACTAGGTGGAGGACACGACGAAAGAGAACAAACTCTAAATCAAATTCTGGTCGAAATGGATGGTTTTGACACTAACACTAATGTGATTGTGATTGCTGCCACCAATCGCCCAGATGTGCTTGACCCAGCACTTCTTCGCCCAGGTCGCTTTGACCGCCGAGTTGTGATGGATTTGCCAGATATCGAAGAAAGATCTGCCATTCTTAAAATTCATTCAAAAAATAAACCCTTAGTTAAAGAAGTTGATCTGAGAGTTATTGCCCAAAGAACACCCGGGTTTTCCGGCGCTGATCTTTCCAATCTGCTGAACGAAGCTGCCATTCTTTCTGCGAGACGTGGCAAAAAAACTATCGGCATGAACGAACTCGCTGAATCAATTGAAAAAGTTATTCTTGGGCCAGAAAGAAAGAGCCGCAGAATCGATGAAGATGAAAAAAAGATTATCGCTTACCACGAAGCTGGACATGCTCTCATCGCCTCAACCCTAAAACACGCTGACCCAGTGCAAAAGATTTCCATTATCTCTCGTGGAAACGCAGGCGGATATACTTTAAACGCCCCAACTAAGGACAAAACCCTCCACTCACGTAATTATTTCATTGACGAGCTTTCTGTTTTTCTTGGCGGATATCTAAGTGAAAGATTAACTTTTGGCGACATCACAACTGGAGCGTCTAATGATTTGGAAAGAGCGACAGCTATCGCTCGAAATCTAGTAACGCGCTATGGAATGAGCGATCTAGGACCACGCACTTTTGGACATAAAGAAGAAATGGTCTTTCTAGGCAAAGAAATGCATGAGGAAAAAAATTATTCAGAGGAAACAGCTAGAGAAATTGACAACCAAGTTACAAAATTCATCGCTGATGCTTATAATGTTGCCGAAAAAATTCTCATCGACAGAAAAGACCTGCTCATTAAGATTTCTAATGTTCTTTTAGAAAAAGAAACCATCGAACAAGCCGAGTTTAATGAAATTATGGGAATTGCGCCGGTGAAAAAAACTGAAGAAGAAATTCCCACAAAAACGACTGCAACTGCTTCTGAAACAATCGAAGAAAAAACTGAAACGGTAGAAATAAACACGAACTAGGGATTTTACGATACAAATCTATGCCCAACATCGATTACCTAAAAATTTTTCGCGATGCCTGGAAAATAACTTGGAATAACCACTTTTTGTGGTGGACTGGCTCATTCTTGTTCATCTTCAATGGATTAAGCTTTATTATTTTTTTCGAAAATGAAAAAGCCGAAGAAGCTTGGCAAACTATCGCTGAAAAAATTAACTTGCAAAACTTTATCTCAAATTATTTAATTCTACCTAGAATTGGCCTCGTTACATTTTTAACCATTTTTCTGATTTTTTTAATTTTAA
>CAIMLT010000075.1 GCA_903842445.1 uncultured bacterium
CATTGATTCAGTAATGAATCTCTCAGATGATTTAGACTTCGTTTTTTGGACTAATCGCAAAAGTTTGTGAAAATTTTTATGAAAAAATTATTTTTTCAATCAAATAATCATCATTTCAACCCATAATTGAGGGTTGGTTTTTGGTGTTTCTTTTTTCTATACACATTATTAACGAGCCCTGAAAATGGGTTCGTTTTGTTTTTTAACAATTTAATGGGAGGGTGTTATGGACATTAATTTTGACAAACTGGCAGAAGTTTATGAAAAAATTATTTGTAAGGGGCGGTTTGTGATTCCAGTTATTATGCAGATCGAGTCAACCAAGGAGGTGTTGACGCTCGCGTATCTGGATGATGAAGCTTTGCAGTGTGCATTTAAAAAAATGCGTGCAGTTTTTTGGTCGACGTCTCGTGATGAGCTCTGGATCAAGGGCAGTACCTCGGGGCAATATTTCAGCCTAAAGAAGGTCTTGGCTGATTGCGAAGGCAATTCACTGCTATTTCTCGTGGAACCGATAAATGGTGCCCGGGCGTGTCACACGATTGGAGGCGACGGAAAATATCGCAGGTCGTGTTTTTATCGGGAAGTGATTTTAGATGAGACAGGACAAGATATTATTCTCGACATAGACATCAATGATGGGAGGTAAAAAATGCTAGATTCATTGGGAGCTCAGATTATCCTAGAGGGGCAGAAGTTTTTCAGAGTTACGGGTAAAATAATCATCAAAGGAAAAAAGGAAGAGGTAACTTTCTATCCCGGCGTCGGGTGGCTTACAGACGAAGAGCTGTTTGAAATGAGGCAAACCGACCCTCGTCATTCACCCTAAAAAACAAAAGCCCTATTTGGATATAACTATCTAGATAGGGCAAATTTTTTATTTGCAATAAGTTTGTGATAACTTATAAAATCGATGACTGCATAGACAAAAGGGGAACATATGCTAGACTTGGTTTTAGGATACTTCAAATTTTTAGCCCAGATTATTTTTTTGAGAAATTGAGAAATTTAAAATCAATATGAGTAAAATCTATTTCATCAGCGGAGTCAACGGAGTCGGCAAGACTTCTATTATGCCTCATCTCAAAACACTTCTGCCAAGTGACAAATATGAAATCCATGATTTCGACGAAAGGGGCGTGCCGGAAAAGGCAGACGGAAATTGGCGCATATCAGAAACTAAATATTGGGTAGAGACAGGCATCGCGTTGGCAAAAGAGGATAAAAATATGGTAATTTGCGGTTTCGTTAAGCCGGCTGATTTTCAGAATTTTCTATCTGATAATTTATTGGGAATTGCTCTCATATTTCTTGATGCTAAGCCAGAAATAATTCGCGAACGCCTGCGGGGCCGCTATACGAAAGATGGTTATTTTGATGAGGAACAGATGGTAATCGGAAAACCGATAAATGTATTCATCGATGGCAATATCTATATTTCTGGACAAATGAAGGAGGCATTTGAAAAATTGAATTGTCCGATTGTGGATACATCTGATTTGACTCCAGAAGCAGTCGCAAAGGAGGTAGCTGAGTTAATAGTATGAATCGTAAAATAACATGAAATCACAAATATATAATCAAGCTAAATATTATGAAATCGCTTTCAGTTTTATCGACCCTAAAAAACAGGGCAATTTATTTGAGCAGTTTACAAAAAAATATGGAGAGATAAAAGTCGAGGCTGTTTTGGATTTGGCTTGTGGAACTGCATTGCAACTCAGAGAAATGGCGAAAAGAGGCTACAAAGCGATTGGACTGGATGCCAGTTCTGGGATGCTTGATTATTTGAAAAAAGAATCATTGCGAGAGAGCGTAAAAATAGAAAAAGTGAAAGCCGACATGAATAACTTTACGCTAAAACAAAAAGTTGACTTTGCTTATATTATGATGGGCTCTATTGTTTATACTAAAAATAATAATTTGCTTTTGTCGCATTTAAACTCAGTTGCTGACTGTCTAAATTCCGGCGGACTTTATCTTATTGAAAATCTGAATATCGATTGGGCAAATCCGAAATTTTGGAAACCGCAAATATGGACGATGAAACGAGGTAAGGTAAAAGTGAAAACCACATTCCAATTAGTACCCAGGAATCTTTTATCACAAGTTGTGACTCAAATAATCAAACTAGAAGTTGATGATAACGGGAAAAAGATGGAGTTCATAGACAAGGATGAGGTGAAAATTATTGCTCCAGAAGAATTTAAACTGCTTGTGGAGAAAAATGACAAGTTTGAATTTGTTGGTTTTTTTGAAAGGGAAAAAGTTAAACCTCTCAAAGAAATTTCTTCCAATAACATTGCATTACTTAGAAGAAAATAATTTTTAATGTTCTCAAGTCATGAAATAGCGAAATTTTAACTAGAATTATATGAAAGGTAAAAGAATTTGTCTGAAGGCAGGATTGACAGAGGAAAATTATTCCTTGTTTTTGAAGTGGCTTAGTGACATTGAAATAATCGGTTACTTGTATTCTGCCAAAAGAATGGTTGATTTTAAGACCATAGCGGATATTAAGAATTTTTTGGCCGAAGAAGAGGACGAAATGTTCTGGGGAATTTATGCTGAAGATGATGCGTTTATTGGCTATGCTTCTCTGTGTAGTTTCCAAGGAAAAGAACAATGTGAATTTAACATCTTTATTTTAGACAAAAATTATTGGGGGAAAGGTATTGGAATGGAAGTTACAAGCCTGATGCTTAATTATGCTTTCAATGAATTGGGAATGGAAAAAGTTGTCCTTGAAACCAGTGAATTTCATCAAAGCGCAATTAGATTATATGAAAAAGTTGGATTCAAAAAGATAGAAGTCATTCCAAATGACAGGACTGTTTTTCATAATGGGGAATGGGTGTTAAGCGGGAGTGTTATTATGAAGATAGAAAAAAATAATTTTCATAGTCTCTTATTTTAGGATGACTTACGGCTGCCATTGACAAAATATCCGGCGCATGTTATTAATTTAAGTGCAATTAATTTATTAAAAACCTTTATGCGGCAGCATAATTACCAGCTAAATACTAATAAAGAGACCACTTGTAATAATGGTCGTGTTTTCGCGCCTAAAATGACAGAAAATATTTTGTTTAGCTGTAGTTATCTGAAGGCATCTTTTTTCCAGAGAAATCCATAAGGGATTTCAAAAAAAACTTCTTTCTCGGATAAGCTCGGCTAAACAAAAGCCGAGTTTTTTGTTGAGCAGTTGTTTTTTAACAATCTGCAGTCCTAATCAATTTATTTAAAAAGGAGAAAAATTATGCATTGGTTAAAAAGTAAGACGAACAATTTGCAAAAGATGTATATCATTCGCGCTTTGCGAAGTGGTATGTTTAGCATCGCGATTATCGTGCTCTTTTTTAAGGAGCATGGGTTGTCGATGGGGGAGATAACCTTATTGCAGTCTTTGTTTTCTGCCGCGGTAATTCTTTTTGAATTGCCGACAGGTCACTTCGCCGATAATTATGGCAGAAAAAAATCGATTGTGATTGGTGGGCTTGTTTCGTCCTTGGGCTACGTGTTCTATTCGCTTTCTAGCACTTTCTGGGGATTTTTAGCTGGGGAAATTATTTTAGCGCTCGGGTGTTCGTTTGTGTCTGGTGCAGATAGTGCCATAATCTATGAAAATACCGATCAAACACAAGGTCTGACCTCGTGCATCAAAACAGAAGGGAATAGCGCTAGTGCCGGTATGGTTTCCGAAGGAGTGACTAGTTTCATTGGGGGATCGTTTTTGGCACTGGTGAGTTTGCGCTTTCCACTCTATTTCGACATTTTGCTGGCGCTCGCTGTTATTCCTGTCGCGCTGACGCTTCATGAAGCAGAAAAACCAAGAAAGCAAAAGCGTGAAAATATCATCACAACTATCTGGCGCGTCATGAAATATTCCTTACGTGAACATGTGGAATTGCGTTGGCTCATAATCTATTCCGCGGTGATAACGGCCTCGACACTAACGATGGTTTGGTTTATTCAGATCTATTGGGAGGCAGTTCATATTCCAATTGTAATGTTTGGAGGATTATGGGCGGTATTTATGTGTATTAGTGCGATTGTATCTATGAAAGTGCATGCAATCGAAAGCAAATTGGGAAGAAAGAAAGCTCTTTTTATGCTCATCATTCTTCCCGTAGCTGGCTATTTTTTTCTAGGCGCTCACTTGGCCAAGTGGTCGATTATTTTTATCGCGTTGTTCTATGCGGCGCGCGGCATGAATAATCCGATCATGAAAAGCTATGTTAACGGCCTAGTTAACTCAGATGAGCGGGCGAAAATTTTGTCTGTGCAAAGTGCGATGGGAAGATTAATGTTTATGATCATTGGACCGATTATGGGTTTAATAAGTGATACCTATTCTCTGCAGGTTGCCTTGCTTACTTGCGCCGGAGTCTATGCGATTTTGGGTATTATTTCGCTTCTGTTTATGCATAAAAATAGACTGCTGTGAAAAAAACAAAAAAAAGCAGCTTTCATCAAAGAATGATCGCTGCTTTTTACTTGCTTTCACAAAAATGCTTTTAAGAGTAAGATAGAATTGTAAAAGCATAACATGGCATAAAAAAATGTTTGAAACTTTTAAAAATGAAAAAATAGAAAATATAGACGAGTCTAGGTCGGAAGATGAAATTTTCCGACAAAAAGTGCTTGCCAGCTTAGAGCAAGTTGGCTTCCATGAATCGTTGCAAGCGGAAATAATTAGTCGGCTAGTTCTGCTTGAAAAAGGATCTAAGTTTAATGAATATGCGCGTCGGATTGAAAGGGGGATGGATAATGTTTTAAATCTATTGGAAGATCGTCATGCTGAAAAATATCCCAAAACGGCTCTTTCTAAAAAACAGCGTTCTGATGGGCGCATAGCGGCAATTTTGCACGATATTGGGAAGTCTGGGCCAGTTGAAGCAACTCCCGAAGAACAAGCCGTTATTATAAAAATATTTGCGTGCGAGAATATCAGAAATTCAGAGTTACTGGTGTCCGATGCTGTTCCCGATATTTTTGAAGTTGATCAGGTTGCAAAAACCCGAGAGACACTTGAAAAGTATGATATTGATGAAAAGACTACGATGCGAAAATTTTGGGATAAACACGCCCAGTGGACGCATGATATTTTGGAACGCTATCCAAATAGCCTTAGCGATCACACTAGAATCATTGCTGGCTCGCACCATATTGATCGCGGAATCAACCCCTATAATTTGCCAGAATCGGAAGTTCCTCTTTCCGCCAATGTTATTGGAAGTTTAGAGGATTATGTTGAAGCGCTGGAAGAGAGATCGCTAATCGCCCTTGATCAATACGAGGCTTCCATTAAGCGTGGGGGATTATCGCATGATGAGGCGCTTTCTCGAGTGAGGGAAGGGATGGTTAAATATAAAAATGATGAACTGATGAATTTTGTGCTTGAGGCGATTAATGAGTTAGGAAAAGAGGAAAAGATTTTTAGCTAAAAAAAGAAAAGATTGATTGAGAAAAGACAAAATTAATTTTTTTTGTCTTTTCTTTTTCTCATTTCCATATGCTTTTTTTGTAACTCGTCAAGAAGTTTTGTTTCATTCACAAATTGGTGGCGACGATCTTTAATGATAATTTTACCATTAATCATAAGGTCGCGAACCATTCTTCCTCCGTGCGTGATGAGATTTCCAATGAGCGTAGCTGGGTTATTTTCATCATATGGCACAAATCCACGATCGCGCAGTTTCCAAAAAACAATATCGGCTTTCATTCCAGGAATGATTTTTCCCCGATCAGGGAGATTGAGCACCCTTGCGCCGTTAGCAGTCATCATTTTGAAGAGTGTGCCATATTTGATCGGACGGGAATAGAGGTGGGTAATACGAGCTTGATAGGCTTCAGTGAGAAGATCTAGTTTATTTTTACTAACAACACTATCCGTGCCTAAGGAAATATTTTTATACCCATTGGCATCATTAAATTGCCAAAAGGGGAAAACGCCACTTTTGTGTAGCGCATTAGAGGTTGGTAAGTGAACGATTCCAACTTGGTTTTCGGCTAGTTCGATAATCTCTTTTGGTTTGATGTAGATGGCGTGTGAGGCGATAGTGTGGGAATTTAGGAGTTTGAATTTTTTTAAGATTTCTACTTCGCTCATGCCGTGACGACGCAGTGTATTTTCTGCGACACCTTCGCTTTCTGCGAGGTGAACCGTCAGAAGTGTTTGATATTTATCTATTATTTTTTTCACCTTGCGCAGAGTTTTGAGGGGAGTTTTGTAGAGATAGTGAAGCGAAATGGCAGGAGTAGAATAGAATTGATTCTTTTGTTCAAGTAATTTTTCCACCATTTCTGGTGAATTGGTTGGGCGAGAATTACTCACTGCGCTGACAGCATTGAGCAAATTGTGCTTTGTCATTATCGCCGCAACCTCGCTGGATTCAAAGTCTGGTCCATGAGTGAATGTTGTGGTAATACCGTTTTTTTGCTCTTCAGTTAGGTCGCCGACAGAGGCGTAAAACAAAGATTCTTCTGTCTCAAATTTTTGCCACTGTGCCATGCCAGAAATTGTTTCATCGACGCTTTTTTCTTCATCGAGTGTCATGGCACTCCGCAGGAGATACATATGAATATGTGCGTGAGCATTAATGAGTCCTGGAGTTACGACTGTTCCGCCGCGTTTTCCAGCGTCATAGATCAAATCAAATTTTTGCTTTTTAATTTTTAAAAGTGGCTCAACTTGGGTAATGAGATCATCCTTGATTGCAATAGAATGATTTTTAAGGATAATCAGCTTATCATTTTCATTGCAGGTGAAAATGAAAGGAATATTTCTAACAAGCACCGTTTGATATTTTTTTTATTTACCTGATAGCGGCTATGGTCGTTATTGGAATCAAAAAAAATATCGATTTTTGCCCCGACTTCTTTTTGCATTTTTTTCAAAATATTTTTTCCTAACATATTTTTATTCCCACTCAGTTGTTCCTGGTGGCTTATTGGTTAGGTCGTAGAATACATAAGAAATTTTTCCAGTGGCAAGAATGGCGTTGGTTATTTTTTTAAGGATAGTTTTATCCATTTGGTAGAAGTTCAGGGTCATTGCGTCTCTAGTGTTTACCGGTCTAAGAACTATGGATTCTTTTTGAGTTTTATCCGTAATTGGAATGAGCACGACTGGAAATTGCCAAATTTTATTATACAGCCCATCTTTTCGGATATTTTTTGTTACAATTGCATCAATTTCGCGAAGTGTTTCAACGCGCTCTTTTGTGAGGCAAGTTGCTTTTTTGGTAAGTCGGAAGTCATTTTTTTTAGGTGGATTTAAGAGTAAAACAACTCGATTTATTTCTCGGATAGAATTGGTTGTGCGAGAAGATAGGTCGTCCAGTTTTTTCCAGGCGCTTTCTTTCCAAATTGCGAGAGGATGGGCATAGGTGCGATTATCACCTTGAACCCCGACTGCTCTTATGGGTAAAATGGCGGAGTTTATTTTTGGGTAATTTATTTGATAGAATTTTTTAACTTTGTTTTTTATTTTTTTGAAATTTGCTGTAGATTCTTCTTGTTTTAAACACAAGATGCGAATAGCGAGTCCTGGGCCGGGAAAAGGATGTCTTTCAATGAGATTTTTGGGAAGTTTCAAGAGCTTTCCAATTTCTCGCACTTCATATTTATAGAAATCAACCAATGGTTCTATGACAAGTCCGAGGTCGATCATTTTTTGAATCGCATCGATACGATTGTGATGGGTTTTTATTTTGTCGGAATTTTTTGTTCCACCTGATTCAATTGTGTCCGGATAAATTGTGCCTTGCCCCAAGAGCCACTCAGCACTGTTTAATTTTAATTTTTTTGTGACGCTATCTTTAACATCTAAAAAAGTTTGGCCGATAATTTTTCTTTTCATTTCTGGCTCATAGATGCCTTTGAGATTTTCAAAAAAAGTAACGCTCGCATCAATCACTTCCAAGTTATCAAAACCGATTTTTTGGAAATTTTTGATGATTTCTTGCGATTCATTTTTGCGCATAAAGCCAGTGTCAATGTAGAGTCCCTTTACACGAGATTTTCCCAAGGCTTTAGTGAGAAGCGCAAAAGCCACATTGGAATCTACTCCGCCACTCACCAGCACAAAGACCTTTTTCCTTCCAACTTGTTTTTTTATTTTTGAAATCAAGTGCGCTACGATATCCTTGATTTCCCAATTTTTCTTCGCCTGGGCTATCTTGAAGATGAAATTTTTTAATATTTTTTTGCCTTCTTGTGTATGATCAACTTCAGGATGGAATTGTAAGCCATAAATTTTGTTTTTCTCGTTAGCCATAGCTGTTACTGGGCAATCGGAAGTCGAAGCGTAAATTAAAAAATTTTGGGGAACCTGCGAAACTGAATCACCATGACTCATCCAAACCTCAGTTGTTTTTTGAACATTATCAAAAAGCTCTGTTTTTTCTTTCAGTTTTAGCTTGGCGCGACCATATTCTCTTACGTTTCCAGGTTTGACTTTTCCGCCGAGCAGATGTGCGAGCAGTTGATGGCCATAACAAAGTCCCAAAACAGGGATTCCTAATTCTAAAATTTTTGGATCAACAGTGAGGGAATTTTTGTCATAGACTGATTGCGGACCGCCGGAAAGAATGATTCCACTAGCGGTTTTTAATTCTTCTGCTACGATATCGTGCGGGTAGATTTTGGCTAGCACATTCATCTCACGAATGTTTCTGGCGATTAGATTGGTATATTGAGAACCAAAATCCAAAATAGCAATATGGTCTTTCATATTTTTAGTATTCTTAGAACAGCTTTGATTATTTGGGGAAGATGATTTATAATCATTATATTATTATTGAATTCAACTTTATGCAAGAAGCGTTGACTTATGATGATATTTTATTAGTTCCGCAGTACTCGGAAATTTTGCCGTCGGAAACAGAGCTGGAGAGTCGCTTTTCGCGTAATATTCCGCTTAAAATCCCAATCGTTAGTTCGCCGATGGATACAGTAACGGAACATAAGATGGCGATTGCTATGGCGCTCCAGGGTGGAATTGGGATTATTCACAAGAATTTATCAATTCTCGAGCAGGCAGAAGAGGTGCGACTCGTAAAGCGCTATCAAAGTGGTTTTGTGGTTGATCCAATTACGCTTTCCCTAGAGGATACGGTGGATGATGTCTATCGTATTCGAGAAGAGAAAGGGTATAAAAAAATTCCAGTTGTTGATTTGGAAGGCAAGCTTTTGGGAATTGTAACTGAGCTCTATTATTTTTGGCCTCAAGATAAGGGTAAAAAAGTTAAGGAAATTATGAAACCGGCAGCAGAGCTTGTAACAATCCTGGAAGGGGCTAATTTAGCCAAAGCCAATGAGATTATTCGAAAAGAGAACTTGGTTGTGCTTTGTGTGGTGGATAAAAAAGGAATTTTAAAATCAATTGTAACCAGAAAAGATTTGGAAAAAAATGAGTCATTTCCGTTTTCCAATAAAGATGCGAAAAAAAGACTTTATGTTGGTGCGTCTGTTGGTGTTGGCGTTGATCTTTTAAAGCGCGCAGAAGCATTAATTGAAGCCGGAGCAGATGTCTTGGTTGTTGATACGGCACATGGACATTCCAAAGGCGTGCTTGATGCGTTAAAGAAGTTGAAGAAAAATAAATTGACTCAAAAAGTTGATGTGGTGGCTGGTAATGTGGCTACATCCGAAGCTGTTAAAGATTTAATCAAAGCCGGAGCAGACGGTGTCAAAATTGGGATTGGGCCAGGATCAATCTGCACGACGCGAGTAGTGACTGGAATTGGTGTTCCTCAAGTCACGGCAATTTTGGAAGCGATCCGTGGGCGAGGAAAAAATATTAACGTGCCGATTATCGCTGATGGAGGAATAAAATATTCCGGCGATATCACAAAAGCTCTGGCACTTGGTGCAAGCTCCGTGATGCTCGGTGGTTTATTGGCAGGCGCAGAAGAGTCACCAGGTGAAACCGAATTCATTGATGGATTAATGTATAAAACATATCGTGGAATGGGATCTCTTGGCGCAATGCTCCGCGGATCAAAAGATCGCTATGGACAGGGAGATACTAAAGAAGTCGTAAAGTTTGTTCCAGAGGGAATTGAAGGGCGCACAGTTTATCGCGGATCAGTGGAAAAAATAATTTATCAATTAACCGGAGGTTTGCGTTCCGGTATGGGCTATGTTGGCACAAAAACAATTCCGGAGCTTGCTAAAAATGCCCAGTTTATTCGGATAACAGGAGCTGGTTTTAAGGAAAGTCATCCGCATACCGTAACTATCACGAAAGATGCGCCAAATTATTTTAAAGGGTAGCGTCGCTTCATAAATATGGGAATATCGTGGAAAAATAATAAAGCAGGAGTGGCTATATTTTTAGTTCTTGTTTTTTCCATTTACATTTCTTTTGGGCTATATCATCTGACCAAATTTGAAATGGCAGATGAAAGATATTGGATGTATGAAAATCCTGTTGGCGGGCGTATTCGCGCTTATTGGACGGCTGTTTCCGAAGGAAGATTGAGTGGGACTTATATCAACGATAAACCTGGAGTTTCTTTGGCATATATTTCAGGCGTTGCGCTTCTTTTCAAGAGTAATCCGGCAGAAAACTTGTTTTTGCAAGATGATATTAAACGTTTCTATAATTCATCAGAGATTGAAAGGATACATTTTTTGTTTCGTTTTCCATTGTTGATTTTTAACGGTCTTTTTTGCCTTTTGCTTTGTTGGTTCATTTGGAAATTTACGGATAATTGCTGGATTGCGCTTTGGTCAACCACATTTATCTTGCTTTCGCCGATTCTTTTGGGTGCCTCACAAATCATTAATCCTGATTCCTTACTGTGGTCTTTTTCGGCCGGGGCTATTTTTGCTTTTCTGAGTTATTTAAAGTCCAGAGAAAATAAATTTGTCTTTTTTTCTGCATTTTTTTTGGGTTTTTCTCTATTGAGCAAATATAGCGCCATCATACTTATTCCTTTTTTGCTGGTTATAATTTTGGCGGATATTGTTTTTGACTCAGCACGGGGTAAAAAAATAAGTTCTCAAGAAATTATCCAAGTTTTGCGGGCTTATATTTTTTTAATTATCGGATCCTTGGCGGTGTTTTCCTTATTCCTCCCAGTAGTTTTTACTAATCCGGAATATTTTTATGGAATATTTACTAAGTTGAGGGGATTTCAATATCTTATTTTTTTAATTGGGTTAGCCATTAGCCTTTTATTTGCAGATGCTTTCTTTTATGACAGTAAAGCAGTTTCTATTTTTGCAGAAAAAATAAAAAAGCTAGTCAGCTATATCCCACGATTTTTAGCGGGTTTATTTTTAGGTTTATTTATTTTTATTATTTTCACTTGGATGACTAACTTTGACTATGGTGAGAATATGCGAGACATTCCTTTTGATGCTGGACTTGGGACGGAATTTAAATATGAGGCTATATACACAAAGGTCATCTTGGAATTAGTGCCCTTGCTTTTTTCTCTTACTCCGCTCGCGCTTTTTGCTGTTATTTTTATTTTGGGTAAATCGGTTGTCGAGAAAACAGTCTATGCAAAAATAGTTTCTTTGATATTATTTTTTATGATTGCATTTTATACTGCAGTTATTTTGCAAGGACTTTTAGTAACCATTCGCTATAGCTTGATGCTTTATCCCTTGGCTTTTCTTTTGGCGAGCATAGGAATTTGGGAGCTGGCTTCTTCAAAATATCTAATGAAAATTAATAAAGTTTGGATAACAGCGGGAGTTGTTCTTTTAAGCTTCTGGAGTCTGTGGACAAGCAAACCATTTTATTTTAATTATACGAACATATTGCTTCCCGAAAATCGGATGATTGTCGATGCTTGGGGATATGGCAATTTTGAAATGGCTGAATATGTCAATCACCTGCCCAATGCTAAAGATCTATTTGTTTGGGTTGATCATAAGGGCTATTGCGTTTTTCTTGAAAGTTGGTGTGTTGTGGGCAATGGTGATGGATTATTTTTCTTAGGAAAAACAAGCTTAGTTCCGGATTACATAGTGAAGACTCGTCGCGGATCAATTGTTTATAAGGGTGCTTGGAAAACTGCCAAAGAAAAGCTTCTAGATAAAAACGCAACTCCAGCTTGGAGTTTGTTAATTAACGAAAAGCCAAAGAACTATATAGAAGTTTTTAAGACTAAATAATTATTTTTTTAAAATTGTGAAAAATATATTTTGTTCTATGTCGGAGCGTGTTAGAAGGGGAATTGTTTTTTTTAGGTCTAGTCTTGGGAGAAAAATTCGAAATGTTTTTTTAATAGCGCTGGCTGGTCTGTTTGTGTATTTATTTTTTGTTAATCGGATATATTTTACCTTCTTATATAAAAATATTTTAGGCGAAGTTAAGTAATTTGATATTTCGCGATCGATAAAAGCTCCTTCTTTTCCAGATAGAATTTGTAACATAACTAGTTATGGGGCAAAAGATGATCAGACTTTTTTAAGTACAAAGGCGATAGATGATGCTGTTTCGGATTGTGCCACACAAGGAGGTGGGACAGTTTTGGTTCCAGCAGGGAAATGGTTGACTGGTGCGATCCATTTGAAAAGCAATATAAATCTGGAAGTGGCGGATGGTGCGGAATTGATGTTCAGTTCGAATCGAGAAAATTATTTGCCACAGGTTATTTCTCGTTTCCAGGGTATGGAATATTATAATTTTTCCCCATTAATTTATGCTCGTGATTGTCAAAACATAGCTATTAGTGGGAAGGGACGCTTGATCGGAAATGGTCAGCCTTGGAGAGATTGGAGTGAAATAAGAAGTACGATAGCCAGGATTAAATTGTTGGAAATGGTTAATAACAATATTGATTCTTCCGAGCGAGTTTTTGGCGAAGAAGATGGTTTGCGGCCTTCCTTTGTCCAATTCGTAAATTGTAAAAATATATTGGTAAAAGATATCCACCTGGAAGATGGCCCAATGTGGACAATTCATATGATCTATTCAAAAAACATCACAATTAATGGCGTGAACGTGAAAACTACAGGCATAAATGGAGATGGAGTTGTAATAGATTCCAGTCGAAATGTGCTAGTTGAAAATTGTTTTTTGCACACTAGTGATGACTCTATTTCAATAAAATCCGGATTGGAAAAAGATGGATGGAGAGTGGGGAAATCAGCAGAAAGAATTATAATAAAGAATTGCAAAATAACTGAAGGGCATAGTGGTGTGGCAATCGGCAGTGAAATGTCAGGTGGAGTTAGTGATGTTTTTATTAGAAACAACAGATTTGTTTCTGTGAATGAAGGCATCCAAATAAAATCAATGATTGGGCGAGGTGGTGTCGTGGAAAACATTTGGGCTAAAAGCAATGATATTGAAAAAGCAAAGCGAAGCGTTCTAATTACGATGGATTATGATTCTCGGATATCATCCAACAGCGAAAGACTGCCTGTTTTTAGAAATATTTATATTTATGATGTTTATTTAAAAAGGAGCAGTAATGCTTTGGTGATTGAGGGCATGCCAGACAAAGACCTCATTCATGATGTGTACATAAAAAATGTTAACGGATCCTCCATACGAGCGGCAGTCAAGGTGAAACATGCGCGCAATATCTTCTTAAGAAACGTCAATGTTTCGGTTAAAAAACTTCCAGTAGTTGATTTTCTAAATAGTCAAAATATTGATCTTAGGAATTTCTCTTGCAAAAAAAATATCAACGAGTGCGTAAAAATCAACGGAGATCATCCTGAAGAGATATTTTTTCGAAAATAAATTATTCAATTTTGATTGCTTAGTTTGTATTTTTTCGATGCATGGTAAAGCATGAAAAAAGTTGATCCAAAATTCTGATAAGGCGAAATAAACCTAGGAAACAAAAGTTAAAGCAATTCCAGTTTTGTCCGCGCGACCGGTGCGACCGATGCGGTGAATGTAGTCTTCGTATGTTGCGGGAACATCAAAGTTGATCACGTGACTCACGTTGGGAATATCAAGGCCTCTGGCAGCGATGTCGGTAGCGACAAGAATTTCCACGCGATCTTCCTTGAACATCTTGAGCGCCATTTGGCGTTTTCCGTGAGATTTGTTGCCATGAATTGATTCAGTCTTGAAACCGCGACTGAAGAGAATTTTGGAAAGTTTTTCTGTGCTACTTTTGGTTCTGGCAAAAATTAAAACTTTCTGAAAAGCTGATTCCTTAAGTAAGTTGTGTAAAATTTCAATTTTATCCTCGCCTTGCTTCACGCGAACGATATCTTGATCAATTTGAGACGGCGTAGCTTGATTGCGAATAGAAATCCTTACCGGGTCAACGAGAAAATCTTTGATCAGATGTTCAATTGCAGGAGGTAGCGTGGCCGAGAAAAACAAGGTTTGTTTTTTTTGGGTTAAAAACGAAAGTAAAAATTTTATATCATTAATAAAGCCCATGTCGAGCATTTGATCAGCTTCGTCCAAAACAACATTGGAAAATCGAGAAAGATCTAATTTTCTTTGTTGAACCAAGTCTTTTAGTCGCCCAGGTGTGCCAACGACAAGGTTGGGTCTAGAACGCAATTGTGAAACTTGACGGTGCATGTTAGCTCCGCCGATAATTACCACAGAAAAAAGATTAAGTCCGCGCGTTAGGGCAATGAATTCTTCTTGAATCTGAGTGGCTAGTTCACGAGTAGGGACAACGACTAAAAGTTTTTCCTCCTTGTTCCCAATCATTTTATTAATCATCGGAATGAGGAAAGCAGCTGTTTTCCCGGTGCCAGTATTAGCAAGGCCGATCAAATCTTTTCCTAGAAGGATATGGGGGATAGTTTTGTCTTGAATGGCAGTCGGAAGTGCATAACCACGCTGAGCGATTATTTGCTTCAAGCGATTATTGATTTTGAGATCAGCAAAAGGCGTCTCTGGAACATAGGCTTCTGCCGGAATGTCAGTAACAGGCGCGGCCTTATTGATAAACTTATCAATACTAATAAAGCTTCCACGGAAACCTCGTTGACCACCACGACTTGGGGTGGAACTTCGTCCACCACCGGGACGGGAAAAATTTCTGCGCGAAGAACTAAAAGTCCCGCGACTTGAGCGTTTTTGAAACATATTTATTTGAAGAGATTTTCAAGAAAGAAATTCTCTAAACATAAAAAATTAAATGTTTTATGTTTAGATACTCAAAGCAAGAGAAGCGAGCTAAAGTATTAACATAAAAATTAAGTATAGCATTGATTTTAACACTTGTCAA
>CAIMLT010000076.1 GCA_903842445.1 uncultured bacterium
GTGCATGCCCGGAGCGTTTGATCCTCTGAAATCAATGGTGGCGAGAAACCAAGCAGCTAGAATAATAAAACGAGAAGAAAACCATTCTCGTTTTAGAAATATTGCTACAATAATAATCACGAGTCCAATTGATGTTGCTCCAAAAATCTTCAGCGTTTCTTTCCAGAATTTTCTAGTTGAACGAATATCATATAGGCCCTCGAAGGCATAAACTATCAAAAAAAGCGGTGCGGTCATTAGGACAATCCGCAAGTATATATCAAAAGGGAAGGAATATAGGAGTGGTTTAATTTGAACAATACTGGGAACGTTGCGAACAGAAAAAGCAGTTAGCGCGGCCAAAACTATCATAACAAAATCAACCGGAACTTGAATGGCACTAAAAAATAATTCAGATTTTTTCATGTTGATATTTTAAAATATATAAAACAAACATTCATCAAAGCAAATCTATAAGCCGGATTCTGTGTTAGGTAATAATTTATCTAGGATTTTGATTGCTCAAAACCTCAAGCGGCACTTCCTGAATTACTTCAGGACACGGCCTTGCATTCAGATAAGGATTTAGCCGTTTCATCGTAGCCTTCGGCGAAGACCAGGCCGTAGCTCCTTAGAGCGAAGGCTGGCTACTTGCTTATGACTACGCTCACCCTTCTATGCACTTGCGCTTAGTAGGGTGCTCTTATTATCGCTAATAAAAGCGTCTCTGCTCGCACCTCGCGGATTACTCCGTATGGGTGTTACCCATTACCCTTCCCCGCCGAGGCGGGGTAAATGTCCGGACTTTCCTCTCTATTTCAACTGAGTGAATTAGAGTAATTACCCGATTTGCTTTGATAAATGGCTAATTTAAGCCTATTTATCCATTTTTTAACTAATACCATTCTAGCATTAAATGGCAAAATTGTAAAGAAAAAAGTTGACGACAATCATAAAGTCATTTATACTGTAATCATGAATTAAATGAAGCATCGAAGCGAACTCACCAATCGCCAAGCTTCTGTGAAAAAGCTCACAAAATAGCTTTAAAGAGTGTCCAAATGATATGGAAATTCGAGTGGAACCTCCCTTCTTTCTTAAAAGAAAAATGGGACTCGAAGTTTAATATTATTTTGGCATTTTTTTATTTAACTAATTTTAATACAATAATACTATGACAAAAAGCAATCCTATTGAAAAAATTGAAATCCTAAGGCATAGCACTTCACATGTTTTGGCGGCTGCGGTTTTAGAAATGTTCCCTGAGGCTAAATTCGCCATTGGGCCAGCCATTGAAAATGGCTTCTATTACGATTTTGATTTGCCAAGAACTTTGATTCCGGAAGATTTGGAAATTATCGAAGAAAAAATGAAAAATATTATTAAAGCTAATCATGCTTTTGAACGAGCGGAGATTTCAATTGAGGAAGCAAGATCTGATTTTGAAAAATTAGGGCAATATTATAAAGTCGAATTAATAAATGATCTAGCCAAAGCAGGTAACGAAAAAGTTTCTGTCTATAAATCAGGACCATTTGTTGATCTTTGCTCCGGCCCACATCTAGACTCAACCGGAGAAATTCCTAATGACAGTTTTAAGCTTACTAAAATTTCTGGTGCCTATTGGCGCGGGGATGAAAAAAATAAACAACTACAAAGAATTTATGGCGTGGCTTTTGCCAATAAATCCGACCTCAAAGATTATTTGCACATGCTCGAAGAAGCGGAAAAAAGAGATCATCGGAAGATTGGAAAAGAACTAGATCTGTTTTCTTTTCATGACGTTGCTCCAGGTATGCCGTTTTTTCATCCCAAAGGCAGCATAATCTATAATGAATTGAAAAATTTCTGGCTGGATTCGCAGAAAGAATTCAACTACGACATGGTGCTTTGCCCTTCAATGCTGGATGTTTCGATGTGGAAAAAATCCGGCCACTGGGATCACTACAAAGATGACATGTACTTTGTTCAAAATGAAAAAGGCGAAAAACAATTTGCGCTTCGTCCAATGGATTGCCCGGGAGCAATTCTGATCTATAATAATTCTTTGAAATCCTATCGCGATTTGCCGTTACGTTATGCTGAACCAGGACTCATCACTAGAAAAGAAAAATCCGGTCAGCTTGGTGGACTTTTGCGCGTTCAACAATTCACTCAAGATGATGCACATATTTTTATTCGTGAAGATCAGGTTGAATCAGAAATTAAAAAAGTGGTTCAGCTTGTTGATAAAATCTACAAACCATTTGGCCTTGAATATAAAGCTTTTCTTTCAACTCGCCCGAATGATTTTATGGGCGAAGCTAGTGTTTGGGAAAAAGCCGAAAAAGATCTCAAGAAAATTCTTGAGGAACTTTATGGCGAAAATTATGGTCTCAAGGAAAAAGACGGTGCTTTCTATGGACCTAAGATTGATTTTCAACTTAAAGACGCAATCGGAAGAACCTGGCAATGCGCAACCATTCAACTAGATTTTCAAATGCCCCTTAAATTTGATTGTAAGTATATTGACAATGATGGAAAAGAAAAAGTCCCCGTCCTCATTCACCGCACAATCATGGGATCATTTGAACGCTTTATGGGAATTCTCATTGAACACTACGCTGGCGCGTTTCCAACTTGGCTCTCCCCTGTTCAGACTATCATCGTTCCAATTTCTGAGGAAAAATTTGGAGCTTATGCGCTTTCGGTAAAAAATAAATTATCCGCCCTGGGAGTGCGTGTTGAAGTTGACGCCAGTGCAGAGTCTCTCGGTAAAAGAATTAGAAATGCCGAAAAACAAAAAATTCCATATATTCTTGTTGTTGGTGAAAAAGAAATGGAAGCCGGAACTGTTACGATTCGTGAAAGGAATAATCCCGAACAAGTCGCTTTGAAAATTGAAGAGTTTGTGGAAAAAATCACCAGTGAAATTCGAGAGAAAAAATAAGCGCGATGAAGTATTATATTAAAACCTTTGGTTGTCAAATGAATGTCAGTGATTCTGATCGAATTGCCAGCCTATTGGAAAAAAATAATTATAAATTAGCTTCGGAAATCACTGAGGCTAGTTTAGTTATTTTCAACACCTGTGGAATTCGCCAAGCTGCGGAAAATAGAGCATATAGCATTATTCATGCCTTACGAAAGGCGCAATCAGAAATAAAAATTATTCTCACGGGTTGTTTGGCTAACAGAAAAGATGTGCAAAAAAGACTAAAAGATAAGGTTGATTTTTTTTGTGAAATAAAAAACATCGAAAATATTGTTAATACTCTCAATTCTGACTGCAACTATCTTAGCATAATTCCAAAATATAATAACGCGCACTCAGCGCTGGTGCCAATCATGACCGGCTGCGATAACTTCTGTTCCTATTGCGTTGTGCCGTATGCCAGAGGACGAGAAATTTCCAGACCAGCTGAAGAAATAGTCTCCGAAATCAAAAACCTTCTCAAAAAAGACTACAAAGAAATAACCCTCTTAGGGCAAAATGTGAATAGTTATATTTTTAATAAAATAACTTTTCCCAAACTGCTCAAAAAAATTGAAAAAATTTCAGGAAATTTTTGGATTCGGTTTATGTCTTCGCATCCAAAAGATTTTTCGGATGAACTAATCGAAACAATCGCTAAATCAAAAAAGATTTGTGAGCATGTTCATTTGCCGATTCAATCCGGTTCTACTAAAATTCTTTCTGCTATGAATCGCAAATATACTGCCGAGCATTATTTGAACTTAATAAAAAAACTCAAATTTACTCTTGAAAAACATAAACCAGATATACCCTACTCGCTCTCTGCCGA
>CAIMLT010000077.1 GCA_903842445.1 uncultured bacterium
AATAGTGGGCGCAGAAGTTGAGGTGAAAGCTGGCAATTATTTTTTTAGGAAATAAATTTAGCAATAACAATAACAATAACAATAACAATAAAAATGAAAACAAAAAAACAAGCTGTAAAACAAAAAATAATCGCTACCACAGTGGTCCTTTTCATGTTGTTCATGATGTTTGGTTCACTGAAATTGCCAGGAGCTTTGGCAACAACGACAACCACCAATCTGATTCAAAATATGGTTTCCGGATCATTTGGTCACTCAGCGATGACTAACGTAGTCTTTTCCGACATCACAGTTGGAACGGCGGTCAATTCATTGGGCAATATGGTTCAGACAAACATGTGGGACTTGCGCGGTTCCGGAGTGGGCTGGAGCGTGTCCGGTCAATTGAATAATCTTTATGTTACTAACGCTGCCGGGGGAATAAATTGGGTAAATAATTCAGAAATTGCTTGGGATCCAGCAGCGGGGACGATTATTGCTGTTTCTGGTGTTACAACTTCAATGACCAAAGGTGCGGCTCAATTTTTTGGTGCTGCCGCCAGAGCGCTGGTTACCGCTCCGGCTGGATTTGGAATGGGAAACTATCGAATTAATAACGTGATGTTTAACATCGTTTATAACGGAAGAACTGATCAAGTTGTTGCTCCTTATGTGGCTATTTTAATATTAACTTCAGCTTAAATAATAAAAAAAATTAGCTAATCTAGGAATTTAGTTTTTAAAATTTGATGAAAACAAAAAAACAAGCTGTAAAACAAAAAATAATCGCTACCACAGTAGTCCTTTTCATGTTGTTCATGATGTTTGGTTCACTGAACTTGCCAGGAGCTTTGGCAACAACGACAACCACCAATCTGATTCAAAACTTTATTGCCGGATCATTCGGCCACTCGGCGATGACTAACGTGGTTTTCCCTGACATAACAGTTGGAACGGCGGTCAATTCATTGGGCAATATGGTTCAGACAAACATGTGGGACTTGCGCGGTTCCGGAGTGGGCTGGAGCGTGTCCGGTCAATTGAATAACCTATACGTTACCAATGGTGCTACGGGAATTAACTGGATAAATAATTCAGAAATTGCTTGGGATCCAACATCTGGATCACTTATGGCCACTTCCGGTGTTACAACTTCAATGACCAAAGGTGCGGCTCAATTTTTTGGTGCTGCCGCCAGAGCGCTGGTTACCGCTCCGGCTGGATCTGGAATGGGAAACTATCGAATTAATAACGTGGTGTTTAATATTGTCTATAATGGAAGAGTAGATCAAAAAGTTGCTCCTTATGTGGCTATTTTAATATTAACTTCAGCTTAAATTGATTTAGATTTTTAAAGTTAAAGCTTTCTATCGCAGTTTACACTAGAAAGCTTTTTGTTTTGCTTTAAAAAGGTATCTTTGTTATTATTAAATTATTGTTTCATGATCTAAAAAAATGAAAATAGCAGTAATAATTCCAACTTATAACGAACAGAAAAATATTGAAAAAATAATCAAGGCCGTTTTGGGTTTGAAAATTTCTGGATTAGAAATTATTATTGTCGATGACAATTCTCCAGATGGGACAGCAAAATTGGTGGAAACACTAAAAGAAAAAAATTCAATCGTGCACCTTATTTGGCGTCCGAAAAAAATGGGTTTAGGAACGGCATATATTGCTGGTTTCAAATATGCTTTAAAAAATGGGGCGGAATATATAATGGAAATGGACGCGGATTTTTCTCACAACCCTCAAATGATCCCAGTCTTTTTGGAAAAAATCAAAAATAAGCAAGTTGTTATTGGCTCACGTTACAAAAATGGTATTAGTATCGTGAATTGGCCATTGCACCGCTTAATACTTAGTCTGCTGGCTGGAAAATATGTCCGGTTAGTTACCGGGCTGAAGCTGTCTGATCCAACCAGTGGTTTTAAGTGTTATACAAAAGAAGTGTTAGAAGCAATAAATTTGGATAAAGTAAAATCCAATGGATATTCTTTTCAAATTGAAATGAAATATCGTGCCTCAAAAAAAGGTTTTTCTATTGGAGAAATTCCAATTATTTTTATTGATCGTCATTCTGGCGTATCCAAGATTTCGAAAGCGATTATTCTTGAAGCTCTTATTATCGTTTGGAAGTTGCGCCTAGGACGAATAAAATGAAATGTTAGACATCATAAGGATCAATATGTATTGCATAGTTTATGATATCGAATATGGTCATGCGATGAATGCGACTCATGTAGAAGCCATACATCGCTTGACCGGCTAGGTTGAAAAGAAAATTGGGCGGAAGTTTTATTAGTTTTTTGATTAAGGGAATAGTCCAGGGCATCTTTACGCCAATGAAAAATAATTTTTGCAGGTTGAAGAACTGTTCTTTGTCGGGCAGTTGAATCGGTGAATAACGATAGATCCCGCCTTTAACGTCTTTGATGCTAAAGTCTTTTGCTAGAAAACCATTTTTTTTGGCATATTCGGTGATGTCATAATCAGGAAAAGGTTGAAGCAGGGAACAGGCAGTGAAGTCACTTTTTATTTTAGCATTCAACTCCATCGTGCCAAGAGCTTTCTCAATTGTCTCTTCAGGCAGACAAAGAATATTGTAAGTCTTGAGGAGAAGTTTGTATTTTTTGGCAATACCAGCCGCTTGTATTATTTGTTCATTAGAAATAAACTTGCCCAAAACTTTGCGTCTAATTTCTTCATCACCCGACTCAATCCCCATTGAAATTCCATAGCAACAATTATCTTTAAGAAGTTTAACGATTTTTTCCGTGAGAAGATTGGCTGTAACATTACACATAAAAGGCAGGCCAATCTTTTCTTTATAAAGTGGCAAGAACTCTTGTAGCCATTTGATGTCGGTAATGAAAACATCATCAGTAAAAGAAACTGTTTTGAGTCCATATTTGTTTTTCACGTCAACAATTTCCGCTATGACGCCAGCAGGGCTGCGTCGTCGTAAAAAATTTCCTTGGTTTTTATAGATTTTTCGCAGAATATTATTAGCACAAAAAGTGCATTGAAACGGACAGCCACGACCGGAAAGGAATTGCTTGACGGAAACTCGGCGCAAAAAGTTGTATTTATAATAAATTGCTCGGTCTGGCAATGGTAGCTTATCAAGGTTGGCCGGCAGGCAGTCCATTTCATTTTTGATTATTTGGCCATCTTTTTTAAGCCAAAGATTCTTGATTTTTTCGATGCCTTTTCCTGCTTGCAAATTTTGCATCAGCTCCAAAATAGCATACTCGGCTTCTCCGCGAGCAATAATGTCAACGCCAGGGTCGTTGATAATATCGGGATAATATGTTGGATGCGGTCCGCCTAAAACGACCAAAACTTTTGGCCATTTCTTTTTGATGGCGCGTCCAAGGCGCAGTGTCCAATCGTGTTGTCCAGTGAAACAAGAAATTCCAACTATATCAGGATCAAACTTTCTTATTGATTTGATGAGTTGTTTTTTTTCTTCTGTGGCCAAAAGCAAATCAACCTCAAAACCATTTTCTTTGAGAAGTGCCGAGATTATCATCGGTCCAGCTGCCGGAAAGGAATTTTTTTGGATGAAGAGAAATTTCATTTGGCTAGTTTTTTCTTAATTAAATTTCCCAGATAAATATCAAGCGGAAAAGCATAGAAATCATGTTGGAAGCGAAAGCGTGCCAAGGGTCGATAGAGCTTGGCGCCGAGCTTTATAATCCAGGAACCAGCAATTCCTTCAGGCTTATTATCAACAAAAAACGAGGCAAATTGAACGGCTTCAACGCGTTTTCGCATATTGCCTTTGAGCCAAGGAATATTGATTTGATCGACACCGTAAGTTGACCATTCGAGTAGTTTTTTGGGAGCTTGGTATCCAAGCTTTATGGCTTCATCAAAAAGATCTGTGCCAGGATAGGGCGTGAAACAACCGATGCCAGAAATTTTGGTATTGGGATTTTCTCGCAAGAGTTGCATTGCAAGATGTATTGTCATTTTTTGTTCAATTTCTGTCTCTCCTGGAAAGCCTAACATGAAATAGAACCAGGGCGAAATATTGTAGGGTTTTAGCTTTTTATTAACGGCTATAATTTGAGCGGTGGTTATTTTTTTTTCTGTCATTTCTAAAATTCGATTGGAACCAGATTCCGCTCCGATGTTAATTTGTTGACAGTTGCTTTTTTCGAGTAGTCTCAAATAGTCATCGTCCATTGCTAAAATTGAGTCGGCTCTAGCTCCTTGAATTTCCCATTTCATGTCGAGTTCAATGAGACCCTCAATTATTTTTCTGGCTCTTTCAAGATCAATAAAAAATTCATCATCAACAAACCAGACACCCTTGATGTCAAATTTTTTTTTAAGATTTTTTATTCTGGATAGAATCAAATCTGCATCGTAAGCTCGCCAACGGCGCAGATTGAAAGCCGGGTTATAGCAAAAGCGACAGTTAAACGGACAACCACGGGAAGTCTCCATGTCTAAGGTTGGAATGTTCCCTCTTTTCGGCAAGTATTTTTGTATATCTACTAAATGATAGGGAAGGTCTGGCATCTTATTTATATTAACCGCTTCACCTCGAGGATTTTTGATTATTTTTTCAGCTTGTTTGAAAAATATTCCACCAACTTGTTCGAGGGAAGTTTTATTTTTAAGCGCTCGAGCTAGCTCTAGAACGGTTATTTCACCGTCTCCATAAACAATAATGTCGATGTATTTCTCCGCCAAGCTTTGTTCAGGCAGAACGCTGGCAAGCGGCCCACCCCAAACAACTGGAATTTTTGGGTTTATTTTTTTAACGAACCAAGACGCGTGGCAAGCGAATTTTATTTGCGGTCCAAGCATTGCTGTAGTGCCAAAAAAAAGGACATCTTCAGTTAATTCCTTTCTGATTTCTTTTCGCCAATCAGTAACAAGTCTTTGATCAATAATTTTAACTTCAAACTCTTTTGGGAGTAACTTGGCAACACTGAGCAATGACAGAGGTAGCCCGGGAGAACTTTTGATGTTATCGAGTAGTCCGACAATCGGCTGAAAGAGAATAATTTTTTTCATAATTTCGTGATTAGGTCAATGTATGTGTTATCTGCAATTCAAGAGTTAGTTCTTGGTTATGCCCAAATAGGATAGACCAGCTTTGAGAAATGTTCCTGGCGAGATCCATGTGGCTTTTTTGGTTAAAAGTTTCCAAATTATTCTTGGACGGAGATAAAATTTGCGATAAGCTTTTTTCCACATTTTTTCGACTAACTTTTTTTTAAGCTCGCCGACTTCAAAATAACAAAGACCCCTAGTGTAGCCGTATAAATTCCAATCGTCAATGATAAACCGACCCTCTTTTTCAATTGTTTTAAAAAGGGGTGAGCCAGGCAGGGGAACAGCAATGGTAAAATGAGCAATATCCGGATTTAGTTCGCAAGCTAGCGCAATAGTTTCTTCCATCGTTTTTTCATTTTCTCCGTAGTTTCCGAGCATGAAGTAGCCAATTGATTCAATGCCCAATTCCTTGCAGCTTCTAATGGCTGCTCGCACTTTTTTGAGATCCAGACTTTTTCCAATCTTGGCAATCATTTCTTGTGAGCCAGCTTCAATGCCAAATCCAGTGCGAATGAATCCAGTTTCTTGCATCAATTTGAGAAGTTCCTTGTCAACACGATCCGCTCTTATGCCTTGTGCTGTGGTCCATTGAGTTTTTATTCCTCTTTCTTTGAGTAATCGGCAAATTTCTTTTACTCGACCGTAATCAAGATTGAAGGTGTCATCTTCTATGCCAACCAGTTGGACATCAAATTTTTCATAAAGATATTGCCAAAGATCGACGACATACTTGGCGCTATGCGCTCGCCAATTTTGACCAAAAACCCCCTTGAAGCAATAATTGCAAAGATAGGGACAACCGCGCGAGGTAATAATCGTGAGTGTGCGCATTGGTTCGGTGATCACTGGCTGTGGTGTGGTGTAGGCGCTCATATCCTCCAAGAGATGATAAGCTGGAAAGGGTAGTGTGTCGAGGTTTTGCAGAAGAGGTCTTTTGGCTTCATGGATTACTTCACCATTTTTCAGATGAGAGATTCCCAAGACACCAGAGATATTGGGCCATTTTTCAACTATTTCAGCGAAAGTTTCTTCTCCTTCTCCGATGCAAACAATATCCGCTCCATTCCGCAAAGATTCTTCTGGCAAAGCTGAAGGATGTGGGCCACCAATAATTACCGGAATGTTTCTTCGTTTAATGATTCTAGCTAAACGCCAAGCTTCTTTTATTATTGGTGTGGTGGCGGTGATTCCAACCATATTGATTCCTTTGAGTATTTGATTGACTGATTCATTTTTTGAACAAACATTAAAGTCGATAACACGAACTGCATGACCTTTTTTTTCCAAATAAGCGGCAATGAATAAAATTCCCAAAGGAGGAAGTTTTGGTTGGCGGTAGCTCTTTAGCTTTGGATGGATGAGAAGGATGTTCATTGTTTTTTCAGATTTTAGCAGGCTTGCCAATTAATTTGTAAAACCATTTTACTTTTTAGAAAAACAATACAGCATATGAGATTTTTTTGGTCCTCTCCAAAAAAATTCTAAATGAATCAGGATTGAAAAAATAATTTTTGCCAAGAAAATAGCAGCCGAACCGTAGGATTTTTTTTCACTGGCGGATAGTGGCTTGGAACCCCAAGGCGGAGAATCGACAAAGCCCTTTTCCCAGATAATGATATCTTGTTCTTTTAGTTTTGAAATCAATTCTTTTCCAGTCAGACCTCTTTTGGAGTGGGAATAGTTGGAAACAAGATAGAGTTCTCCGGCGGGAAATGTTTTTGAGAGTTTTTTTCGCAAGTGTTCCACGGACATAATTTCATAGATTTCTCCCAAGCCCAACACTTCCGTCTGATAGGTTTCGGTTAGACTTATTTTTTTGATTGATTTATAGGAATCCATTTCTTGCATACCAGTCGATGGTTATTCTGATACCGTCGGCGAATTTTACTTGTGGCGTGAAATTAAATTCTGCTTGGGCTTTTTTGCCATCCAATGTCTTGGGTTTTGTCAGGATGTCAATGCGGTGATTTGTGATTAGCGGATCTTTTCGGAAAAAAAATGGTATTGGCCAAAAAAGTGTGGCCACTGATCTGGCTAGCCAAATGGGAATGTGAATTTTTGGTAACTTAACTTGCAGATTTCTGGCGATTAGTTCAGTGATTTCTTTGGTAGAAATTATTTCCGGACTGATGATTTCAAATGTTTGACCGTTTTGGGAAATAGTTGCGACTTTCAAAAAGGCGGTAATCAGATCACTGATATAGATGATGGGCATAATTTTTTCTCCTGAGCCCAGAAGAAAAAACTTTTTTCGTTGGATCATCTGGCACAACTTAAGGAACATTGCGTTGATGTCTCCGGGGCCATAAACAATTGCCGGACGGAGAATAATTGTTTCAAAAGATGTTTCTTTTAGCACCAGTTTTTCCGACTCGAGTTTGCTTTTGCCGTAGAGGTCATCTTGGAAATTATCGTCAGATATAGCGTTAATGCTACTGCAAAAGATGAATTTTTTGATCCTTTGTCTGGATATTTCGAGCAGTTTTTGTGTGCCTAAGATGTTAATCTTTTGATAATCAGTTTCTTTTATGCCCAATTTTTGACCGGGAATGGCTCCTAGATGATAGACAATATCGATGTTTCTGTCAAAGACAGTCCGATAGGACTGTGGATTTTCCAGACAGCCTTCAATAGGAATAACTTTGGCATTGTCTAGTTTTTCAATTTTAATTTTATCTCTCGTGAGGACATAGACAAAATGCTCTTCTCTAATAAGGGCGCGAACTAAGTGTCTGCCGATGAATCCGGTGCCTCCAGTGACAAAAATGTTCATTTAATTATTAGTTTATAAGCAATCTTAATTAATGTTTTTGGATCCATTAGCATACTGGTATAGCTGGCGGAAGCTAATGGACAATAACATTCCTTATTTTTAATACTTTTTCTTAAGCTTGCGGCTTTTTTGCCAAACCAAATTTTTTGAAAGTCATAATTTTCATCTCTTAAGTTTCCCATATTCTCTCCGCGTACACAGCAACTCCAAACTTCACCTTCGGCCGAGATTTGACCGGAAGCAAAGCCGGCGTAGCAGGGGATGATTTGCGTTTTTTTGTGTAAGACTTTTTTGGTTATCTCATAATAGTTGATGCGCAGAGCGCGGGTTATTTTGGAAAATCCGTGGGCTTTTTTATGTTCCATTTTTTCCAAAAGAAAATCAATTGCCTTGGCATATTCTTTTTCATCAGGAAATATCTTCAAATCTCTATTATCCAGCTCTGTTCTTTTTTCGGCAATCTCTGTGATGTAGGAATCAGGGTGCAAATTTTTTTCTACGAATTTATATATTTCCGGAAAATTTTCAAAGTTTAACTTGGAAACGACGGAATGGACGCCGATGGTAAGGCGGGGATTTTTGATTTTTTGCAAAGCGGTATAGCTTTGCATCAAATTTTTAAAACTGCCTTCCAGATTTCTGATTTTATCGTGTTTTTCTGCCAATCCATCGAGAGAAAAATTGATCACGACTTTTGAAGTCAGGCAATTTTGCAAAATCTTTTCAACAGCGGAAGGAATAATATCAACTAAAAATCCGTTTGTTGGGATGTTGATCACTTTTGGTTTTAGATAATTATAAGCAAGTCTTGCCAGTTCAGGCAAGTCTTTGTGGGCAAAAGGTTCTCCACCGCTCAAGATGAGCCAATAGACAGGACTCCTGATACTTTTGAAAGTCTTTTTCCATTCTACTAGCGTGAATTCATCAGTTTTTTTTTGCCAAATATTGCAAGTCCGGCATCTTGATGGGCAATGATAAGTAACATTGAGTGTGAGATTAAGTGGCAAGCGTTTCGGCCAGCCAAAAACACGGTAGGATTTATAGAGGGGAATTTTTGGGATGAGACTGATCATATTCTATTATTTATATATTTATACGACTTACGCCTACCCCAAAATAATCTTTAAAGCGTGTGGTTAGCTAATGTTTATTTTTGCTTATGCTAGACCCTGAAATAAGGGGAGTTTCCCCGGACTAGTACTGGCTATAGAAAAGCTTGCTTTTGGGGTAGGCGTAAGTCATGATTTTAGGGATAAATTTTTTGTACTTTTTGCAATGTTCCAGATGGCAGGATTTTTTTTCAAAATTCGATAATCATACCAACCAAGAAAGCGTCCCCAGATTTCCAGTAAAATGACCAGCGGTGTGAAAATTATTTCCCGCGAATTCCAGTTGAGATTTTTTACCAGGATTTTAAAAATTTTAATTCCGTTCATGGTTGAAACTTGATGATTAAAATTATTTTTTAGCCAGAGATGTCCGGCAAAAATTCGTCGTCTTTGACTGAGAAAATCACTGATTGTTTCCGGTCCTTTATTTTTAATCGTTGCTTCGGGGGCATAGGCGAGGTGGTAACCATTTTTCACTATTTCCGCTTCAAGACTGCCTTCATCGACGGCCGAGTTTTCGGGGATGCTACTTATGATATTGCGAAAAGCTACCACTTCACCCATCTTTGGAGTTTCAATGGCGATGATGTGGTGCAAATGCCAAAGCAGATGCGTGGCGAAACCCATTAGCGTTTTAGGATTATCAACCGGAATAAGATGCGCGCCAGTCATTCCAATCCTGTTGTTTTCAAAAGGTGCGGTTAGTTTTTCTAAGCTTGATTCATTGGGAATTGTATCGGCGCTTTCCAAAATTAGGATTTCTCCAGTGGTATTTTTGAGCCAAAGATTGATGGCGGAAGATTTGCCTTTTCTCTTGAGTTGGCTAATTAATTTGATTCGCGAATCTTTTTGTGAAAAATTGTTAACTATTTCTTCTGTTCGATCGGTGCATCCGCTAGCGACAACGATAATTTCTGAAATTTCGAGTTTGATCAATTTTTGATTTTGGATAGCTAAAAGCAGATGAGCAATGTTCTTCTCTTCATTATAGGCCATTATTCCAACAGAACATTTTAGCATAGTAGTTTGAATCAATTATTCCAAATTTAACACAGATATGCTTAGTAGTCCAGTTTTTTGGCTTGACAGGCGCAGTCCAAGTGTTAGTATTTCAGAAAGCAAACTTGCTTAATAAGCTTCTCTCATTTGTGATGATGAAAATTCTTCTAATTAGTCCGGCCGTATTTCCAAAAAAAAACTCAGAAAAATATCATCAGCTTTTGCTTCGGATGAGTATTCATGGTGGAGATTCACCTCCATTGGGGCTAGAAGGCATCGCTTCTTCAGCCATGGAAGCTGGTCATCAGGTGAAAATAATTGATCTGCGAGTTGAGAATCTGACTAGGCTTGATTTTGTGAGGGAAATAAAAAAAAATGTGCCGGATATTTTCGGTCTGTATTTAACAACATTTAATATTCGTGAGGCACTTCAAGTGGCGAAAGTAATGAAAGCAGTTTTTCCTAAAATCAAAATTATAGTCGGTGGTCCGCATGTCGGAATATATCCGCAAGAAACATTGAAAAATTCTGAGTTCGATCTTGCACTAATGGGAGAGGCAGAAAATACCTTTTGCGAACTACTTGAGGCGCTTTCTGGTGCAGGAGATTTTAGAAAGGTGAATGGAATTGTTTATCGAGAAAATGGTGAAATCAAAATTAACGGTAACTCAGAAACAATTAAGGATCTTGATGTGTTGCCTTTTCCGGCGAGGCGACTACTTAAGGGAAAATATCGTTATTTTGGAACTTTTCGGGAGCCATTTACGACAATGATGACATCGCGCGGTTGTCCGTTTAATTGTGCTTTTTGTGCTAAAATTCCAGGGAGCGTGCGAACCAGATTTGCTAGTGCGAAGAGAGTAGTCGCAGAATTTTTGGAAATTAAAAAGCTGGGTTATTGTGAAGTGAATGTTTTTGATGATCTTTTCACAGTCAATCGGCAAAGAGTAATCGATGTTTGTCAGGGGATTTTGGAAAATAAAATTGACATCAGTTGGTCAATCCGCGCCAGAACAGATTGTATTGACGAGGAAATGCTTGTGTATTTAAAAAAGGCTGGCTGTTATCGAATTTATTTCGGGATTGAATCAGGCACAGATGAAATCTTAAAGTTAATGAATAAAAGAACGGATACAAGAAAAAACATGCAAGCGATGGAGCTGGCGCACAAAATTGGTTTTGAAATCGTGTCTTATTTTATTTTGGGTTTTCCCGGTGAAACGGTAGAAACGATGAATGCAACGATTGAGTTTGCCAAAAAATCACCGACTGATTTCGCCTCCTTCAATATGTTTGAGCCATTGCCGGCATCCAAGGTACATGCGGATATGATTGCAACGGGAGTGAAAGACGGCTGGTTGGATTTTTTGGAACTAAAAACCAATCGAATGCCAATCTATCACGGAGACTTAGCAAGATCCGAAGTAGAGAAGGCTTACAAAAAAGCGCTTCGTAGTTTCTATTTCAGACCGAAAGCAATTTTCAATCTTTTTCGAATGGTTAGAAATCCTGTGCGCTTTCGCAATTTTTTTCTGGTGCTTATCTCAATGCTAATCCTCAGTTTTTTCAAGAAAGATATCGAGCTAATCAGCTAGGTGGTTGTTTTGTCCCTTTCTTGACACGTTTTTGACAGATGGTAGTATATTAGAAGCAATTAGGGGATTTGCGGATTTACGGTCAGATGACTTGCGCGCTTACCGAAAAGTCATTCCCAAAGCGAAGTTTTTTATTATCTTGGTTAGTTTTCTGTTGGCTTATCGTTGGCTAGAGAGATTCTTGCGCGAAAAGCTTGCCGGTAAACGTGTAAATATACTGAGTCAATTTATAATTTTTATTCTTAAAAAAAATGTTAAAATATCGTGAACAGCTAATCGTTTTTTTAATTCTTGTGTTAATTGGGGTTACTTATCGAGTCTTGCCTCATCCGGCCAATTTTGCTCCGGTGGCGGCAATTTCCCTATTTTCCGGCTTCTATTTCCGGCGCTATTTTATTTTTGTGCCAGCTTTGGCCATGTTGGCTAGCGATTTTTTCATCGGATTTTATAGCTGGAAACTAATGGTAGCGGTTTATTTCGGTATTTTTTTTGCCAGTTTTCTGGGAACTCTGATGCGAAAAAATAAATCAATTTTAACTCTTTTCACTTATTCATTGTTAGGTTCGGTTTTTTTCTATCTTTCAACCAATTTTGCTGTGTGGGCTTTTGGTAATTGGTACCCGCATAATTGGCAAGGACTAACAGAATGTTATCTCTTGGCGGTGCCGTTTTTCAAAAATACCATTGCCGGCGATCTATTCTATTCATCGATTATTTTCGGACTGTATGAGTTGGCAGTTCAGCCGAAAGAAAAACTAAGATTTTTTCCTAAATTAAGAACGAGCAAGATTTAAGAGTCAAAAATATGAAAAACTTTTTGAAGGAAAGACAAAGTGGCATTTTTTTGCTTACTTTTGCATTTATACTCATTACCTCAATTTCCTTGGGACACAAAGTTCAGTCAAGTAATGACGCTAACTTGTCTGGCAAAAATCAGCCATCAAGCAAAACAGAGATTGACTTGGATGGTGGCGAGTTGGCAGAAGTGGCTTCTGAGGTCAATCAAGATGGAATCAGTGAAGTGCCTTTTGATGAAATAGAAAAGGAAGAGGAAAACAAGATTGCTGTGTCAGCAGTGAAGGCTGGAGCAACTTCGGTTTCAAAAACCGAAGCAGAAAAATATTCAGCATTGAAAGAAAAATTGAAAAAATATTGTGATAAAAAATACGAATCAAAAAAATGCAAAAAATATCTCACAGAGACGAAAGCGCTTTTCAAGACAAATAAGGATTATAAAAGATTATATGAGAAATATCTAGAAAAAAAAGAAGAGAGAGAAGCGGATGACTCAGATGACTCAGATGATTCAAAAAGAACGCAAATTAGTCTTGAAGAAAAGGCGCTCACGCTGGATTTTATTATTAAGTTACCAAGTGGTGAGAGTAAATTTGAAATCCAGTTTATGGAAGGTGAAACGGTCTATGAGGTAATGAAGCGGGCGAAAGAACAGGGTAAAATAAGCTATGAAAAAAATACTGATGAAACTTACGGTGTTTATATAAATACGATAAATGGTATCAAAGAAGGATCTGAAGATGATTGGACGCAGAATAAATACTGGATTCTTTTTGTTAGCGGAAGCAGTTCCAATCTTGGTTGTTCCAGTCATAAATTGAATAAATCGGATACTGCTATTGAGTGGAGATATGAAAAATATTCTTTTTGAATTTTTTAGTTTGATTAAAGAAATGGTTTTTCCAATTAAGAATACAAGCTCTGAATCATATAATCTCTGAATAACCAAAAATGAAAAACGAGCCAATGTTGGATAAGAAAAATAAGGAGCGATTTAATTTTTTGGCTTATTGTGCGATAACTGTTTTTGTGCTCATTTTCATCTTGTTGGCTTTTGGGCGGCACGACTCCCTGCAATCATATCTCAATGATTTGGGAAATTACGACCAAATGATTTGGAACACTTTGCATGGGCGTTTTTTTGAAATTTCTGTCGGAATGCTTGACACAAATAATTATTTCTCCGGTCATTTTAGTCCCATTCTCTTGTTTTTTGTGCCTTTTTATGCCATTTTTGCAAGTCCAAAGTGGCTTTTGATTTTTCAAGCATTGTCAGTTGGGCTAGGCGCCGTTCCGATTTATCTCTTGGCTAAAGAAAAACTGAAAAATTATTGGGCAGCGCTTATTTTTCTTCTGAGTTATCTTTTGAATCCATTTCTCCACAATGCTTTGCTGTATGATTTTCACGAGGTTTGTTTTGCGGTGGGATTTGCTTCTGGGGCTTTTTATTTTTTGGAAAAGAAAAATAATAAAGCGTTTATTATCTGCAGCATTCTTTTGGCAATTTCCCAAGAGCATTTAGTTCTCTTGGTTTTCATGATGGGTTCCTATGCTTTCCTTATCCAAAAAAGAAAAAAGTTTGGTTCTTGGGTGAGTGTCAGCTCCTTGGCTTATTTCGTTCTAGTTTTGGCAGTCTTTATGCCAAGTTTTTCTCAGAATGGAAATCTGGCCCTTTTGGAAGGCAATGGTCAATATCAAAGCCGTTATGCTTGGCTTGGATCCAGTATGCCAGAGATAATCAACAATCTTACAAAATATCCAGATGTTATTTTTAAGTTAATGGTATCCAGGGAAAGATTGACATACCTATTTTTCTTAGTCTTGCCGGTTTTTTCGCTGGCTTTGTATTCTTGGCCGATTACCATTATTTTTCCAATCCTTGCTGTTAATCTTTTGAGTTCCAATTCAATGACCTATGATATTTTCTTTTATCATTCGGCAATCGTTATTCCGTTTGTATATTTTTCTGGCATCATTGCTTTCAGTCGTTGGTTTGCTGTTGACAGGTTTTTGCGACGAGCATTTATTTTGGCTATTATTATTTCATCTTTTTTGAGTTTTAATTTTTTCAGTTTAGTGGGCATTTCCGGTTTTGGCATTTTTGCAGAAAGTCATCCCAGCGCTCATGCCAGAAGAATTGCTGAAGTGGATAGATTTATTCCTCCCAAGGCTTCATTGAGTGTTCAGCATAATCTTGGCCCGCATTTTACGGAGCGCGCAGAAGTTTATCGATTTCCTGTGAAAAAAAACGAAGCGGAGTATATTTTATTAGACCGAATGAATCCCTATGGTGAAAGCGTCAGGCATTTTGCTGATTTTGGTTATGCCTTGCAAATGGATGTTTCAGATTGGCAAAGAGATTCAATCGAGATGATTGCTTCGCCGGATTACGAATTGATTTATCAGAAAGACGGATATTTAATTTTTAAGAAGAAACAATGAAATTTTTTTTGAAAAAAGTTGCCACTGCTTTTCATTATTTTAATCCGAGAAGAATATTTATAATTCTTGGGTTTTCTTTGATTTTTTTTATCGCGCTTCGCCCGCCAACCGATCCAGACATGGGTTGGCATTTGCGTGACGGAAAATATTTAGTGGAAAATCATTTTCAGGTGGCTAAAACCGATCAATTTTCTTATACGATGTCAGATTTTCCAGTAGTTATGCATGAGTGGATGACGGACTGGTTGATGTATGTTATTTCTGAAAAGGCTGGTCTTTTCACCTTATCTATAATTTCCGCACTGATCACCACTATTGCTTTTATTTTGGTTTCACTGGGAATGAAAAATGAATTAGAATATAAGATTATCGCGGGAATCATGGGGCTGATTGCCAGCATTCCAATTCTTGGTGTCAGGCCCCAGATGCTCAGTCTTCTTGGACTTGCCTCGGTAATTTTTATTATTTATGAATTTAAAGATGATCCACAGACGAAGAAGATTTTTTTTCTGCCGATGATTTTTTTTGCTTGGGCAAATTTTCACGGTGGGTTTCCGGTTGGTCTTTTTCTTTTAGCGTTGTTTATTTTTTTTGAGCTTTTCAAATTTTTTGTTCGATTTGGTTTGCGTAAAAAAAAGGAAAGGCGATTTTCGCGCTGGATTGGGGGCTATCTTGAAGACGGAAGAATAACTGGCCAAGCCTTGTTTCAAATGATGCTTATTTCTTTTGTTTCTTTTCTTCTGACTTTTGTCAATCCATATGGTTGGCGGATTTATGTTGAAGTGTTCACTACTATTTTTGACTCATATGCCAAAAGTGTTATCGGAGAGTGGCTTCCAGTTTCAGTGCTTAATCCGAGTAGCTCCCAATTTGTTGTCTATTTGACACTTTTTGGGGTTCTTTTATTTTTTGGTTTCAAAAAAATTGGTCATGTGTATCTCGTTATAGCTTTGATTTTTCTCTATTTGGCTTTCAGCAGTTGGCGTCATGTGCCAATTTTTCTAATCATCAGTATTCCGCTTTGGGTTGAGGTTGTCAATAAATTGGCTGGACAAGAATTGTCTAAGTTGACGCGCAACAAATGGTTTTTAGTTGTCATGGCCCTCGTAGTTTTTTTAGTCGCCAAACAAGAGATCGAAATAGTTTATCCAATTTCAACTTCAATTGACAGATTGGCCAAGGAAGGTGCCTATCCGATGGGAGCCGTTAAATATCTCAAAGAAAATCCAATCAAAGGGCGAATGTTTAATGAATATAATTGGGGGGGGTTTCTGATCTGGCAATATCCAGAGAAAAAAGTTTATATCGATGGACGGATGCCAAGCTGGAGGTTGGGTGAGTATAAGGTATTCGAAGAGTTTGGTCAGGTTTTGCATTTCAAAGATAACTGGCAAGATATTCTCAATCGGCAAGAGGTGGAATTTGTTTTAGTGTATAATAGTTATATAAATAAAGTGGTTTTTTCCAGTCAAGGATGGGAAGAAAAATATGCCGATGGATTGGCAGCGATTTATGTTCGTCCGCAAAAATAAAAAAGAAATCTTGTTGATTTTCAAAAGGAGTGTTACTATGAGTGCAGAATGGTTAATTTAAAAAAATGTAAACTAAAGTAAATTTATGTCTAAAAATGGCCTAAGAAGTAGGATGGTTTTTTTTCTGTTTTTTTTGTTTGTTTTTATGTTCGTTCCTTTGGCAAGTCGGGCGCTGGTTACGGATACCGTGGGAATTTTGCCAGCGTATCCGGATAATAATGTGAAAGCGTCTGCTTCTTGGTTTATTTATAATCTAAAGGCAGGAGAAGAAAAACTGGATGCGGTGATGCTGATAAATAATAAAGATGAAACGGTAGTGCTGAAAATATATGCCGTGGATGCAATGTCAACGGTGGATGGAGGATTTGCTCTTGCTTCAGAAACTGATCCGAACAGTGGAGTTGGCACTTGGGTGAAATTGGCTGCCAATGAAATTGAGTTACCGCCCAAAACAGAGAAACTCATTCCCTTCACCTTCACTGTTCCTAAAAATGCCGATACCGGAGATCATGCCGGTGGAATTGTAATTCAGGAGATAGAAATGGTGGATACTGGTGGCACAATGACAGGAGTAAGAATAATCAGTCGAGTTGGCGTGAGGATTTATGAAACTGTGCCAGGAGAAGTGAAGAAAGGTTTTGAAATCACCAGGTTTGATTGGCGGTTGGAGTCAAATGGAGTAGCTAGCTTCATTAAAGATCTTTTGGATGTTAATAAAAAAACCATCTTTACTGTTGGAATAAAAAATAAGGGCAATGTGAGAATCACGCCAACGGCAATGGTTGAGGTGAGAAATATGTTGGGAATAAAAACTGCACAGCTCGACAACAAAAGTCTTGGAGTCGTTTTTCCACTAACCGAAAACAGTGACGGAATGATCTCTTGGGAGAAGGCGCCCATGTTCGGTCGCTATAAAATAAAAGCAACTGTTAAATTTGAAGAAGATGGTCTTGGTGAGGACTCGAAAGAAATTGCCATTTGGGTTTTCCCTTATCGAATGATATTTTTGACAATAATCTTTGTGGTTTTGTTTACGCTCGTGAGATTGATCGGTCTTTATTTTCGTGAAGCTGGAAAAGAAAAGATGCCAATTTATCAAGTTAAGCTTGGGGATAATCTAGCTGATCTCGGTCGTAAATTTATGGCACCGTGGAGAATGATTGCCAAGCTAAATTTTATTGGAGAACCTTTTGACATTAAAGAGGGCGAAAAACTATTTATTCCAATAAGTAAGCGCAATAAAGATTTGCTTAGGCGTTTCAAGGAGCAGGGTGAGCTTTTGCCTTCAATCATTGAACGTTCAAAAGAGTCGCGATTTAAGAAGAAAAAAACTATTATAATTATCATTTTCGCCATTTTGATTATCGCGGGTGCTATTTGGGGAATAAAAATGAGAAGAGACAAGATGATTCACGAGGAAATTTCTGTGCCAATAAATGAAGAGAAACCACCGATGGAAACAACTGAAAGAACCAAAGCCGGTGCTTTCAAGAAATCCAATGTAGATGTGGCCATCCTTACTCCGGGAAGTGTTGATAAAATTTCGAGCGATCAGTTGTTCAAGAAATTAAAATTGATAGGATATCGGATTAAGTTGGGTGGCGTTGCCCCAGAAAATAATTATGCCGTTACAACTGTTGAATATAAAATAAACAAGCAAGAACAGGCAGAAATGGTTAGAAATGATCTCGGACTTAAGAATGTCAATATGCAAGAGGTTGCTAATCTGGAAAACGATGTCGTGATCTATAATTTTGATCCTGCTAGCTCGTATTTTGATTTAGTGCATGCCGCTTCGGTCCTGCAAAATGTTGAATAGAGCTTAAAATAATTAAAGAGTGATTCTATCGGTCTTGTTTATTTATGCAAAATTGGCAAAAGTATTTTTCGAAAACTAAAGTATTTATCCATATTCATCACGGATGGCTTATCTTGTTTTTGGTTGGGCTGATATTTATTTTTGGATATCGACAGGGAATGAGATTTGAGAAAGAAAGAGGATTCAACGAGGAGCGTCAAATATCCCAAATGAGGCAGAATGGCAATAGCTTCAAATTTATCAATCCACTTTTGGAGTGTGAAAGTTTCAGCGAAGGGAATTTCATTCGGTCCAAAGAATTGGAGTCGAGTATGCAAAAAATGATAGCTTCAGTTAGTCGCGATCCTGATGTTGAGCATCTTTCGATCTATTTTCGTGATCTTAACAATGGTCCCTGGATGGGGTTTAATGAAAGTGAAAAATTTTCACCAGCGAGTCTTCTTAAGGTTCCAATTATGATGGCTTATTTGAAAAAAGCTGAAAATGATCTTGCATTTTTGAAAAAAGAAATTATTTATAAAGAAGACTATCAAGAGAAGAAGTTCATTGGGAATGTCGAATCCGGAGTTAGGTTGATTGAGAATGAAAAATATTCTATCGAAGAATTGCTAAAAGATATGATTGTTTATTCTGATAACGATTCTGCCAGGATACTTCTGGAGAATATTGATCAAAGTTTTTTGGAAAAAATATATACTGATCTAACGCTACCTATCCCGGGAAAATCCAAAGAAGTTGAGAACTTCATGACAGTCAAGGAATATGCTTCTTTTTTTCGTATTTTGTATAATGCTTCATACCTTAACAGGGAGATGTCTGAAAAGGCGCTGGAGATTCTTTCTTGGTCTGATTTTAAAGACGGCTTATTAGCTGGTGTGCCAAATGACATTAAGGTGGCGCATAAATTTGGAGAAAGAAGCCTTGATAACACAGTTCAATTGCATGATTGTGGAATAATATACAACAAAGAAAAACCATATCTGCTTTGCGTGATGACGCGAGGAAAAAAATTTGAAAAGCTGAAATGGGTAATTAGAATAGTATCAGAAAAAGTTTGGGAGGAAACTCAAAAACAATAAATTGATGGAAGGAAATAATCTAAAATTAATTTCACTCAAGGATGCTAGCAAGCTCACGCCATATAGCGCAGACTATTTGAGTCTTTTGGTGCGCAAAGGTAAATTGGAAGGATATAAACGAGAAGGGAAGTGGTTTACGACTGATAGTGCCGTGAAAAGTTATCTTCAAAAGACAGCTGAGTCCAGCTATGAACATCAGCAAAATTTGAATGTTAAGGTGCCGGCGGATGAAATCAGAAAAGCTAAGATCAACTATCGTTGGGCAACCGTTTTGCTTTTGGTTGTGCTTTTTTCAGGTATTTTAATTTGGAAAATATTAGATGATAAGAATACGGAAAACATTCGAAATAAATATCGAATTTCTGAAGATAAAGATGGAAATATGACAATTTTTGTGCCTAATCCGGCGCTTATTAAATCGGTTAATGTGATGCAGAAATAGGGGGAAAAGTTATCCACAGCTGATTTTTTGACAACTCTTCCTTGGGTTGTTTTTTTGTGGTATAATTATGGTATCGATAGGCTATCCGATACAGTATCGAGTAGGCTTAAATAAAGCAAAAAAATAGCAAACATCGCAGAACATAAAAACAGACGGAAAATGAAGAAGGATCTGCTAAAAAAAATCAAAAATTTTTCAGCATTTTTGGGAGGAATGCTTATTTTGATTTTTCTGTTTTGTTATTCTTCAAAAGCCGAAGCGGCTATTACTAAAGAAATCAATTATCAAGGACGTTTGACGAATCTTTCGGATGTTAATGTATCTGATGCGAGCTATAATATGGTTTTTCGGATTTATGATGCGGCTTCGGGCGGAACTTGTCTTTGGTCGGCAAGGGGCAATTGTGGAGCGCCAACGGCACGCGCTGTAACAACAAGTGGGGGAATTTTTTCTATTGGCCTTGGTGATACTGCTGCAGGAGACAATGCAATTAGTTTAGAATGGGATGCTACATATTATTTGAGTGTTCAAGTTGGAACGGATAGCGAGATGTCGTCAAGAAAGAAAATAAGTGCTTCAGGATATGCTTTTAATGCTAATAATTTAATTGGAGACGGTCGAGTTAGTCTTTCAAATACTTCAAATGCGGTTGCGACCCTGGCTCTTACTAATAACACTGCCACTACAATTGGAAATGGTGCTAACACTCTAGGTGTTCTCGATTTGCAATCGACATCCCTTACGACCGGAAATTTTTTAAACATGGAATTAAATGCTCTGACAAGTGGCAAGGGTTTGAATCTTTCTTCCACTTCTGTTGGATTAATCGGAGATCTTGCCAACATTACTGCTTCTGGCAATAACGCCGGAGTTACAGGAAATGTCCTCAAAGTTGGCCTAACAGGCGCTTCGGCTGTTGGCACAGCTCTTAATGTTACTTCAGCCGGATCCGGTGGATATGCGCTGAGAGTGAATGATGACGGAACCTATACGGATACATCTCCTTTCGTAGTTGATTATGCCGGTAATGTTGGGATTGGGACGACGAGTCCGTCGGCAAAGTTGGCTGTTTTGGGTGGTGAAATAGTGTTACGTGAGGATGACAACGAGAATAATGCTATTAGCTTATTATCTGATGATAATAATGGATGGATGGAATTGTATTATGCTGGAGTCAGCAAGATTCGTCTGTCAGCTTCAGATATTTATGCTACTTATTTCACTGCCGGCAATGTCGGCATCGGCACGACTGCTCCGACAGCAACACTTACGATTAAATCTGCCAATACACTTTCAGGTGATTATGCCTTTGAAGCTGGCAATATTGGAGTTGGCAACAACGGAATAATTTTTGAAGCGGCAACAGCTGATGCCTATGAAGGGTATCTAACTTTAGCTGATCAAACAACAGCTGATCACACCTGGACATTGCCAAATGTTACCGGTGCGATTATCACAACTGGAGATACTGGCACAGTTACAGGTACAATGGTTGGAGCTAATGCGCTTGACTTCATCGACTTCGAAGACACGCTCGATCTTGATGCTAATTTAACCTTAAATCAAATCGCCTACACTTGGACGCAAAGTTTTACCGGAACGACAACAACAGGTCTGACATACAACGCCAGTGCTCTAACCTCAGGCTACGCTCAAAACATCAATGTTAATGGAGCCGCCGTCCTCACCACCGGAGGAGCTATTAACATTGTCGGACCAACAGGAACGGCCGCCCAAGCTGCCGGATCTCTTCTCAAAATAACTACCGCCGGAGCTGTAACCGGCACCGCCGGAAGTGGTAACTCTTTGCAAATTTCCAGTGGAACTCTGACCGGCACAATAGCTTCCATCTCTGATGCTGGAGTCATGACCACCACCGGAAATCTTTTGACGATGACGGCGAATGCCGCCACAACCCCGACCGGACTGCTCACCATAAATGCCAATGGTTTGACAACCGGCACAGCCGCTTATCTTTCTTCTACTTCAACCGCCTTCACCACCGGCGGACTACTCAATATATCTGCTACCGGAGCTCCAGCGGCCTCTTGGACCGGCGATCTAGCTAAAATTGAATATAATAGCGCCGATGTGGATGTGGATGGAGCGGCTCTTAAGGTGGGAATTATTGGTGCCGCTGCCGGAGATGGAACAGCGCTTAACATTACAACCGGTCAAACTGGAACATATGCTTATGCCCTGAGAGTGAATGATGACGGAACCTATACGGATACATCTCCTTTCGTAGTTGATTATGCCGGTAATGTTGGGATTGGGACGACGAGTCCGGCAAAAGCTTTACATGTGAAGATTAGCACAGACGGCGCTCCGGTTAGATTTGAAGATTCAAGCGGTTATTGCGAAATGAATCCAATCACTACAACTTGGACTTGCACTTCTGATGCAAGACTGAAAAAAGATATTCAATCTTTGTCAAGCTTTGATAATCTTACCCGGATAAATCAAATACGCCCAGTCTCTTTCAAATGGAGGAAGCAATCTGATGACACGATTCGTTTTGGTCTTATCGCTCAAGAAGTTGAACAGGTTTTTCCTGAATTTGTCAGCACAGATGAAAATGGGTTAAAGGTTGTAATGTATGGCGCTTTTACAGTAACTTTAATTTCTGCCATGCAGGCTCAACAAAATCAAATAGATAGCATATCTGCCATGGCTGATGACTTTTCCGGTTCGCTTGATGTGCAAAACAAAGAAATGCAGCAACTTTCAGAGGCGCTTTCTTCGCTCACTATCGATTCTCAAAATAAAGAAGTTGCCATTCAACAAAAAATTAGTTCTCTGCGGGATAATTTAAATTTTGGCGGTTCACAGATTAATAGCTTAGGCGCTAAAATGAACTTAGTTGATGAGCGTTTGTCGCAGAATATCCAAGAAAAAACAGAAGTTTCTTTTTATAAATTCGCAGAGGTAAGCGATCAGCTCTTTTCAACTATTTCTAATCAAGTTGTTGAGGATAGTCAATTTTCCGGAGCATATGACAATCCGGAAAATTTTCAAGAAGTGCGAGTTAATCTTTCAGGCGCTAATCAAATTGATCTTTCTGAAAAAGAAATCAAAGAAAGCTACCTTGTTTATGATGTTTTCATTGAGGATCCAAGTGCCTTTTTGGATTTCAACACTGAGCTTGGCAATCAAGTTGATCAGAGAGAGTTGCAATGGAACAGTTCGGCGCATCCGTTTTTTCTTCCTGGTTGGAATCAAGTTAAGTTATCCTTGAATTCTGGCATCAAGACCGGTTCAATTGATTGGCAAAATCTAAACTATTTCCGCGCCTACTTCAAATTCAAAACTAATAATAATTTGAAGTTTAAAGATATTCACATTGAAACCAAGGCAGTTTATCGGCCATTGGCACAGATTGTTGATGCGAAGGAGTTGGATCTGTGGAATAATGCGGATCAAGGCACGGCCATCAAAGATATCTTTGTTAAGCTGGAAATTCAAAAAGAAACCAACTTTCAAGTGACGAAGTTGAGTCAAGAGTTAGTTGCGATGCAAGATCAACTGAGTCTTTTACAAGAACAAACTAAGGCCGTGATTGATTTTTCACTGGCAATGAATTTAGACAAGGTTGTTTATAGAGATGCCAGTGGCAGTGTTCTTGGGCTTAGCGTTATTCAGGCTGAAGAAGTTGAGGCAAAAAAAGTTAAGGCCGAAGACTATGTTGTCAGTGAAAATTCAGATCCGCTCAAGAATAATGTTGGATCGGTGATAGTTCGTATCGGTGAACAAGAAGTGTTGATTAAGAATGCCGGAGTAACCATCGATTCCAAAATCATTGTAACTCCAGTCGGATCAAGCCCGGTTTTCTGGGTAATCTCTGAAAAGATGAATGGAATTGGCTTTAAAATTAAGCTTGATAAGCCGGCTGAGTTCGATATCGCTTTCGACTATTGGGTAATTGGGGTTGAAAAATAGCTTGCATTATTTCTGCAAAGACACATAACGCAATGTGTCTTTTTTGCTTCGAGGTTGCCTTAAGGGTTGGCTTGATATATAGTTAATATTAAGATAAAGGGTGAAAATATTTAAACTTAAAAATATGGAAACATTTGAAATTATTGGTGGAAAAAAGCTTAAAGGAGAAATTGAAGTACGTGGTTCTAAGAATGCGACAACGCCAATTTTGGCGGCAACACTTTTGACGGAAAAAGAGTGTATTATTTCCAATATTCCATTGATTGAAGATGTTTATCGAATGTTAGAAATTTTATCCAGCATGGGATCGGAAATCCGTTGGTTGGGAAAAAGAAAAGTTAGTGTTAAAAACGAAAAGATTGATCCGGATAAGATAGACCTGGAAACGGTGAAAAAATTGCGCTCATCCGTTTTACTTCTGGGATCTTTGAGCGCTCGCTTTGATAAGTTTAAATTTTATCGACCTGGCGGTTGCGTGATCGGTGCGCGTCCGCTTGGCACGCATTTTGAAGCATTGCGTAAAATGGGTGTGGATATTTTGCAAAATGATCGAGACTATATTATTAATGCACAAAAAAGAAAAGCGACAAAGTTAACATTAGGAGAAATGTCTGTAACGGCTACGGAAAATGCTATGATGTTGGCTGCCGCAATGCCGGGAAAAACTATCATTAAGGCTTGTGCTTGCGAACCGCACGTGGAAGATTTGGGAAAGTTTTTAATTGCGCTTGGTGCAAAAATAAAGGGACTTGGAACGCATAGTTTGGAAATTAGCGGAGTAAAAAAAATGCATAAAGCAACACATGTTGTTATTCCTGATGCCAATGAAGCAGCTACCTTACTTATTTTGGGTGTGATAAGTGGAAGTTCAATTAAGGTGCGAAATGCCAGGGAAGATCATCTTGATTTGGTTTTGGAAAAGTTGCGCGAGTTTGGCGCGGATTTTAAGATTGGAAAAAATATGATTGAAGTTATTCCAGCTAAAAAATTGCAAGCAATTTCCAAGGTGGATACGCGAACATATCCTGGTGTGCCATCGGATGTTCAAGCACCTTTCGGAGTGCTTGCGACACAAGCTGAAGGTGAAACGCTAATTCATGATTCGCTGTATGAAAGTCGCTTTAATTATATTGGCGAGTTGAAAAAAATGGGAGCTAAGGCGAAGATTGTTGATTCGCATCGTGTTTTAGTCAGTGGCCCGACTAAGCTAAAAGGTAAAATCATTACTAGTTTTGATTTGCGTGCCGGAGTGTCATTGATTATGGCTGCTCTAATTGCTGAAGGTAAAACAATTATCAAGGAAATTTATCAAGTTGATCGTGGTTATGAAAGAATTGAAGAGCGTTTGCAAAAGCTGGGGGCGGAAATAAGAAGGGTGTAATATTGAAAAAAATAATAAATTAGAGAGAAGCCAATGTTTAATTATTTTACTAAAAACCTATGTTGGTAAGGAAGATCGGGATAGACTTGGGCACAGCCAATGTTTTGGTTTTCGTTCCAGGCAAAGGTATCGTTTCCAATGAACCATCGGTGGTGGCAATTTCGCTTTTGGAAAACAAGGTGCTTGCCATTGGCAATGAAGCAAAGGAAATGCTTGGGCGCACGCCGGATACGATCGTTGCCAGTCGGCCGATGCGCGATGGCGTGATTGCGGATTATAAAATTACTGAAGCGATGCTCAAATATTTTATCAATAAAGTTAGTGGCAGATTTCGTTTTATTCGGCCGGAGGTTATTGTATCTATTCCAGCCGGAGTAACTTCGACTGAACGCAGAGCAGTGATTGATGCTACAATTAGAGCTGGTGCTAAAATTGCTTATGTAGTGAAAGAGCCAATTCTGGCTGCGATTGGAGCGGGAATTCCAATCAATAATGCCGCTGGCAATATGATTATTGATATTGGCGGAGGAACATCAGAGGTGGCCGTGGTATCTTTGGGTGGAGTTGTTTCGGCGCACAGCGCGCGAGTTGGTGGAAATAAGATTGATCAAGCGATTGCCGATTATATTAAGCGAAAGTATAGTCTGTCAATCGGAGATCGCACGGCCGAAGATGTAAAAATAAAAATTGGCTCAGCTCTTCCACAAGTCAAAGAGGATTATATCGATGTGCGAGGACGTGATTTGACCGGAGGTTTGCCGAGAACCGTGAGGATTTCATCCAATGAAGTGACGGAAGCGATTCAAGATGAACTGAGAGAAGTGATTAGTGCAATTAAAAAAGTTTTGCAAGAAACTCCACCGGAGCTCGCGGCTGATATTATGGATAAGGGTATGGTGCTGTCTGGCGGTGGAGCGCTTTTACGTAATCTCGATCAACTCATAACCAAAACGATTGGTGTGCCATGTTATGTGGCGGATGATGCGTTGTTTTGCGTGATCAAGGGCATTGGGATAGCGCTCGAAAATCTGGATCTCTATAAGCGAACGATGATGTTGAGCAAATAATATTTTAACTTAAGAATCTAAATATTTTAAAACAGCTATAAACCAATGATAATCGGCATTGACGGCTCAAGAGCTTTTCTAAAACAAAGAACTGGAATTGAAGAATACTCATATCAGGTGATTCAACAATTAACCAATAGATTGAAAGAACATCAAATTGTTTTGTATTTGCGTAGTTATCAAGAAGTGGATTTTTTCTTGCCGGCCAATTGGCGGATTAAAAAAATTTATTTTCCGCGTCTTTGGACTCAAATTGGCCTGTCCTTAGAACTCTTTCTTAACCCAGTGGATGTTTTGTTTGTTCCGGCGCACACTGCTCCGTTTCTCCATCCAAAAAGAACAGTTGTTACGGTGCATGGATTGGAATATGAAATTATGCCAGAGGCATATTCTTTTTTTGAAAGATTGTATATGCGGTTTTCTATTAAGAATTCTTGTCGTTGGGCGGAAAAAATCATCAGTGTTTCCAGGAACACCAAAAGAGACTTGATGAATCTCTATGATATCTCTGAGAATAAAATAAATATTGTTTATGAAGGTTATGAGGACATAACGGATAGTCTTGATTTGGGCAATGACGCAGAAGAGCTGAGTTTGAAACCTTATTTTCTTTTTATCGGAAGATTGGAAAAACGTAAAAATATTCTGGGGATTATTGAAGCTTTCGATTTGTTTAAAAAACGAACCGGAGCCAAGCATAGATTGGTTTTGGGTGGTAAGTCGGGCTATGGGTGGGAGGAGATTAAAAAGCGAATTGAATTATCAGAATATAGAGAGGATATTGTGGTTACCGGTTTTGTGAAAAATGGCAGAAAGTGGCGATTACTAAAAAACGCTCAAATTTTTCTTTTTCCGACTTTCTATGAGGGCTTTGGCCTCCCGATCCTTGAAGCGCAAAGTCAAGGCGTTCCAGTCATTGCATCAAATACTTCTTCGCTTCCGGAGGTGGCCAATGGAAGCGCCTTTTTGGTTAATCCGGCAGAGCCGAAATTTATAGCTGAGGCCATAATCACTCTTGCGCAAAATGAAGAAATGGCTAATGATTTGATCAGTAAGGGTTATGAAAATATTAAAAGATTTAGTTGGAAAATTTGCGGCGATCTGATTGCAAGACTTTTAAATGAATAGAAGGGTTGGGGGAGGAGTGTGTTTTTTGGAATGAACTGGCACAAGAGAAATATTGAGAGTGGATCGACTTCTTAAGACTATGTTGTATAAAGTATGCAAGAAAAAAAAGAGTTAAAAATAGCTTTGGTGCATGATTTTTTGGTTGAATTTGGCGGAGCGGAAAGAGTTCTTCGAGTTCTTTCGGAAATGTTTCCGAAGGCTCCGATTTACACTCTAGTGTATGACAGAAAAAATTTTCCCGGGTGGATGAGAAGCAGAAAAGTTGAAACTTCTTTTTTGCAAAAATGGCCAAAATTTTTTCACAAAAGAAAAAAATGGCTCTTACCATTTTTGCCAGTTGCTCCGGAAACTTTCAATTTGCGCAATTTCGATTTGGTCATTTCCAGCTCTGGAGCATGGTCAAAAGGTATCGTAACTCGTTTGGATACGATTCATGTTGCCTATTTGCATAGCCCGATGCGATTTGCTTGGGATATGCATGGTGAATATCTGCAACAGCAAAAAAAAGGTTGGTTGGTTAATTTTTTCAGTTGGTTTATTTTAAACTATATTCGTTTGTGGGATTTTGAGGCTGCGAATCGACCAGATTATTTGATTGCCAATTCTGAATATACAAAAAAAAGAATTAGAAAATACTATAATCGCGAAGCGTCGGTAATTTATCCGCCCGTATCTGCGTTGCGTGGTCAAGATAGCAAAGGGGTGGTAGCCCTACCCGATTCTCTCGATAAGAAATATTTTCTGGTTGTGTCTCGACTTTCTCCGTATAAAAAAATTGACATAGTCATTGAAGCTTTCAATAAGTTGGAGTTGCCATTGATAGTGGTTGGAACCGGTGAGCAAGAAAAATATCTGAAATCAATTGCGGAAAAAAATATAAAATTTCTTGGGTTTTTATCAGAAGAGAAGTTATCAAAAATTTATGCTGGCGCACGCGCATTCATTTTTCCTTCTTTGGATGATTTTGGTATCGCGCCTGTGGAGGCTATGCTTTGGGGTGTGCCAGTGTTGGGAATTCGGAGTGGTGGATTAAAAGAAATCTTATTGGAAGGAGAGACTGGAGAATTTTTTGATTTTGCCACTGCGGAGTTAGTTGCAGATGGTGTGCGTAGATTTTTGGAAAATGAAAATCAATATGATGAAAAGTTGATAAAGGCGCGAGCAGCTGAATTTAGCGAAGAAAAGTTTAAAAAGAAATTGATGGATTTTATTGAAAATATTTATGAAAATCAAGGGAAATCGGAAAATAGTTAGCTCATTGAATCGGGCAATTGAAAAAAAAAGCTTGGTGCAAAGCTATCTTTTTTGCGGTCCGCAGGCGCTTGGAAAGTTTTTAATAGCCAAGGAATTTGCCGAAAGAGTGACTGGATGGCAAGATGAGGTTGTAAATCCGAATTTGCTTATCATCGAGCCGGAGCTTGAGGAAAATGACGGAGTTTTCAGAGAGAAAGAAATTAAACTCGAAGCGATAAAAAGACTACAAAGAGAGTTTAGCTTGACTTCTTTTTCAAAAAATTATCGCGTGGCGATTATTCGTAGTGCCGAGAAATTGAATTTATCAGCGCAAAACGCGCTTCTCAAGATTCTGGAAGAACCACCGGAAAATACCATGATTATCCTTGTGGTGGAAAACGAAAAAAAAATATTACCAACGCTCGTTTCGCGTTGTCAGATTAAACGGTTTAATCTTTTATCCGAGGAAGAGTTGGCCGAAACGCTAGATACAACTTTGTTAAATAGGGAGGAGCTGATTTTTTGGTCATTTGGTCGGCCTGGTTTTCTGGAAAATTTTTTGCATTCAAAAACAAAGTTGGAAGAAAGGCGAGAAATTGTTAAAGAATTACAATCCTTATTTTCTATGGATGGAAATGAAAAATTACTTTTGGCGGAAAGCTTGAGTAAAAATATTCCGGCCTTACTGGAAAAATTGGACATTTGGGTGGTTATCTTGCGAAGCGTAATTTTGAATAAAAATTTTTTTGTTGCAATTTCTCCATTGAAGGCGCTGGGGATTATTGAGAAAGTTGAAGAGAGTAAGCAATTAATCGCGAACACAAATTCTAACGCGCGTTTAGTGGTGGAAAATTTAATTTTAGGTTTTTAGTATGATTAAAATAATTAATCACAAAAAAAGCAGGAATAACCTCGAGATAGCGAGAAAAAGAAGGAAAATATCCAGCAGGTGGGCATTTTATTTCACAGCAGTGATTTTCTTGGTGGCTATTGTTTTTGCATTGTTTTTTTCTGATTTCTTGAGCATTACTTCGATAAAAATTTCCGGCTTAGACAAGCTGGAAGAAAAATCAATCAGAAATACAATCGAGGAAAAATTAAAAGGCAAGTATTTTAAAATGGTTAATAAGAATAGCTTGATTCTATTGCAAAAAGCGGAAATTGAAAAAGCGTTGCAAGATAACTTTAAGCGAGTTGAGAATGTGTGGATTAAAAAAGTTTTTCCAAATGGCTTGAGGATAACAGTCAAAGAAAGAGTGCTGACAATGCTGATTTGTGATTCTTTGAAATGTTATGTGCTAAATGAAAGAGGAGAGGCTTATGGATCTGACAATTTCAGCGCTGAGGATTTGGAAGGGGAAAATTTAGTCGTGTTGAGTGATGTTACTGGCGCGCGGATCAGCACAGAGAATAATCCACTTGAGGATGATTTTCGAAAATTCATCTTGAAATTAGCTAGCAATGTAGAGGATGAAACTGGTATTGTTCTTAAGAAGCAATATGAAACACCAAGCCGGATGTCAGGGGATTTGAAAGTGGAAACAGAAGATGGTTGGAAAATTTATTTTAGCGAAAATGTTGGGATGGAAAAGGAGATGTTAATGCTCAGAACTGTTCTCGGGCATAAAATAGAAAAAGAACGTCAAAAAGATTTGGAGTATATTGATTTGCGTATTGCCAATAAAGTTTTCTATAAATTCAAGGAAGGAACAGAACGAATGGCGGAAACGGAAAATATTATAGTTCCGGAAGTGAAGAAAGAAGATAAAAAGAAGAAATAGTTTTTTTGCGTCATCCCCGAGTAGTCGGGGATCCAGGCATCTCAGACCTAGAAGATAAAAAAAACAGAATTTATTGGTAAAAATTAGAAGTTGGGTGGTTTAATAACTCGCTTACTTAAAATTTATAACAAGTGGAACCTGGATTCCCGCCTTCGCGGGAATGACAGGTATTATTTCTATTTTCAAGGGTGGGCGAAAGGTGGGTGGGATTATCCTTGATTCAATCTTTTCAAATCTTCCACGCTAACGTAGTAGATGAAAATCGAAGTGCCGACTTGATAAACTGGCTTAATGTTTCTAGTCCAGCGATAACTATCCTGGTCTTTTTTTGTTTTGTCATAGATACTGCCTTGCAAAAAGTTAGTTGAGATGGCATACCAGCCAACTTCCAGCGGACGCTTTGAATCATACCACATTATATATTCGTCTTTGATGTAATATTTAATATCTGCTCCGCCAAAATAGTCAACGCGGATTTTGTCGATTGATTTTCCGGGAGTAGGGAATGGTTTGGCGATTGAATAACAATTCGAGGGGCAACCAAATTTAGAATTAGCATCGCACTTGATTTTTGCACAAGAGTTATATTCATCGATCCAAATTCGCAATCTTTTCATATCTTGTCCCCAGTCGGCATTGGAATCGGTGGCAAAATTATAGCCCTTTTTTGCTCCGCCGGCGATTGGGTTAAAATAAGACATGTAGTAGGGATAAGCAGAGATCGTTTCAATGACAAGGAGCGACGCAAGAATAAAGGTGATTGATAGCAGGGTGATTTTTGTGGGGCGATTTTTTCTTTTTTGGCAAAAATCAATAATTACCTTGGCAGTCAGGATGTAGGCAAAAGGCAAAATCGGGAAGAGATGGCGAAACCCAATGTTGAGATTGCCAGTAATACTGATATACGCATAGAGAAAAATAAAAAATAACATTGACAGAGTTTCAATGTTATGACGCAGATAATTGCCTAAGCTGGAAAATAGGGGCGATTTTTGCGTTGAATTTTTAAGACAGCCAATAAGAGTTTTTAGGTTATTTTGCAGGGCGATAAGAATAGCCAGGATCATTAGAAGAAGCATAGTCAGCGGTTCTTTGAAAGCGAAAACGGTTGGAAAATAGGCCGGAAAAGCCGTGCCGGAAACTTGACCCATGAAGTAGGCGCCGTTTCCTCCAGCTACACGCTTAAAGACCATTGCAATGCCGAGGAAATATTCGGAGAGTGGGCGAAATAACGCAGTTTGGTTTAATGCTAAGAGAACTTTGCTGGTGTAGATGGTTTTAATATTAGTATCCGTTGGACTGAAATAAAAATTGATGGTTTCGGCCAATTTTTCTTTTGGCATGTCATAATTATTGAAAGCGTAAAATAGCCAAACAACCAAAAGAGAAAAAGCCAAAGCGATGATACTTTTTCCCAAATACTCTCCTAATCTTTTTAGTTTAAAAAGAAAAACACTTTTTTCTTCATCAAGAATTCTTTTGACTAGAGGATAAATAATTGCGACAAGACCAAAAATTGGCAGGAGTAGAATCGAAGAGAATTTTGTGAGTTGAACAACCGCCAGAAAAAAACCACCGATGGTAACATTTTTCCACGTTGGATCTTTTATAAATTTCAGAAAATAATAAAAAGAAATCATCATAAAACCAGCGATTCCAAGGTCAGTAGTAACAAAATGATTGTGGCCTAAAATATTTGGATCGAAAGCATAGAGGGTGAGAGCCAAAAGTCCGCCTAGGATTCCAGAAAGTTCCTTGCCCCATTTGAAAATAAATAAGCCGAAAAGCAAAGAAAGAAGAACGATTGGAATGCGCGCCCAGAAAATTATCTGATCGGCGTCATTACCCATTTGCCAAAAAAGATTGTGTCCGGCTTCCCATTGGCCATTCACATCAGTCGTCCAAAATTTTTGCGTGGTATCAAATTTGAGGTTCATGAAAACTAAAGGTAGAGCGGCCAGATCTTTGAGTAGTGGCGGATGCTCCGGGTTGAGGCGCATGTCATGCATCGTCAGGTAGGAGTACCCGGCCGGAATGTGGGCTGTTTCATCAAAAATAGCGCTGTCCCACCAAGCATTGAGCAAAGAAACAACGAGCATGAAGGTGAGAATGATCCCGACAAGCAGTTTGTATTTTTTTTCAATGAATTTTTGCATTTTTTTGTTTTTTATGATTTATGCATTTGCCAAAAAATTATTCCTAAAAGCGACTTCTCCTCATTTTAGCTAGCCCCTAGTTTATTTACCAACAGTCTTTTTCGCTAAAGATAGATAAAAGTGCGGAATAACTTTTTGGCAAACGCATAAACCTTTTGTTTTAAGATTTATTCCATTGTGTGATAGCTTAGTCCAAAAGAATCCTTGGTTTCTTTGATTTCTAGGGTTGGAAATTTGTTTTGCAGATAGGAAATCACGTCGTCATTTTTGTCCGTGAGGATGATTATGAAATCTTTGGTTTTTGGTTCAAGATATTCAATTTGTCCAGAATAAATAAATTCCAAATTTGGCATATCTTGGTTGAAAAGCATAATTGGAATTCTTTGCATATTTTCTGCTATGACAAACTTTTCTTTTTGTGGAGGGAGAGTTTTTAGATAAGTGGAAACATCCATAAGGACACTTTCGAAAGAACGGGCAGTTTCAACTTGTGATGCCCAAAAAATGTGATATTTTATTCCATTAAACAATCCAACAAAAAGAAGTAAAAGAAGAATAAGAAATAGGGATAATTTTCGAAAGAACGTGGAATATTTTTCGCTGTATCCTAGGAAGTATTCAATTGCGATGGCGGCGAAAATAAAAGTTACCGGTAGGGTGCCAATGGCGCGAAGAGCGTGGGGCATGCCTTCTGTGGTCATGAATTCTGGGGCAAGCATTATGAAAAACCAAGAAACAAGGAATAGATAAATATCCATCTTTTCATTCCGTTCTTTCCTTAAGACTCTTTTCAAAAATAAATTAATCAGGCGTAACATCGAATAAATTAAGCCAAAAAGAAAGGCAATTCCCGAAATTACATCCAGAATTGGATAGGGCGGATAATTGTGGCGCCAGTTTTGATCACCCCAAAAATTATATTTTACCAAACTCAAAAATAGGCTACGCGAAAATTCTTGAAGCGGATGTCCGCCATTAACTTCCGGAGAAAGCACGGAAATTGAAGCTGAACGCGACTCCAAATATTCCGGATGAAGATAAAAAGTGTAAAGCATGGGAGAAGCTGAGATCACTGTGAAAATCACAAAAACCAAAATTTGCTTCCAATAATCTTTCAAAAAACTTTTGCGAGAAAAGAGAAAACTTATGAGCATTACAACTAAGATTGCTGGGGCGATGCGAAAGGCGATGTAGGTGTGAATACCAATGCCAAAAACTAATCCGCCGATGGCAAAATCCCACCATTTCTTGGTACGAAGGCCGCGAAAGAGAAAATAGAAAGAAAAAACCAGAACGAGCGGAAGCATATTGGCGCGAAAAGAAATGCGAGAAAAGTTAATTGCCCAAAAAGAAACAGCAACTAAATATCCAGCGATAAGCGCGGTGCGAGTCTTTCCAAAAAGTTCTTTGGTCAGAAGATAGGTGCCAAACACTACCAGTGTTCCGCAAAGAATGGCCGGAAGTTTAAGAGACATTACGCTTATGCCAAAAAGCGTAAAGCACATGGCGACCATATTCATAAAAAGCCCTTCGCGACCGTTGTTGGCGGTATAGAACATCTCGTATTGTCCGGATTTGATGGCGTTGACTGCATCAATGCCATTGACCGCTTCATCGGGATAGACGCCGGGGGGAGTGTTTTCGATATTATAGAATCTCAGAAAAAAACCGAGAGCAACGATTGCTAAAAGTAAGGCAACTATCCCAATATTTTTTTTATTCATCGAAGGAAAATTAAAAATTAAAAGACATTTAACACTATAAAATAATTATAGCATATTTTTTAACTTATCCACAGAGACAAAATATTTTTCTTTGTGGCGGGAATTGTTTTTTTGTTGTATAATTTAAATAAATAAAAGCTAAAAAATAATCATGGTGGATAAAAGTCAATTTGAAACAAAAACAGAAGCAGAAAAAGAGGCGGAGCGAAAAAGAGGCAAGGAGTGTCAAGATAGCATGAGTCTTTTTAGGAGTCTTTCGATGGCGTTGCATCCAGATCTGGGAAATGGCAAGAGTGATGAATTGAAAAATGAAGGGGTTGTTCTATTTATAGAGTTGATGTCTATTTATGAAAGGCATACAAAAAGCATTGCTGAAAATGTGATTTTGTGGCAGAGATTATTTGAAGAATTGAAAAATTTTGAAAATCTCAAAGTAGCTAATTATCGTGATCGAGTTAAGAAAGACAAAGAGATCAGTGAGCTTAATAGCAAGAATGATGCATTGCTGACAGGTTTGCAAATTGATGTTAATTCAGATTATCAAAAGAATAAAAGAAATGAGTTGCGCAGAAAGATCAAAGCCTTGCGCAATAAATGCGAAAGTCTAAAAAAGGATTTGTCAGAGTTTGATGATGCGCTTCGCGAGGCGAAAGAGCTAAGTGCTGAAGTGGCTGATTTTTGCAGAGAGGTTGAAGATTGGAACAATCTTTCTCCTGATGAGAAAGAAGAGCGAAAAAAAAAATCAGCAAGAAGAAGAAAAAGGATGGGCGCAGCAAGGAAAGGAAAGACAAAGGATAAAGCCACATCTGAACAAGGAATGGATAATGACGGGGCGACAGGCGGCGGTGCTTTTCAGGTGGGCAAAGAGGATACTGGAGAAGCTAATAAGGAAAATGCCGAAAACGGTGAGGCGGAAAAAGAAAAGCCTGAGATGAGTAAATCGGAAAAGGAGATGCTGGATAAAACCGAAGAATTGAAGGTCGCAGTTGAGCAAGCAAGAAGTGGATATGCTAAGATTAATCTCGAGGTTGATGGTGCTTTCAACCGGATCAGAAGAATTTTAGGAAAAAAAATCTTTAGGAAAAAAGTTGAAGATGTTTCGGATGTCACATTGCGGTATCAAGCCTATCAAGAAAAACTCAAAGCATTGAAAGCGTTTGAGCTGCAGAAAATAAAAGATAAATATGCCGGTATCGATACTTTGTCGGAAGAGGAAAAGACGGCAAAAATCGCTGAGTTGAAAAAAGAACTCGGGGAAATGGCGACCTATTTCAACTATGATGAGAAAATCAGGCTCTTTGAAGCCAGGACTATCGCTGGAGCAGAGGCGCAAAAAAATATACCTGGCGGAAAGTTGTTGGCGAAAAGCGCTGAGTGGGTCAATCGTTATCGTAAATTAAATTGGAAATATAAACTAGCAATTTCCGGTGTGCTTTTGGCAGGTGGGGTCGGCGCTACAATGGTTGGTGCTACTAGTATTGGTCTTAGCATTGGCGCGCTAAAAATTGCACAAAGAGTCGCAGGGGGGGCAGTAGCTGGTGTTGGAACGGCGGGGTTAATGGAATCTTTGGCAAGAAAAAGTCAAAAGAAGCAAGCTGGAAAAAAGAATGAAGAAATCTTTGACGAGTTTGATGTAATAGATGAAAGAAACGAATTTCGGGGGAATATGAATGAAAAAGCCAATTGGGAAACAAAATTTAAGACATTTGAAGATAAGTTGGATGATGAAATTAATGGTTATGCGGAAAGCCTGAAAAATGAAAGGGGTTCGGTTAATATGCGTGCGCTGGTCGGGCTAGGCGTTGGCGCTTTTGTTATTTCTGGTACTCCAGGGTATCTCTTAAAATGGGGAATCGGGATGGATAGTAGTCATGGTAATTTTCACTGGCTAAGTGATAAATTGGGAATTACTAAACCAAATATTAATGTTAGTTCTACTATTGGCAGTGGCGGGGCGAGTTCTGAAATATTGACAGAAATACCAGAAAGGCCAAGTATCCCGCCAGGAGGCTCTCCGGCAGATTTACCACCTAATTCTTCGGGGCTAAAACTGGAGCAAACACCGGAAGCGCCGAAAAATAGTGCCATAGAAAAAGTAGTGTCTGGTTCAGTGGAAAAAACGTCAGCTGGCGTTGAGGTGAAATCGGGAACATTTAGTCATAATGTAGTACAAGATGATAATGTTGAAAGAATAATAATACATCAGAAGTTGGAAGAAGGTATGAGCAGGCCTGAAGCCAATAAATTAGCGCATTTAATCGCAACGAATCCTAAAAATTTGGAATCGATTGAGAAATTAAAATTGATTCACGCAGGCGACAAAGTTATTGTTGATTGGGAAAACGGCACAGTTAAAGTTGATCGTTTGTCTGGCATCAAAGGACATTCGCATAGTACTGGCGCAACTGAAATTCACAAACCAAAATTGGCCGACATAAATCCGACGGAACATGCACCACAAGAAAAAATAATTCCAGTCAATCCGCTTGAAGCGCAATCTAATATGCCGAGCGGAGGCCAAACGCTTCGAGAGGCGGCTTTGCGAGATGAAGCGATGCAACAATCGGAAAACTCAACTAACCTCACGCCAGAAGAACAATTAAAATATCAAAAAATCGCCGGAGCAAATAGTGAGCTAATTCAAAAAAATATCATTTCGATGCCAAAATTTGCGCAGGCATATGGAGGAGATATGTTAGAGGTGGAAAAATTGAGAATGTTAGCGCACAATGGCACGGCGGAAGCGATTGCTTATGAAAACAGCTATACGGAACTCGTTAAAAAGATGAGTCAAGCTATTTTCACTGGAAATCAGACAGGGGAGAGCTTGGATAGTTTGAAAAATGCCAATGCAGATGATTATTGGAAAAATGATGGCAAGCTCAACCCTAAGCTTATTCAGCTAAAGGCCTATGTAGCGAGGAAATTCGGAGAGAAGATTTCTAATCCGAGAATAGACGGAATACCGCCTGAAACAGTGTCGAAATGGGCTCATCGATTGGCTTTTAAATCATTGGAAGCTGGAGGCATGAAATTGGAAAGTTTTGTGAAATTAAAAACGCATTAAATTTATAAAATAAAAAATATGGACAATCAAGCAGAAATTCAAAAACAATTAATTGAAGAATTAGGACTTTCAAGCTTGCCAAAAGACAAGCAAGAAGAGTTGCTCATTAAGATGACCGAAGTTCTTCTTAAAAGAATATTTGTCGAAACGATGGAAAAATTGAGTGAAGCTGATCGGGAGATGTATGAAAAAATGGTGGACGAAAAAAGTGATCCGGAAAAAATTGGAGAATTTTTGAAAGAAAATGTCTATAACTATGATGAGATGGTGCAAAAAGTAATTATTGATTTTAAGGAAGAAATGAAAAAAGTGGAGTAATTTTAATTAAATTAGCAAAAACTTATGCTGGAACCAATTGAAGAAGGTGATTTGGATTTGAAAAACAAGTTTCAAAGAGGCGAAGTTAAAAAGGAAGTGTCAGATTTGTCAGTTTCTGACAAAGAAATTTTACCCGCTCCGGAAACATCGGAGAGAAAAGAAGGCAGGGTGGAAAAAGATGAGGTCTATTCTAGCATTTTAGCTAAAGCGAAGAATCCATCCACGGTGATGCAGGGTGATGTTTCGGTTGATGCAAAAATTGCCAGCGATGAAGTTGACTATGAAAATAAAATAATAAAATTAGTGGAAATGGCGGAAGCGAAGGGCGTGGTGCACGCCGTGAAAGTGGCACAGCATCTCGAGGACAATTATTTACTTGATGAATTGCACGATCGGCTGTTGGCCGTTGATTTGCATGATGCTTTGGTTAAGAAAGGAATGATATCCGAAGTATAAAATTATGGATTATCCTAGTTTAATTAATTTTAGTCTTTTAATTTCTGGCGTCGCCACACTGTTGAGCGGGGCTTGGTTGGTTGTGTCCAGTTTTTTAGGCTTTCGGGCGCAAATCAATCAATCGATGAATCTTGATCTGGATGTAATCCGTGTTTCCAAAATAAACAAAAGTGAAGAGGAAAAAATTAAGGAAAATGGAGAAAGCTGGAAAGGCGAAATCGGAGCGATGGAGCAAATGCTTACAGCCTTTTCATCAATCAGAGACACGCGCAGTTTTTTAAAAAAAATGATTTATGGTTCTCCTTCGATTTCTTTGGAAATCGCCAATTCAGCCAAGAGTGAGGAAATCGTCTTTTTTATTGCTGTGCCGAGAAAATTTCGGGAAAACATTGAAAAACAAATTCACAGTTTTTTTCCTTACGCATCGCTTGAGAAAACGACTGATTTTAATATTTTTTACCCCGGAAGCAAGACAGAAGCTTCAATGATTAAACTGAAAAATGAATTTGCTCTACCAATCCGGACCTATGAAAATCAGGAGATGGATCCTTTGAATGCTATCGCCAATGCTCTCAGCAAATTAGACACGACCAATGAAGGAGCGGCGATTCAGTTAGTCTTGCGACCAGCCGGAACGACTTGGCGGGCGGAGGGGCGACGAATTGCCCATGAGATGCAACAGGGCAAGCGACTTAGCGATGTGAATAAATCTTTTATCAGAAAGGTGGGTGGCGAGCTTGGTTCGGTGGCGCTATCTGTTATCACTCCAGCTAAAAAAGACGATCCGATTTCAAATGACAAGAAAACAGTCCAGTTGACCCCGGAAGAACAAGAGCTGGTTAAGAGTATTGAAAAAAAAGCTTCGAAGACCGGATTCGAGACAAATATTCGTCTCGTCGCCTCAGCAGCTTCAAGCGAGCGAGCGCAGGAAATTCTGGCGCATATTGAGAACGCTTTTTCTCAATATGAAAATGCCGACACGAATTGTTTTCAGGTAAGACGGGGGGATAAAAAAACAATTGCTTTTGACTTTATTTTTCGTAATTTTAAATCAGAGGAAAAAATTATTTTGGGAGTTGAGGAAATTTCCAGTATTTTTCATATTCCAATTTCCACGACAGAAGCCCCAAAGATTAAGTGGCTAAAATCCAATGCTTCAGCGCCACCGATTGATATTCCGAAGGAAGGAATAATTTTAGGTTTCAATGACTACCGTGGGGTGAAAACGACAGTTAGAATTTCAGATAAAGATCGCAGACGGCATCTCTATGCGATTGGACAGACCGGAACTGGAAAATCGAATTTTTTGCAAGAAATGGCCAAGCAAGACGCGCGTGAAGGTCGAGGATTCTGCTTTATTGATCCACATGGCGACGCAATTGAAGATATTCTAACCGCCATTCCCAAAGAAAGAGCAGAGGATGTTGTTGTGTTTGATCCAGCAGATGTTGAGCGTCCATTTGGTCTTAATATGCTGGAATATGATCCGGCTCATCCGGAACAGATGACTTTTGTGATTAATGAAATGATTGGGATTTTTGATCAGCTTTATGATCTAAAGGCAACTGGTGGACCGATGTTTGAACAATACATGCGTAATGCCATGTTTTTGGTTATGAGTGATCCTGATTCTGGCTCAACCCTGCTGGAAATTTCCAAGGTTCTTTCAGATGAAGAATTTCGCGCTATGAAACTTTCAAGATGCACCAATCAAACAGTTATTGATTTTTGGACTAAGGAAGCAGAAAAGGCTGGCGGTGAAGCTGCTCTAGCTAATATGGTTCCATACATTACTTCAAAACTAACGCCATTTATTTCGAATGATATGATGCGTCCGATTATTTCACAACAAAAAAGCACAATCAACTTTCGAGATATTATGGATAACAAGAAAATTTTGCTGATTGCTCTGTCTAAAGGAAAAATTGGTGAAATCAATGCGCGATTGCTTGGCATGGTTGTGGTAGGAAAGATTTTGATGGCAGCGCTGGGACGCACTGACACTCCAGAAGACTCGCGAGTGGATTTTCATCTCTATTTGGATGAATTTCAAAATGTTACGACCAATTCGATTGCGCAGATATTGTCTGAAGCAAGAAAATATCGTCTGTGTCTCGTTCTTGCACATCAATTTATTGCGCAACTCAAGGAAGAGATTTCCAAAGCTGTGTTTGGCAATGTTGGCTCAATGGTTTCTTTTCGAGTTGGACCTGAAGATGGAGAATTTTTGGAAAAACAATTTGCGCCAACTTTCAAAGCGCAAGATTTGGTTAATGTGGATAATTATAACGGATTTGCTAGAATTCTTGTCAATAATGTTCTCACAAAACCATTTAATTTAATGACTTTTCCTCCAAGCGTTGGTAATCAAGAGATTGCCAATGCGATTAAGGAATTATCGCGTTTGACTTATGGCCGTGATCGTCATATCGTCAATCAGGAGATTATTGAGCGAACAAGGTTTTGAGAATACTGAGGAATGTTTGCCCCGAATGTGTAGTGAGTTGTTGTGGTAAAAATAAAAAAAGCTCTCAGAACGGGAGTTTTTTTAGTTAATTTTTTTAATTCATCTTAAAGCTTTTCACTCCAATTTCATTTGAAAGATAAATTAAGCCACTTTCTTCATTTATTGCAAGATCATTTGAGTTGGCAATTTCTGCATTGTAGTATTGCGCGATAATTTTTCCATCATTATCAAGTTTTAAAATTCTGGCGTTAACTTTGTCCAAAACATAGAGATTGGTTGAGTTTTGTTCAGTATATATTTTAGCAGGCGAAACTTCTGTGGCGGTATTTTCAATTGAGAATAGTTGTTTTTTTCCATTGAATAATTTTGTGATGGCTGATTCATTCAGCAGAAAAACATTTTCATTGATAGCCATGCCAATGCTATTTGTAACAACGATATTCTCTTTTAGCCAGAGTTTCTTTTCGCCAAAACCACCTTCCGCTCTGGGTAGGCGATAGATTTGATTATTGTTTGTGTCGAGTAGGTACATATAGGTGAGATAGGTTTTGGCATCAATGATTTTTCCGTTGGCGGGAAAATTAAGCTTGGTATCTTGAAATTTTCCGGTAACAGGAGAAAAAGAGATAATCCGCTCACCTTTTATGAGAAAAATAGATTTTAAATCTCGCATAGCGATGAACAGTTCGGCATCTTGGAAATCCAAGATTATTGGAAAAGTTTTTGTGTTTTTCAGATCAATGACATCCGTTTTTCCGAGAGCAAAGAGCTCATCATTCAGCTTGAGAATTTTTGTAACATTTCCGGTGTAAACTTCATCTAGCTTCTCAATGCGGATGACATTCAAGTCTTTCTCGAGAGGGATTGCAATTATTGGAGTTTCTTCAATGATCTCTGGTTTTTTTGTTTCTTTATTTTCCCATTTCACAATCCAATAGGGCACAATCAGGAGGAGCGCCAGAACAGCCAGGGCGGAAATTTTTTGCTTTTGGTTTAGACTTTTTGTGATTTGTTTCAGGTGGAAGAAGTCAGGCAGGATTTTTTTTAGTTTGACCACCCTTCCGAGATTAGTTACTTTTTGGAGAAAAGACGGAGTGGTTTTTTGCAAATCTATTTTCTGAATTGTGGGTGAATCGGCAGTGCTTTCCCATGGATAAGGCTTATAATTTAGATCAAATGCCTTGCTGTTTTTATTTTTGAAATCGTGCCATTTGTTTTTTAAGATGGTAATTGATTTAATGGCGAGGCCGGTGGGCTTTCGTAGGATCAAGACAAGTCCGTCTGTGGCTATGTCTTTTGTCCGAATAGCTCCGGTTTTTAATTTTTTCAGAAACAATGAGGCTTTTTTCTCAAGTGCCAGTTTGCGGTAGATCATTTTCAGTTTTTCAGTTTTCGGAGTTTTTATTTCCGGCGCTTTCAATGATTCGGTTTCTGTTTTTTCGGTCTCAGCTTGCTTGAAATCACTTTTAAATTTAATCTTAGCAATTTTTAGGTGGATTTTTTGCCAAAAGGAAAGAGAGAATTGATGCATTTTATTTCTTGTGCCGGCAAGAGTGCTCGCGCTTGAGAGAGTCAGGGCGGAGAGTTTTTCTTTTAGCGCGGAAAAGTCAATCGTAGGCTTTCTGAAGGAATTTTTGGTGGAAAAACTTTGTGGCTCTTTGATGTAGATATGCCCGGTTTTTTTATCGACAAAATCCTTTGGTTCTCTTTTCAATTCTTGGATTATTTCTTGCCTTTCTTTGTTTAGGGTGTCTTCCTGGATCTTTTCTTTTTCTTGCATCTTAGGGGAGAGTTCTTTTTGAAAAGCAGTTTGACTGAAGACATTCAATTCTTCTATTTTTTTGGCAGGCGATATTTCAATTATCTCTTCAAACTTCTCAGTGATGTCAATGATCAGCGTGGCGACTTCGTCTAATTCATTGATGAGTGCGGTATTCAAAAATTGCACAAAATTTTCTTGAGAAAACTTTAGGGCGCTTTTTTTTATTTCTTCCAGAGAAAAAATATCGAAAATTTCCTTGGTAGTGAGAATGAGCTTGTCGTTTTTTTCAATTTTGCCCGAAATAACATCTTGAAAGGTTTTCAGAGGATTGGAATTGGTGCTTTCGTCCTGAATCTCAGTTATTTCTGTGAGAGTAGAATTGCGCAAAAGAAAAGCTGAGGCATTTCCGGTTTGAGAAAGCAAGAGATTATTTTTCTCGATTACGGCGCAAACGGCATTAATTTTTCCAATCCAGCCAATGTTTTCATGCGTTGCGAGTTTGGCGAGAGCCAAGTTGGCTTTATGTAGAGCGGCTTCAAAATTTTCAACCGGACCACGATTGGAGCGAGAAAAGTATTCCTTTTTAATGATAGAAATCAGATAATTGACCACATATGAGGAATCTTCACTTCGATCATCAATTTGAAAAATTCCCACCAGAATACCCAAGTTTTGGCGGGATATGTTTTCCGGTTCTTCAACCAGCACTTCCAGAAAAGGTCGACAATCATTTCTTTTGCAAATTAAAATATCATGGAATGTTGATTCCAAGCCAAGTATCTTTTTGTCAGTTTTTTTTCTGGTCATATCTAAAATAATAAGAAAAATTGCCCACTGAATATAATTTAGCATAATTTGCTAAAAAATTGAAATGGTTGGTTTTTTGGTGATTTCCGATGAGTAGCTGAAAAAAATGCGCTTGTTGCTTTTTGTATTTTATGGTAATGTATTGATAGGTTATTTTATCAGGGTATCGAAAGAAGAATTGTCGGCAGATGTCGGGCGGGTGCATTGTTGTTTTTTCAAAAGAATGGTATTATGAATATAAAGAAAAGATAAAAATATTTTTTACAATGTTTGATTTTAAAAAAAATGTATTTCTCGGAGTTGATGTTGGAACATCTTCAATCAAAATCGTTGAAATAAAAATAGTAGATGACAAGCCGGTGCTTTCTAATTATGTCTGGATGTCATTTCGGGATGATAACTCGGGAAAAAGGAACACTAACTCTGAATACTTTTATGCAACACTGCCAGTGTGCATAAAAAAAATGATTAAGAAAGCAAAGATTGGCGGAAAAGATGCCTATGTTTCCTTGCCTGCTTTTGGGGGATTGATAACCTTGATTGACTTTCCGGAAATGGCAATTGAGGATATGGAGCAGGCAATTAAATTCGAAGCTCATAAATATATCCCGACATCTTTGGATGACGTTGTGATTAGTTGGGATATTGTGGAAAGGAAAGGGGCTCTGAAAAATGCAGAAGCTGGTGCTGAAAATGCGAGTAATATTTCCGAAGCAATGGTGAGAGTTCTTTTGGTTGCCGCTTCAAGGGGAAAGATTTTGAAATATGAAAATTTAGTTAAAACCGTTGGGCTGAAATTAAAGTCCGTTGATATCGAAACTTTCTCCATTATGCGCGCTCTTTTGGGAAATGATTTGGGCAGTTTTGTTATTATTGATATCGGAGCAAGAGCTTGCAATATTATTTTGGTAGAAAATGGAATAGTCAGAATCAACAGGAACGTTGATGCCGGAGGATTTGATATGACCAAATCAATTGCCAAAGAAATGCAAATTGATTTTGAAAGAGCGGAAAAGTTGAAAGTTTCAGGTAAAAATTTTTTTGCCCCAGATTCATCCACGAGTTTTTTCACTTTGGATGTGATAGTGGGAGAGGTGGAAAGAGTGATTAATACATATTCCAAGGAACAAGGGAAAAGCCAAATAAGCGAAGTGATTCTTTCCGGTGGAACGGCTAATATGGTTGGTTTGGCGGATTATTTTTCAGGTAGATTGAAAATGAAAACAGTCATAGGTAATCCTTTTGCGAGAATTGCTTATGATAGTAAAATGGAAAAGTTGATTTCTGAAGTGCGCTCAGGTTTTGTTGTTGCGGTTGGCTCTGCGTTGAAAGGTGTGGAGGAATATTTTAAAAAAAGAAAA
>CAIMLT010000078.1 GCA_903842445.1 uncultured bacterium
ATAAAGGTCTTTCATGATAAATTCGCGCAAGCGCAAAATGCCAGACTTCGCTCTTTTTTCTCCGCGAAATTTATTTTGAAAATGATAAACTGCTTTTGGCAAGTCTTTATAGGACTCAATAATTTTTTTCGCAAGCGGTGCAACCACTTCTTCATGTGTTGGAGCGAGCGCCATATTTTTTTCCTCGCCCAGTCCAACCTTCACAAGCACATCCAGTCCATCCCAGCGACCAGTCTTTTCCCAATTTTCCTTTGGATGCATTGAAGGCATGAAAATTTCTTGACCCTCGACGGCATTAATTTCCTCGCGGATAATTTCTTCTATTTTTTTGTAAGTTCTAAACCCAAGTGGTAAATAGCTATATGTCCCAGCCATCAATTTGTCGATATAGCCCCCACGGATGAGCAACTGAGCATTGATACTCTCCTCATCTTTCGGCGCGACTTTGTTGGTTTTTGAAAAAAGTTGTGATTGTTTCATATAATTTTATTTTAAATTATTTAGCTTAAGAATAGGTTTTATTAATACATTTGTCAAAGTTTTCTTTATGAGAGCGGCGCGTTGACCGCTCTCATAAGTGTTTTGTTTTCACCACCCGATTAAAAAATCATCCGGGAAACATGTAGCCTGCCTGCTGCCTCATGGCTCCGGTTTTTACAAGCACCTCTGAAACCCATGTTATCTTGCTGAAAATCACCGAGAAAAAACTGCTTTTTATCCGGTTTTTTTCTCTCACTCCGAGCTCCCACTCGAAATAATAGATTTCGGCTTTGTCCTGTTCGGGAGCCTCGGCCAAGGCTATTATCTTCCCGCTTTGGTTTACTGCCACAAGACACCGCGAGCACAAAATTTCATCGGCCATTTTCCTGACACCAGTTACTTCTCGAAGAAGATTGCTGGCGACACTCGCTTGCATCCTGTTGGGTTTTTCAATTTCAAATTGCAACATGATCTTTCCTTTCGTTTTGAGTTTAGAAATTTTAGGGTGAAAACAAAACATTTTTCAAAGAACAAAAAACAGCTTCTAAGGCTGCTTTGCTTGCTATGAACTACTTTACGCAAAAACAAACAACCTCTTATAACTCAGAAATTTTCAGATTCGGCTGATTGTTTGTTTTGACATTTTTCATGTTTTGAATATAGCAAAAAAACACTTTTTTGTCAACATCGCGACCTTAAAATCTGGCGTCCCCATCAATTACAATCTTCTTCTTGAGAGACCTTGCTCCGCGTCTTTTGAGATCAATCATCTTGTTTTTGTCTTTGACAATTTGCATCGTCAGTTCCTCGCAGGCAATGTCCGCCGAACCTTCAATGCTCTGCGAAATTTCTTCGGCGCGATAAAGCGCATGTGGAGTTTTGACCATCAGCTCAACGCGATACTTGCCCTTTTTATCAAGATCGATTTCCACTTCAAATTCCAAAACATTTTTTATTATCCGATTGACTTTTTGTAGTCTCTTTTCGATATAGGCTTCTGCTTTTTTGTCTGAGTCCATGCCCTTAAACATGATTTTTATACTTCGTGATTTTTTAACTACCATATGTTTTTGCTCGACATGATTGAGAAATTGGCATTTTCTCTAACTATGCCTAGGTTAATTTATTTGCTTAAAATCAAAATCCGACATACATAATTTCCTCTTTAATTTGAATGCCATATCCTTCTCTCATTTTTTGTTTGATTATTCCGGCCAAAATTATGACATCTTCCGCCGTGCCAGTTCCATCGTTTATGAAAAAGTTAGCATGTTTTTCACTCACCCTCACTCCGCCAATTTTTTTTCCCAAAAATCCAGCTTCTTCGATCAACCAGCCAGCCGGAACTATAGAATCTTTGACTTTTGCTCCACTCTCTTTTTCAAAACTTTTGATTAGCTCCTGATTTTCAACAACCGGGTTCTGGAAAAAGCTACCCGCGCTAAACCCTTTTGGCAATTTTTCCACCCGTTTTTTGACTATTTCTCGTGACCTATTTTCGATTTCAAGCCTATCGCCTTTTTCTAAACTTAAAGCGCAAGATAAAATAATTAAATTCTTGTTTTGCTTAAAAATAGAATCACGATAGGAAAATTTGCAAGCCGCCTTATTGAATATTTTTTGATTTTGCGCTTGATCGGAATTTGAAAAATTGTCGTCTAACATCTCCATGGCTTTCACATTATCAATAAGCGCGCTCATATCCGAACCATAAGCACCGGCGTTACCACGAATTGCGCCACCAATTGTCCCTGGAATCCCCGCCGCCCATTCCATCCCGGTCAGATTATTCTCTTTAGCAAAATTTATAACACTAGCAAGGCTCTCTCCCGCCCAACATTCCACCTTTCCTTCGTTCCACCAGATCCCTTTCTTATTATTCTCTGTTTTTTGATCACTGATCGCTGATGATTGCATCCTAATAACCAAGCCATTAAAACCCTGATCGCTAACTATGATATTACTCCCGCCACCCAGAATAAAGAAGTCTAGCTTATTCTTTTTAGCAAAACTTAGAGCTTCAACCATTTCTTCTTCACTGCCAACTTCAACAAAAAACTTGGCCGGTCCGCCAATTTTCATGGTTGTACACGGCGCCAACTTAACATTTTCCTGGATATTCATAAAAATATTATCAGTCCCATTTAATATCATCTAAATTTTTTCTATTTGCGTAGGAAAATTTTATCAAAAAAGGAATCCAGCTTGAAAATTGAGCAAACAAAAAAACAAGAAACAAACCTAAATACATTATCACACTCGCAGAATAAGAAAGCAAACCAAGACCGAGCTCACTGTCATTTCTTATCATTTTATTTGAAAAAATTAGGAATGCTATGCAATTAGAAAATAATATAACCCACATTTTCATCTTCTTCTGACCAAACGCCCAATTGATTAAAACAAATAAGAAAAATATCAGTGCCATAGCAACACTCCTATTGAACAAGTTATTTAAAAAATCAATTCCCCCGTATATATAAACAAATAACCAAAATGAATACATGCCAAAACTATTGACTAAAAAAATTTTTATACTTACAGTTTTTTTCTTTTTTTCTCTCTCAACCACCTCAGATGCTTTCATATATAATAAAAAATATTAGTTTTCTTTTAAATAACTAGTCTTTTTTCCTTTCTCGCCTCTTCCCACATAAAAACTGCAATAAATGAAGCTATGACCACTAACCAATCTTTCCAGTCGATCGGTAGCATTCCGAGATATTTCTGACACAGCGGCAAGTACATAAATAATAACAGAATTATGACGGAAATAAAAACCGCACCAATGACATACCTATTTTTGAAAAATCCTAACTGAAACGGCGAGAGAGTTTCACTGCGCGCTTGAAGTAAATTGGCCATCTGTGTCATCGAAAGCACGGCATAGGCGGCAGTGGTTGATTTAAGATACAAGATGCTATCAACTGAAAAGCTCTCGCCAAACTGCCAACCGCCGCGAAGCATTGACCAAAGGAAAGCAATAACAGCGCCTGTTGCCATAATAATTCCGAGATAAATAATCCGCCGAAATCCGCCGAAGCTCATAATACTCCGCTTGGAATTTAGCTCAAGCTTAGACGCACCTGGCTCTTCCGGCTCAAGACCTAAAGCAAAAGATGGAAAAATATCCGTTCCTAAATCAATTGCTAGAATTTGCACCGCCGAAATTGGAGAAGGAATTTGCAGAAGAACTCCTAAAATTACCGTAAAAAGCTCACTGGCATTAGAAGTAAAAACATAATGCACAAATTTTTTGAGATTTTGGAATATTGTACGACCAACTCTCACCCCCTTCACGATAGAAGCAAAATTATCGTCCAAAAGAATCATACTAGCCGCTTCCTTGGAAACATCTGTCCCAATAATTCCCATCGCTACACCGATATCGGCTTTCTTAAGCGCTGGCGCGTCATTCACGCCATCCCCCGTCATCGCAATCACTTCTCCATTTTTTTTGAGCACAGTCGCAATCCGCAATTTTTGTTCCGGTGCAATCCGCGCAAAAACACAAGTTCCATTTTTGATTTTTTGATACACTTCTTTATCCTTGAGAGCATCTAGTTCTTTACCATTTATAACTAAACTATTTCTTGCCCCCTGTTTGCCCGCCAACTTGTCTGCCGAAGTTTTAACGAAGGCAGAAGCCTTGATGAAGGCGGATTTACTAATCAACCCAACATTTTCCGCAATCGCTCTTGCGGTTATTTCGTAATCCCCTGTAATCATAACTACACTAATACCTAAATTTCTGCATTCTGCAATCGCCTGAGAAACATTTGCCCGTGGCGGATCAATCATCGCCATCATTCCCACCCAAACTAACCCTTTCTCGGCTTCCAAAAGATATTTGCTTTCTGAGAATCCGCCAAGATCGCGATAGGCAAAAGCCAAAACTCGCAAAGCCTCGCCAGACATCTGATTGTATATTTTCTTAATTTTAGTCTTTTCTTCAAGATTAAAAGGCAAAATTTTTTCTCCAACTTTAATAAAATTACAAAGATCAATCATCACGTCTGGTGATCCTTTGACATAGGAAATCGGTTTAGCATTCTGGTAGATCACACTCATCCGCATCCGCTCGGAAGAGAAAGGATTTTCGTTTATTTTTTTCTCACCGCGTTCATAGAATTTTTTGGTTTTATTGAATTTCTGTCCAGCCACAATGATAGATCCCTCAGTTGGATCTCCGATTATTTTATAGCTTTCGCTATCGCAAGAAATACTAGCATCATTGCAAAGCGTTCCGATGCGAAAAAGCAATTCCAGATTCATGATTTCTTGAGGATTAACTTTTTCGCTGTTACGATAAAAATTTCCAACTGGAGAATATCCAACACCGTCCAATTCTAAGATCTCTCCGTTTATAACAACTTTTGCCACTGAAAGTTCATTGCGCGTAATTGTTCCGGTTTTGTCCGTGCAAATGAGCGATACCGAGCCCAATGTTTCCACTGCATTTAGTTTTTTAGCTAAAACATTTTCTTTGATTAGTCGCTTCATGCCAAAAGACAGGGCGACTGAAATAGCCGCTGGCAAGCCTTCCGGCACAACCGAAACTGAGAGGGCCAGCGCAAAAAGAAAGTTGTCATAAAGCGACATCTTAAAATATTGTCCGGCAATCAAAACAACAATTCCCACAAAAATAGAAAGAATCGTTACATCTCTTCCGAGCGTGCGCATTTGTTTTTGGAGTGGTGTCAGATCAGCTTCCACTTCTTGGGTGAGATGAGCAATTCGCCCAAGCTCTGTATTCATTCCCGTTCCCGTTACTACAAATCTCGCTTCGCCAGTTGCCACAGTCTCTCCCATAAAAACCATATTATCGATATCTGCAAAAGCCACATCATTTTCAGAAAGTATTTTAGCTTCTTTTCTTTTTGGCTTGGATTCTCCGGTAAAAATAAAGCTATTCACTTTGAGTCCATAGCTTTCCAAAATATACCCATCCGCTGGAACGCCATCCCCAGCTGAGACAAAAACAATATCCCCGGGCACAATCAGCTTTGTGTCAATTTGTTTTTTTTCATTCAAACGAAAAACAAGTGCGTAGCTTGAGGTCAGCTTTTTGATGCTTTCCAAGACTCGATCAGCCTTAAATTCTTGAAAAAACCCGACAGTGGCGTTAAGCAAAATGATAATAGCAATAATTGTTGCATCTCGATATTCACCAAAAGTCAAAGCCAAAAAGGCCGCTACCAAAAGAATCCAAACAAGCGCATCGTTAAACTGAGCAATAATTAATTTTAACCATTTCCAGCTTTGCTTCTTTGCAATTTTATTTTCTCCAGAATTTTTAAGTCTTGATTCTGCTTCATCTAAACTCAATCCATCTTGACTTGCATTGAATTTTTTTAAAACTTCTTCGGGAGTTAGATTATAAATTTGTTTTTTTCCGCCCGAGGCAGACACGTATTTTTTTGGCACTTTTATTTTAACTATTTTTTATTTTTCCTTTAGTTTTTCTACTACTTCCCAAACATTCCCCGCGCCGATTGCGATAACAACATCATCCGCGCCAATCTTACCACCGAGAAATTCCACGGTTTCGTCAATCGTAGCCAAATAATCCGCCTTGCCGCGATCATATTTATTAATCAGCTCGACTAAATCTTTTGAATGCACCCCACCTTGAGTTTCACGCGCACTACCATAGATATCAAGAACAATAACCTTGTCCGCATCAGAAAAACTCTGGGAAAATTCCGAAAGCAACGCTTTGGTGCGAGTGAAAGTGTGCGGATGAAAAATCGCCCAAATATTTTTTTTCTCATAGAGCTCGCGCGCCGCTTTCAGTGTTGCACGGATTTCATCCGGATGATGACCGTAGTCATCAATCAGAATTGCGCCATTGCGCTCACCGATCAATTCAAACCTTCTGGCCGTCCCGCAAAAATTCTTAAGCGCAACTTGAATTTTTTCTACACTAAAATTAAGTTTGTGGCAAACCGCAATGACTGCCGCCGCGTTCAAAGCATTATGTTTTCCGAATAATTGTATCTCAAAATTTCCCAAACTGTTTTCTCCCCGCATTACTTCAAAGGTCTGACTAGGAACCACACTATCAGATTTATTTAGTTTTAGATTTAAGATTCGATAATTACAATCTGGAGAAAAGCCATAGGTCAAAACAGTGGCATTCACTGATTTAGACACTTCCAGCGTGGAAGTTGCATCGCCACAAACAACCAAAAAACCAGTTTTGGGAATTCTTACCACAAAATCTTTAAACACTTGCTTGTAAGCTTCAAAATCTGGGAAAAAATCCGGATGATCGTAATCGCAACTAGTTAGAACTACACCATTGGGATTATAGAGCGCTAACTTATTTTGATATTCATCTGCTTCAATTACAAAAATTTCCCCCTCTCCAATGAGCGCGTTTCCTTCCCAATTCGTTACTCGACTGCCAATTGCGGCTGTTGGATCTGCACCAAGCTCTTTTAGGGTATTGGCAAGCCAGGCCGAAGTAGTGGTTTTTCCATGCGTTCCACAAACTGCCACGCCATATTTTTCCCCAAAAAGCTGAGCAAGCATTTCCGGATAACTCAACATCGGCAATTTTCTTTTCAAGCTTTCTTGAAATTCCACATTGTTTTTTTCAGTGTAAACAGTAGAATAAATTACCAAACCAATGTCATTGGGAATGTTTTTCGGCGAAAAATTTTCAAAATATTTGATTTGATTTTTCTTGAGCACAGTATCCGTAAAAAATTTTTCAGAAACATCTGATCCTAAAACTTCGATTCCCCTAGCTTTCAAGATTTGCACTATGGATACCACTCCGGAACCTTTGATTCCAATTACATAGACTTTCTTTATTTTTTTTAAATCAAGTTTCATATAATTCACGACTTACGCGTTTGTCCGGAAAAAGTCCGCACGTTCGTTTCTATTAGCACGCAGAGGCTTCTGACAAAGCAAGGAAGAAAAGCCAAAATGAGGGAACCGCGCTTTTAGGATTTTTTCGAGCGAATGCGTAAGTCCTATAGTTTAAATTATTCTTTTATCATTCCCAAAATTCCATCGGCAAGTTTATCGGCGGCGTCCGGATGATAAAAAGTTCCGATATTTTCAGAAAGTTTACTGCGCAATGTTTCGCTCTCCATAATTTCATCAATCTTCTCTAAAAGCATATGTTCCCCCATATTATTTTCTTCCATCACCACACACCCACCAACCCGCGCCAAAGAATAGGCGTTCATTCTTTGATGATCACTCGCCGAAGTTTCCAAAGGAATAATAATTGCCGGTTTTTTGTTAGCGGCAATTTCAGCAATGGAAGTGCTTCCAGCTCGTGAAATTATCAAATCAGCAATTGCCAAAACATCAATCAACTCTTCTTGCAAAAAAGGCACGGCGCAATATCCATCATGCCCAACCTTAAAGCCAAGTTCCCCGGCCACACGACTAACTTCTTTAAAATTATTTTCCCCAGTCTGATGAACAATTTGATATTTATGCATCAGTTGAGGCAAAATACGCAAAAGTCTATCATTAATATTTTTCGCACCTTGCGATCCACCCCAAACAAAAATAGTCTTACGCGACTCAGTCAAACCAAAAAATTGCCTTGCCTTTTCAGCGCTACCTTTATTTATATTCTCACGCAATGGATTTCCCGTAAGTACCACCTGTGCCGCTGGAAAATATTTTTCCGCTTCCACATAAGCAACCGCCACTCGATCAGAAAATTTCCCCAATATTGAATTAGCCAATCCGGGATTTGAATCTGATTCGTGAATAAGAATCGGGATACGATAAAACCAACCGGCGACAACAACCGGGAAAGAAGCATAGCCACCTTTGGAAAAAATCGCATCCGGCATCAAAACGAAAAGAAGCCACAATGATTTTATGATTCCCACCGGAATCTTGAAGAGATCAACCACATTTTGCAAAGAAAAATAACGCCTTAATTTTCCGGTCATAATATTTCTAATTGGAATATTTTCTCGCCCCATAATGTCATCTTCCATTTTTCCCTTTGGGCCAATAAAATATAATTCCACCTCTGGAACTTTTTCTCTTATTTTTCTGGCCACTGCCACGAGTGGCACGAGGTGTCCGCCAGATCCTCCCCCGGCTAATATGATGCGCATAAAATTTATCAATAAGCTATTTACCTTCTAATTATACTTTTTTTCTGTAATTTTAACAATTAACCTATCGGCCTCTTTCGTAAATAAAAAAAATTAATTGTCAGAACTCGTCTGCTTGGAAATATTCAAAAGCACCCCGATTCCCGCCATTAGAAAAACTAGCGATGTTCCACCATAACTAATAAAAGGAAGAGGAATTCCAGTGAGCGGAATGAGTCCAGAAATAGCTGAAATATTAATAAGTGCTTGAAAAGTGATCCAACAAGTAATGCCGACTGCCGTAAGTTGAGAAAAACGATCCGGTGCATTTTTAGAGATTCGAAAGCCAATCACTGCCAAGGATAAAAACAGCAAAACCAAAATAAAAATTCCCACCAGCCCCAATTCCTCTCCAATTATGGCAAAAATTGAATCACCTACCGGTTCCGGCAAATAGTTGAATTTTTGGAGACTATGCCCAAGGCCCACTCCAAAAATTCCACCCGATCCAATTGCCAAAAGTGCCTGATTGATTTGGTAGCCAATTCCTCGAGGATCAAGCTCGGGATGAAGAAAAACTAGAAAACGATCCATTCGGTAAGATTCAAACTTAATAAGAAGCCCCAGTGCCGCAAAACCGGCGGCGGCAATTGAAAGCATATGTGAAAGTTTGGCCCCGGAAATGAAAAAAATTGACATCGCAATAAAAATAATAACGCCTAGCGTTCCCATGTCAGGCTGTTTTTCCAAAAGAAAGCTAACTGCTCCAACTACTGCCAAAAATGGAACCAAACCTTCATAAAAATCCTTAACTTTGTCTGCGCGACTTTCCAGCCAAGCAGCTAGATAAATAATTATTGATAATTTCAACATTTCTGAAGGCTGAAAAGAAAATGGCCCCAATTGCAACCAACGGCTAGCACCATAAACTTTCGAGCCAACTCCCGGTACAAAAACTAAAATGAGAGAAAAAATACTTAAAATAAAAAGCGGAAGAGCAATTTTTTTCCAAAAATTATAATTAATCTTTTGTGCAGTATAAAGAATAAAAAGACCGGGAATAACTCCATAAAATAACTGATGCTTGAAAAAATAATAAGAATCACCAAAACGACTGAGTGAATAAGCAACTCCAGCTGACGCAATCATTGCCAAGCCAAAAATAATAAGGAGAAGCACTACAAATAATAAGTTTTTATTTATTCCACGTTTTTCAAGCTTCGACATTTTTTCAAATCAAATAGACTTAATTTTCCTCTCGCCATTTTTTTATCTCATTATGATTCCCACTCACAAGAGCTTCCGGAACTTGCCAACCGTTAAATTCTTGCGGTTTACTATATTGAGGATGTTCTTTGTAATTTTTCTTTTTATGCGATTCATTCTTGGCGCTTTCATCGTTACCCAAAACACCTGGGATAAGTCTTGTTATTGAATCAATCAGAACCAGAGCAGGAAGTTCTCCTCCAGTAAGAACATACTCGCCAATGGAAATTTCCTCGTCTGCGATATGCTTTACTACTCGCTCATCCACTCCTTCGTAGCGACCGCAAATTAAAATTAAATTATCAAATTTAGCCAGTCGCTCCGCTGTCCGCTGAGTATATTTTTTACCTTTGGCGGAAAAAAGAATTACGCGCGTTTTGTTTTTATTTATAATCTGCTCTTTTATTTTTTTTACACAATCATAAATCGGCTGAACTCGGAGTACCATTCCTGCGCCTCCGCCATAGGGCGTATCGTCAACTTTTCCATGTTTGTCATTTGAATACTCCCGTAAATTATGCGCGAATATTTCTATAATCTTGCTTTTTTGCGCACGATAAACTATCGACTCCTTCAAATAAGAGTCTAAAATCCGCGGAAAAATTGTAACAATATGAAATTGCATAATACATCTATCATAACAAAATAAATCAAAAAAGGCTAGCTTTCGCCAACCTTTTCCTTTTTTTAACTTTATAGAAAATATTAGACGATATCACCAACGACATCATCAATACTTTTGCGCACTTCTTCTTTTGGTTCTCTATCTTCTCTTGGTTTTCTTTCAGATCCTTCCGGCTCGTTAATTTTAAGATTGACTCTGGCATTATTTCTAGCGCCAATCACGCGAAGCAAAGTTCGCAGAGCCTTAGCTGTTGCTCCCTCACGACCAATAATCATTCCCATGTCCTCAGAATTAACATCGAGAGTAATTAGCACGCCCATTTCATCAATTTTTCTTTCAACCTTAACATCGTCTGGACTATTCACAATCTGCTTCACAACATATTCAACAAATTCTTTGTCAGTTACTTGAATCGTATTCATAAACGCAATTCTAGATTAAAGTTTATTATTTATTCGTAAGAAGGCTTCGGGAGATCGACCGGTCCACCATTGCTACCATCTGCTAAGTTAAAAAACTAACACAGAATTCTCTTACTTTTTATACTATACTATTTATCAATTATTCTGTCAAAAATTTAAAGGTAGCCAAAATTTTGTTCACGTTTTCAACCGTTTCTTCACCAATTTCTGCCCTGACTAAGCTTTCTTTGTCACTGCTGATTGCAAAATAACCAGCCTTGCCACATTCTGTTTCTCCAGAATTTGGATTAACATATTTTGTTTCATAACTCCCGACTTTCAAAATTGACTCGGAAAAAACACAATTTTTTCGTTCTTTTTCCGAAAAAGCTTTGTCATACCAGACTTGCAAATCAGCTTTACCTTTATTGGAGAAAAATCTGAATTTCCAAGTCTTATTATTTTGAGAAACCCTGATTAAATCACCGCTGGGAACAACACTGACGGTTTCCGGATATTTTAATTCAAACTTATTTTTTGAATCAGAATAGATTTTCCAATCTGCCGTTTCGTCTTTAAGCTTCTCAGTTTCACTCTCTGTTGCTTTTAGAGCTTCTGCTTGAGTATTTTCAGCTGAATTCACTTCAGCTTTTGGCACTGTTTTTGCCGAAGCCTCTGCATTGGCCGGAGCGGTTGCATTGTTTGCGACAGAAGAAGCCAATTGCTTTTTTCCCAAATTATCCAAAGCTTCTTTTTTTGTCAGTTCAAAATCCTTGTCCTCACCACCACTGAACATCTGCCAAAAAATATTGCCAGAAATCAGAACAACCACAAAAAATATCACCGCTAAAATCACACTCTTATCATGACCCATAAAAAAGTTGGAGTTTACTTTCTTAATTTATAAATTTATTATAGCATAAGCGAAAGCTAGACAAAAACACCAAATCCAGCTAATATCTATTCATGGAAAAATTCAAACGCACTCTATTTTTTTGGTCACTTGTCCTGATTTTCTTTATAATAACCCCCGTAATCGTCCTTGAAGCCAGAGGTTATCGCTTTGATTGGCATCGGGGTGTTTTTGTTTATAGCGGAACTATTTCTTTCAAAGTTAACCCACAAAACATTATTGCCAATCTTAATGGAAGCATAGACGAAACAGCCAAGCTCAATAGAATCAATAACTCCTTCAACCTCTCAGGACTGCTTCCCGCGGATTATGAATTAAAAGTTTCCGCGCCAGATTACTATCCTTGGAATAAAAAAATCGATGTTCACAGTGGAGTCTCCAGTGAGTTTTGGAATATTGTTCTTACCCGGAAAAACTACATGCCAACTAATTATAATTCAACTGCTGGAATTGATAAATTTTTCACTTCACCGAAAAATAGATTCATCGCCTTCACAACTAATTCCAGCCAAGGCCTCTTGGTAAAGGGATTAGACCTGAACAGCAACCTCATTACCAATAGTTATGCTCTCGATAGTTGGAAGCTCATCACGGAAGATAAAAGAGAAAATATTGAGTGGTCACCGGATGAAGATTATCTTTCCGTTCCAGTAGAAAAGATCGCGCCAATTAATTTCAGTTCTGCGGAAAATAACCAACAATCAGCTTACTATATTATCGACCTTTCTCAGACTCAAGCCAGCATTTTGAATCTGAATACTTTTTTCGGAAAAAATGAAATCCGCTATGTCCGCTGGGATCCCAAAGAGAAAGGTTATCTTTTTTTTCTGGAAGGCACAACTCTTTTCCGTGGAAATATCAAAGACGCTTCTAGCGTCACACAGGTTGCCACAGATGTTAGTGCTTATGATCTTTCCTATAACGCTGTTTATTTTGTGCAAGCTCCCAATAATCTTGTTTTCAAAACCAGCCTGGATGGAAAATCAGAAAAAACTCAGATTACCAATAATTTTCCCGATACAAACAATCCTGTCATTAAAAAAATCACCCTCTATGATGAATCACGCATCGCCTTTCTGGATCAAAATCAAAATCTTTTTGTCTATAATAACGGAGAGCACGAAAAATATTTCCGCGCCCTGGGAAATAAAGTGGAAGAAATGCATTTTTCCAATGATGGGAAGAAATTGCTCTTTTATAGCAACAATGAAATTTCCGTTTATTATACTCGCGACTGGACAGTGCAACCAATTCGCAGTGAAAATGATTTGAACAATATCACTCGCTACTCAGAAAACCTAAAAAATATTCAATGGTATAAAGACTATGAGCACATCATTTTCAGCGCTGGAAAATATACAAAAATAATTGAGCTGGATGCGCGAGATCATCGCAATTGTCTTGATCTCATCAGCACTGAATTGGAAGATCCTTTCGTTATCCACAATAACGGCTTGGAAAAACTTTTTTTCACTGATCAAAAAGATGGCGCCACAACTCTAAACTCCTTTGTTTTTCCCGAGCCAACGCCAATTCTTGGAATTGGCGGAGCATAAAAAAATCCCCCAGTGGGGGAATTTTTTTATTAAGTGCATAATTTCCACACTCTTTTTACTAATTTTCACTCAACTTCCAATCTTTTAAGAGATCAATCTGATAAACCATTTTATTTTGATTTTTATAAATCACAGTTACCTCGCCTTTCACTTCTCCCGATCCAGATTGTCTTTGAATTAGAAGATCGTAGTTTTCCACTGCCGTCTTTGGCAAGGTATAGGAAAATTCCACAGTCTTAGTTTGTCCCAAAGGAACGCCGAGAAGCGTTCCAAAATATTTCTTGCCAAGATCTTCGCCAAATTTCTTTTCACCTATATTCTTTGAATCAATGAGCCAACTGCCATTGGGCGTATAAACCCGTAAATAAGTCAGGTAATCTTTGGTCATCCAGTCTTTTTCTTTGGCTGTATGCGTATAAGTTATTTTTAAATTAGCTGTCGGCACATCTTTTGATAAATCTACGGCATAGTTAAATGAGCGACGCATGTAATAGTCGCTTTTAAGCGCGCCCATATTGGCATCAACTAGCATTAGATAATCGCTCGACCAATTTTTGTTGACACTGCCATCCCACGCCGCATTCATCGCTTGCCTTTCCAGATTTTCATCTTTGAAATATAGCTGAATGTCTTTACGATTTAAATCATCAAGGATTATTTCGGCTAGTTGCATTTTTTCTCGCAAACTCAAAGCAAAAACTTTTTTCTGAATTTCTTTGGCCAAAAGATTCATGACACTCTTTCTTTCGCCTCTCGCTATCCCTTGCTGGTAGGCTCCTTTTTCGACTTGATATTCCAGATTCAATACAGCATTTTCACTGTCATATGTTCCCGGATAACCTTCAATCGTTATCGGACCGGTTACTCTAAGAAAAGATAAAAGCACATTACTGTTAATGGCAATAACTCCAGAAAAATTTTCTTGGCCTTGACCCAAACGATAGAATTCATCGGCCTTAACAGCATTCACTGGAAAATCCGGCGACCAGTTTGAGTCGCGCAATTTCCAATCTTTTACTTTTAAGGTTTCCTTTATTGGATAGGGTGGAATGATGCCATCCGGAACTCGGCCATCAAAATTGGAAAGGTCATGCGTTGAAAGTTCCAAAATTTTTCCGTCTTGCATTTTCAAAATTCCAAATGATCCAATATATCCGCCACCCGGACGCAGCTCCATGTTGTTTTGAAATAGCAAGAAAAAAGTTTTCTCCTCTCCGTCTTTTTGAAAGACATATTCGGCAAAACTCGCCATGGTCTTAAACTTGGCTTTTTTGAGTTCCGAAATCGGCAAAAAATCAACAACCGAACTGATTGTCGCAAATTCCTTATTACTTTTGACTTGCCAAAAAAAATACCAGCCGACAAGAAATAGTATGGCTAAAGCCCAAAAGATGATAAAATTACGATTACTCTTTTGCATAAAATCCGTGTTTAAGGGTTAATATTAAATAAAATTTCTAACTAGTTATCTTACACTAAAATCAGAAAAATGTCAACAACAACCAGCACAGGGCTTGGTGTTTGACAAATTTCTCAAAATGCGCTATGATTGACGGTTAACTAATTGACTAATTTTCAATTATTTATGAATAGATTTAACACCGAAAATTACCTTAGATACGCCTCAATAAGCATTACTAATAACCCCGCTAGGTTAAATTATTTTGGCATCAGTGCAATTTCTGGTTTTTTTAAACGCACCGTTGACATCATCTTGTCGTTTGTGCTTTTAGTTTTTTTTGCTCCTCTTTTTCTGTTAATCGCTATCGCCATAAAGCTAACTTCGGGCGATCCAATCATTTTTTCTCAAAAACGCGTAGGCAAAGACGGCAAACTTTTTCGCCTCTATAAATTTCGCACGCTCTATGCCAACACAAATCCCTATGCCTTAACACCAACCAAAAGTGACGACCCGAGAATAGCCCCATTGGGAAAATTTTTGCGAGAAACTGGACTAGACGAATTGCCTCAATTTGTAAATGTCCTAAAGGGTGAAATGAGTATTGTCGGACCAAGACCGGAAATGGAATTTATCGCCAGAGACTATAGCTTGTTTGAAAAAACTAGACTACTTGTGGAACCGGGCATCACCGGGCTTTGGCAAATTCACGCTGACCGCACAAAACCGATCCACGAAAACCTGGATTATGATTTGCATTACATCGAAAATTATTCGCTCTTTTTGGATTTTGCCATTATAATTGAAACGGCATCATTTATGCTCAAGAAAATTGTAAGATTCTAAATCTGATGAAAAAATCCGTCCTATTTTTAGTCCAGAATCTGCCCGTCCCTCATGACCGGCGGATTATGATGGAAGCGCGGGCACTCCAAAAAGCCGGCTATGCTGTTTCTATCATTTCACCACGTAAACCAGAACAAAAAAAGTTTGAAGTAGAGGGCAGTATTTGGATGTATCGCTATCTGATGGCACCCAAATCACTCGGATATCTTAGTTATCTTTGGGAATATTCTTACTCTTTCGTGTTAACTTTCTACCTGACTTGGAAAATTTTTTTCACGCGTGGCTTCTCCATTATTCACAGTGCCAATCCGCCGGATTTCTTTTTTCTGATTGCGCTTTTTTTCAAACCTTTCGGCGTCAAATTTGTTTATGATCAGCACGATCTAATGCCAGAAATGCTGCTTTGCCGTTTCGGAAAGAATAAGGACCACTTTCTTTACAAAATTTTGCTTTTTATGGAGCGGATGAGTTATCGCTTTTGCGATATTCATCTTTCAACTTGTGAGTCTGGTCAAGAGAAAACCCTCTCTCGCGTCAAAGTAAGAGCCAAAAATTTTATCGTCCGCTCGGCGCCTGATCCCACACAAATTAGTCTGGAATTGATTGACCCTGAACTAACCAAAAAAATTCAAGGAAAATACCGCCATATCTGTTCTTATTTGGGCGTAATGGGCCCACAAGACGGCGTAGACAAGCTTTTGCGTAGCATTAAGGTGACCTTGCATGAGCTAAAAAGAGCTGACATTGGCTTTGTGCTTATGGGTGATGGCGATGATTTTGAACGTTTGGAAAAAATGGCGGCAGAGTACAAAATAGAAAATAATGTTGTCTTTACCGGTTGGGCCGATGCTAAAATTATTTCCACCTATTTCTATGCCTCACAAATTGGTCTTATGCCAGAACCAAAAAATGACTACACGGACAATTCTTTGCACAATAAAATTTTGGAATATATGTCCGCCGGACTACCCGTTATTTCTTATGACTTAAAAGAAGCTCAAAAGACAGCTGGCACTGCTTCGCTTTATGTGAAAAATAATAATGAGAAGGAGTTTGCCAAAACCATCATTGAGCTTATTGATAATGCTGATTTACGAAAGAAAATGTCAGCCGAAAGTAAAAAACGCGCCAGTAATTATCTTTTCACTCAAGCTTCATCGCAAAAAGAACTCCTATGTGCGTATGATTCACTTTTTATAAGCAAGGCTTAAATTTAAAAAAATTATGCCAAAAAAAGCCTTCGTCATTTGGGTCCAGGAAGTCAAATTGAGTGAGTTTCTCGCTCGAGAAATTGACGCCGAAATCATCATCTCCTGCAAAAAACATTGGGGCCGCTTTGCTATTCCCGTAATTTTGCGTTACATTATCCAAGGTTTTGATACTTATCGAAAGTTGCAAAAAATTCGACCACAAATAATTTTTGTCCAAAATCCACCCATAACCGCAGTTCTCATTGTCTATTTTTATGCCAAATTGAATTCTGCGAACTACATCATTGACACACACACCGCCGGATTCATTGATCGCAAATGGATTTTCTTTCACCCACTCCACAAATTTCTGGCGCGACGTGCGCTTTGGAATACGGCGCATAATTACAAAAATTTGGAAATCTTGAAAAACTGGGGCATTGAAAAAAGTTCTGTTTTACAATTCTATACGCCGACTCGTGCAGAGGTTTTGCCAAAAAACATAAAGCTATCCACCGAGCTAGAAAAAAAACTAAAAAATAATTCCGATCTTAAAGTTTTTATGGTCAACCGTTTTGCCGGTGATGATGCTTGGGCTGAAGTAGTCGAAACCGCAAAATTAATGCCAGAAGCACTTTTTTTCCTGACTGGAAACGACAAAAAAATCAGTGCCAAAATCAAAAACGGTTTTCCGCAAAATGTCATCCTCACCGGATATCTTCAGCACGCTGAGTTTATCGCTCTAATGGAACACTGCGACGTTATTCTCGCTCTCACTAAAAGACGCGACACTGTTCTTTGGTCGATCAGAGAAATTATGGCACTGCGAAAATCCTTTGTCACCACCGACTCGGATGCCATCCGCCACTATTTTTCCAACGTTGCGCTATTCACCAATCACGAGCCAAAAGATCTGGCAGTCAAAATCCAGCTCGCCACAAAAAACCAATTCGAACTAAAAGAAAAAATTGATCGCTTTTTGGAAAAAGATGCTATTCGCTGGAAAAATGATATACTAAATATACAGAAAATTATCAACGATGCAGGAGAATAGCTATACTATGCTCACCTTTATTCCGTAGCAGGAGCATAGTTGCAACATAATCCTTCCCCTATTAACTTAGTTTACGAGTGAACCAAAAGAAATCCCACCCGAGCAGGGATCCTGCTCCCTAAAAATAATTCAAATCATAATGCCCCAAAAAAACCGTCAATCACCAATCTATATTTTTTTTCTCCTAGGGCTTTCTTTAGTACTTCTTATTGTTGCCTTTTTCTATCCCGAATTTATGCGTTCTGATTTCCTTATCGGCGGAGTTATTCTGCTTTTTTTGCTCACCGCTTGTTTTTTGAAAATCGAATTAGTTGTGCTTGCCACCGTACTATTGCTTCCAGCGCTGGGCGGACTAGAAAGCCATCAAATTAACATCTCTTCTCTGCTCCAAGTTATCGGGATCCAAAAAGATTATCAAATTGATTTCTTTCTGCTTTCGCGCATTTTTATTCTTTTTATTGCTGGGGTAGAAATAATCAAGAAAGGTCGAGCTATTTTTCAAACACCCTTGTTCTTTCTTTTGGCTTTTTCTGTTGCCCTAAATATTCCTTCTTTTATTTTTTCG
>CAIMLT010000079.1 GCA_903842445.1 uncultured bacterium
GTAATCGCTAAGTTGACGAATTTCATTTTAGCTTATAGACTGGCTTATAAACAGATTACAAAAACTTCCCAATTTAACTAAATAAATCAAAACTATGGAAATTCCTCAACCTATCAAAAACAAAAAGAAGATCGCCACAATTGGCTCCGGATTTGTCGGAAAAGCTGCAGGAAAAGGTTTTTTGGCCACTGGCCACGATGTCACATTTGTTGATATCAACACTATTCTCATTGAAGCCTTGAATAAGGATGGCTTGAATGCCTGTAACATCGGATCTGATTGCTCTCATGACCGCGATATCTATATTGTTAGCGTACTCACACCGACAATCAATGACCACTTGGATTTTCGCTTTATCGACTCAGCCCTTGCCAGCCTTGGGCAAGTGCTGAAAAACAGTACTAATTGGCCAATTGTCGTTATTCGCTCAACCGTTCCACCGGGAACTGTTGAAACTCGCTTTGTTCCGATTCTGGAAAAATACTCTGAGAAAAAAGTGGAGAAAGATTTTGGCATTGCCATGAACCCAGAATTCCTACGTGAAGTCAGCGCCGAAGATGATTTTATGCATCCTTGGATCGTAGTAGTTGGGAGTAATAACACTAAAGTCGCTCAAACCCTTGATGAATTATATCAACCTTTTGGAGCGCCAATTGTGCATATGACAATCAAGGAGGCTGAGATGATGAAATATGTACATAACATCTACAACGCAAACAAAATTTCCTTTTTTAACGAAATGCGCCTAGTGGCTGATTCAATTGGAGTTGATGCGGACAAGATTTTCCACACTGTCGTTGAAAGCGCTGAAGCCTCTTGGAATAAACAATATGGTATTAAAAATTTCGGACCTTTTGATGGATCCTGCCTGCCAAAAGACACATTGGCTTTTCTCAGCTGGGCGAATGAAAAAGCCAAAAAGAAAATGCGCTTGCTTCATGCTGTGATTCAAGTCAATGAACATTTGAAAAATAAACAATATCTGGAATATTAATTTGATTGCAATTGCAATCCATTAGCCATAGATAACTTCCATGGAAACATTTTTTGAGTCAGTAAGGCAATATAGCCATTACGTCCTTTTCTATATTCCACTCGGCATCATCGGCATTTGGCGTTGGAGCGTTTGGATCATTCGAAAAATCATCTCTCTTTTCTACCGTTCACCAAAGGGAACTTTTGCGACCACGCTTTCCATTATAACTCCGGTATATAATGAAGATCCGGAAATATTTCAATTAGCACTATATTCTTGGGAAGCTAACAAACCAGACGAAATTATCGCGGTAATCGATTACACTGACAAAAGTTCGATTGAAATTTTCGAAAAATTTTCGAAAAATTTCTCCGGAGCCAAAATGATTATCACAAAAAAAACCGGCAAGCGACCAGCCCTCGCTGATGGCACCCGGATGGCCAGCAGTGAGATTGTCGCTCTGGTTGACAGTGACACGATTTGGAGCGCCGACATTAAAGCAGAAATTTTGGGCACATTTGCTGATCCAGAAGTGGGTGGCTTAGTCACTAGACAAGATATCATAAGACCCAATACATTGGCACGAAAATTGTTTAAGATTCTCTTGGATGACCGCTATCTGTTTGAATATGCCTTTCTTGCCACAGTGAGCGATGCAATTCTTTGCCTCTCCGGTCGAACTGCTGTTTATCGCAAAAAAACTATTATTAATGAACTGCATAAATTGGAAAGAGAGAAATTCTGGGGCAAGAAAATGATCAGCGGCGATGACAAGTCGCTAACTAATTTTATCCACGCCAAAGGCTGGAAAACTCGTTATCTCAAAAATGTTAAGGTTTATACCAATGGCGCTGAGGATATTGGCAGTTTCCTCAAGCAAAAATTGCGCTGGACCAGAAATGGCTTGCGCTCTGATTCCCGCGTCCTGCTTAGCAGTTGGCTCTGGAAGAATCATAAGATGCTCGCCATCCATATGCTTGATAAGCTAGTTTCTCCGATAACTTTGCTAATTGGTCTTTCTTATTTCATAATTGCACTCTCTTTTGGGCATCGGCAAATCGCCTTAATTATCGCCGGTTGGTGGATACTCAGTCGTTGCATAAAAATATTTCCCCACCTTAAGGAAAAGCCACTAGACATTTTTATCTTGCCAGTCTATGTTGTGATGACTTTTGTCATAGCAGTGATTAAGATTTATGCTGTCATCACTATTGATAAACAGGGCTGGATCACCCGCTGGGATAAAAAACGTCTAAAGAGTTTTGTTTTTCTGGAAAGTTTTTTCACCTATGCAGCTGCTGTGACTGTAATTGTCAGTTTATTTTTTGTCGTATTTTTCTATAAAAACAGTGCGTTACAAATAGCTCAAACGGGAACCTGGAAAATACTAAGCCAAGGAAAAAAGACTTCTTCCCAGAAATTATCCATTTTAACTCCGAATAAGCCCCGTCCCAGCAGTACTGAAATAGAAAACAGCAAAACCGATCTGCTCCAAGAAAACCAAGCGGACCCCTATGGTTATTACACAACCAAAGTTGGCGATACATTGCCACTGATTCGCCGAAGATTTAATTTGGCTCCAACGGGAATAATTTTAAATGCTGAGACAAAAACACCACTAGGAAGACTTGCGCCCCTAAAAATTGGCCAACAAATCGCCATTCCCGTCGAAGATCTAAGGAATCCTCTGGATAGCACCATAGTCCCCAACACTTTTGCCAAGCCACCACGCGTTACCTATGAAGCAGCAAGTAATACTATTTTTGTCAAACAAGCTGGAAGTATCGCAACACTCACAAAAATTAGTCGCTCACTCAGTTTCGCCAACAAAAAACTGCTTGAGCAAACTGCGCCAGGAGAATGGATCTTGCATGCTAACCTCTATATTGGAAAAGATGTCACGCTCGTGCTCAATGAAAATGACGTGAAATATTTAAAACTAAAAAGTAATGACGATGGTTTTATTTGGCTACGTTCTGAGTCAGGAAACATCCTTATCTCCAAGACGAAAATCACATCCTGGGACGAAAAAAATGGAGCGCCCGACACTAACTACGAAAATGGTCGAAGTTATATTACCATCAAAAACGACGGCCGGATGGATATCCTTGATTCAGAGCTGGGCTATCTTGGCTATGTCGGCGCACCAAGACGTGGCGGACCATTCGGAGGTTCCTATGGGGTTTCCTGGAAGCTTAAGGGCAAAAGTCTGCGCAATCGGCTACTAACTGGAGTAGTGCGTGGTAGTGAATTTCACAACAATTACTTTGGTGCCTATACCTATGGCACATCAGGAATGATTTTTCAGGAAAATGAATTTTATGCTAATATTCAGTATGGGCTTGATCCGCACGACGATTCCAACAATATGCTAATTGAGAACAATCTATCCCGCAACAATGGCAATCATGGAATAATCATTTCAAGACGCTGTTTTAATAATAAAATAATCGGAAATACTTCTTTTGATAATCGCTTGCACGGAATAATGATTGACCGCGAATCGAATAATAATCTGATTCAAGGAAATACAGTCTATGGCAATGTTGATGGTATCACCATCTACCAGTCAAGCAGAAACATTGTTTTGGATAATAATATCCACGACAATAAAAAAGGCATTCGCCTCAATGTTGACTCATTGGAGAACTTTTTTGAAAATAACGCTATTATTAATAACTCCTATGGAATGTATGTCTATGGAAACTCCAATCGCAACCTATTTATAAGCAACGCAACGCGTAGTAGTGACGTCGGCATCACCCTAAAAAATGCGAGTCAAAACATCTTTCTTGACAACTTAAATGCGACTGATAGTAAAAATAAAAAGGACGGCAATATCGCCCCAGATGCGTATGACAATAACATTCAATAAAAAAATGGTGCGGAACTTATTGATACTTTTTTTTGTCATTGGCTTGATTATTATTTTTTTCTTTTTGAAAATGAAGTCGAAAGAAAACACTCTTCCTTTTTCGAATGAGCCTTCCTCCTCAACAGAGCCAGCCACAGAAAGCAACCAGCACACAAGAAATTTTTCTAATTTAGAACTAGTGATTGATACTACGGAGGATCCAAAAGGACTAGGTTATTCTGGACAAAGAAAAATTGACTATGACAAACAAGGCAATATTTATTTGGCATATCGAAAAAAATATCTTGGTCACTATGAAATTTTTGTAGCGCGTGTTTCGGGAAATGACAAACCATTGATCTCTACGACTGAAAAGCCAATTGCCAACATTAATGTTGCCAGCCAACGAGTTCCCGCCATTGCCGTCGATTCCAAAGAAACCATTCATACGGTCTGGTACGGTTCGGATAATTGGCAAGAAAATAACCGGCAAATTAAATATGCAAATTCCAGTGATCTTGGACAAGCCTGGTCTTCCTGGAAAAATATTTCTCCTGTAGCCGGATACACATTGAGCGAACTCTATTGGCAAGAGCATCCGACAATTTCCGTCGGATCAGATGATGCGCTCTATGTTGTCTGGGAAGGAAAAGATTCGCAAAATAAAAATCAGCAAATCAAATTTAGCAAATCCAAGGATGGCGGAGCAAGTTGGTCTCCCTGGAAAAATATCGCTACTACCAAAAACACGCAGTCACGTCCAAATCTGGTTATTGATCGAAAGGGCAATCTGCATTTGTTTATGTATTCTTCGCAGGGAAATCCGATGGGTGACATCCAGCAGATTGAATATGCCACCTCCTCTGATCGTGGTGACACCTGGTCAACCTGGCAAGCCATTTCCGATCCCCTTTTTGATTCAAGGCACGTGAGCGTCGCCATCGATTCCCATGACACGATCCACGTCGCCTGGCGCGCCGGAGCCTCAACAACCCAACCATCACAAATTTTCTACAGCGCGCTATCAAATGGAGAATGGGGCAATATTCTGCCATTACCAGCTTCATCTCAATATCAATTTTTCCCCAATATTGGAGTCACCCAGGGAGACCAGATTTATATTGCCTGGATGGAAAATGCCACATCTTCTGATTTTCCCAGAGAAAACCCCAGCTCTGGAACAAACCTTATTTCTTTTATGGAAGATGGTATATTTCAAGAGCCAATTATATTGAATGGTCAAAATAAATTATACCCAAATATCCCGGATAAATTTGATGACGTAAATTTAGTGCCTGTCGCCTATCTCGAACAATCCGATCTCAGCTATACTCTTAAACTTAAATTTCTGGATATTCCCAAATAAAAAAGACTGCGCATAATCGAATTAAGACGAGCACTGCTCGTTTTTTTGTTTCTTGGGCGCCTTACTTCCAGTGTAATCGCCTTTAGTGTTTTTGGAAAAGATATTACCGCAAATTTTTCCTTGAGGAGTTTTCAAAAATTTGATTCCACCTTCCGCATTGTCGTGAATCGAATTGGTGCAAATAGAATTTCCCACGCCTTGATCTTTCGTATCTCCTCCTAAACGAATTCCTGCCCCAATATTGGCATAAATTTCATTATTGCGAAAAATATTATTATTACCCCGCGAATCCATTCCACCCGATTCAGGATCCTTTTGTCCCGTGCAATTATTATATTCAACCACATTTTGCTCAGACGATTCCTTAATGTCAACACATTCATTGCCTTTTGTGTCAATAATATTATCATGAATCCAATTTCCAGTTGACAAGTCTGGGTCATTAGTCGGATTTTTTCCGTCTTTTAACTGCTCAGGTGCGGTTCCGATATAGATGCCTTCGCCATTTTTTCCACCGGCTTTAAGCACAAAGGCATAGATTCCACAATTAGTTATTGTGTTGTTGGCTATCTCGTTTTTCTGGGCAAAATAACGCAAACGCAGACATTCACCGCCGGCATTTTTGATGTCCATATTCCAAACTCGCAGACCAGTGACACCAGTCCTATTCTCTTTCCCAAAAATATACAACAAAGTATCACGATAACCTTTTTCTTTATCCGGCGAACCAACTAGTCCATCAATGGAAAATCCCTCCAGCACAATATGGTCGTGATTGATTTCAATCACCCGATCATTCCCGCCACCTTTCACGATTGCCTTTCGCGATCCCTTGATGGTAATTGGAGCATCACTTTTTCCATTGCGCCGAGAAACGATATCCTGCAGATATGTTCCGTCAAGCAGATTAATTGCATCAGCAGGTTCAGCCAGATCCACCGCTTTTTGAATCGATTTGAAAGCAGTTTTTTCGGACATACCATCTGAATCATCATTACCTTGAGGACTGACATAGAGTTGTTTTCCAATCACCACCTGGCTCGGCGCTTCTTTGGAAAAATTATCAAAAAAACCAGCCGGGACTTGGCAATCATAGGAAATTGGTCGAGGAATGATCTTTCCCATCAGATTTTTTTTACGCACCAATAAAATCACAATTACTATTACTAAAAGCAAAATTATTGAAAAAATAACAATGGTTCTTTTTTTCATCTTGTTTTTATTCGTGTTGCCCATATTAATATTACCCTTTTGGCAAAATTTAATTTTCTCGTGGATTTTCTTTTCTTGCCCTGAGATACATCGGAAAAGCCACAAAACTGAGGAGCATCTGCAAAAACCGTCCGAGAATTGCAGCAACAATAATGAGCGAGCTACTGACACCAAAATAGCCGAAAAAAGTCACATACGCCCATTCTTTGAGGCCGATATTATTAACCGTGATCGGGATTGAAGAAACAATGGTAATGAGAAAAATAACTGAAAGATAATTGAGAAATCCAATCTGCACACCAAGAGCTTTAAGAAGCACAAAATTTGCCAACGCCATTCCCACCATCGCAAATAATCCACCCCAAGCGATTGACTTCCCGAGTACACGCTGATTATGGCTATAGTCTTGCAATTCGCGAAAAAAATGCCGGATTTTTTCGGGCAGATAACGTACGAATAATTTTTGCAAAAAAGCTAGCTCTCTAATCCGAATAATCAAACTGCCAACCATTAAAAAACCGATAATCCCCAAATTAAAAAGTACAAGAACATCATTATCAATAACAACCTTCCAATTAAAAAGGCTGAAAAACAATGCTAGGATTGTGGTAGCAATTAGGCCAGTCAAACGATCCATCACTACGGTTGAAGCCGCCTGGGCATATTTTTTTTCTTTGCGACCAACTTGATAGGCGCGATAAGTATCACCACCAATGAAAGACGGCATAAAATTATTCACAAATGTTCCAGTGAGGTAATATTTGAAATAATCCCAAAAGGGATGATGAATCTTTTTATTTTCAGCCAGAATTTTCCATTTATATGATGAAATCAACATTCCCAAAAGCACCAAGCTTAGATATAGCGCTATTTGCCAAAGTTGCACCCGCCCGAGATACATCCAAGCTTCATGCCAATTAACTTTGAGAATAACCCAAGTTAAAAGTCCCAAACTAACTGCAAGTTTTAAAATAAATTTGGCTATTTTTTTTTTCATAAAAACCATGTCATTACAGCAGGAATGGGTTTGCAACCCGTTTCGCATAGTTTACTAATCCATAAACCACAGACCAGCTAACATAAAATAAAACTCATATAATTATTTAGTCAGTAAACCAAAAGGAGCGGGCCACAAACCCGCTCCTGCAAAAAAGGGCGGGGATGGCAAAAAAATTAATATTTTTTCGCCACTTTTTCATAAACTTCAAAATATTTCTGTGCCACACTATCCCAGCTCATTTTTTCAGCAATTTTGCGACTCTCTCTCCCCATACTTTCATTCAGTTTAGGATTATCGATCAACTTCTCCAGCTTTTCGGCAATGTCAGCGCTATTTTTTGCCTTAACCACGAATCCATTGACGCCATTTTGCACCAATTCATCTGTTCCGCCCGCGGAAGTTGCAATGATAGGCAGTCCAATCGCCACAGCTTCGAGCATTGCGTTACTCATACCTTCATAAACCGGAACGAGGGCAAAAACTTGGGAGTCTTGGGCGAGCTTGGCAATTTCCTCATGATCAACTCTACCTGTGAGCTCAACATGATTTTCCAATTTTGCCTCTCTGATTTGATTTTCCAAGAAATCTCGCTGATCACCCTCTCCAACAATTTTCAGATAGATTTGCGGATATTTTTTATACAACAGCTCGACCGCACTGACAAGATAGCTCAATCCTCTGCGGGGAACTAAGCGAGAAATAGAAATTATTTGAAATTTATCGGAGCTCACTTCAAAAGAGTTTTTCGGTATGAATTCGTTAAAATCAATTCCATTAAAAATTATGCCAATTTTCTGTTGGGGATTAGATTGGAGCGCAAGTTGCTTCAATCCTTCACTATTAGCTATAACCTCATTTGCTTCTTTCCAGATATATTTTATCAAAGGAGTTAGCAATTTATACAGCAAAGAAAAGCGCGCTGCGTTATAACCTGGAACATCTGCTCCACGGAGGGAAACCACATAGGGAATTTTATGAGTTTTTTTGATGACCAACGAAATAAACCCACACGGCACCGCAAAAAAGGAATGCGTCAAATCGTATTTATTTTTTCGCAGTAACTTTTTGGAATAGAAATAAGCCTTGAAAGAATATTTAAAGATATCTTTGTTGGACTGATACAGCAAATTTTTGTTATCTTTTCCAATGGGTAATTTGTGAATTGTAATGTTTTCACCTACTTTTTCCAAATGGAATTGATTATCCGGCGAAGCTGTAACGACATCGACTTCCAAGTCAGGAATCTTTGAATATTCCTTCATGATATAGAAAGTAGCATTAGCCGCCCCGGCTCCTAATGGTGGATATTCATAGTTAAAGAAAAGTATTTTCATAGATTAAAATTACAAAGAAGCCCGACCGATTGAGTGATATTCAAAGCCCTGCTCTTTCATCTTCTTTGGGTCATAGAGCAATCGGCCATCAAAAACCACCGACTGCTTCAAACGCTTTTTGATCTCGTCAAAATCAACACTGTGAAATTCTTTCCATTCGGTAATGATGAGCAATGCATCGGCTTGATCAATTGCGTCATATTTACTTTCAAAATAAGTTATATTTTCATTGTCACCAAAATATTGCGGGGTTTTGGCCATATTTATCGCTTCAGGATCATGGGCTTGAATTTTTGCTCCACGATCAATGAGATCGCTGATAATTGTTATCGCCGCTGATTCGCGCATATCATCAGTTCCAGCTTTAAAGGCCAATCCCCAAACTGAAAAAGTCTTGCCAGAAAGATCAGCACCAAATTTTTCTACAACCATCTCGCCCAAAACATGTTTTTGCTTCTCGTTTGTTTCCAGTGTCTGCTTAAACATTTCCGCATCATAACCAAAATCTTTGGCAATTTTCACCAATGCTTTCACATCCTTGGGAAAACAACTACCGCCGAATCCCGGACCAGCATACATAAAAGGCTCGCCAATTCTCGGATCAGCTCCAATTGCTCTGCGCACATGATCAAAGTCAGCTCCAACGCGCGCGCAAATGTTTGCCAGCTCATTGTTAACTGAAATCTTTGCTGCTAAAAAACTATTTGCCGCATATTTGACAGTTTCAGCTGTAATGGGATCAGTGGCATAAAAACGTCCTTCACGACGCATAAAAGGTGCGTAAAGTTCTCGCATCGTTTCAATCACTTGTGAATCGTCTGCTCCAATCACCACCCGACTCGGCTCCATGAAATCCTTAACGGCCGTTCCTTGAGCTAAAAATTCCGGATTACTGACTACATGAAAAGGAAAATCTGTTCCTCTTTTAGCTTGTTCTTCAGCAATTGTTTTCTTGACCAACTCTGCTGTGCCAACTGGCACAGTTGATTTGTCAACTATAATCAATGGATGATCAATTATTTGTCCAATTGAACGAGCCACGGTTAAAACATGTGTGAGATCTGCGCTACCATCCTCATTTGGCGGAGTGCCTACTGCAATAAACAAAATATTACTAGCTTTCAGCGCATCTTCAAAGTTGGTCGTAAAACGCAATGTTTTTGCTTTTAGATTTTCTTCAACCAATTCATCTAAGCCATCTTCGTGTAGTGGCACATTGCCTGAACTAAATTGATCTATTTTCTTTTGATCATTGTCAACACAAATGACCGTGTTGCCCATTTCGGCAAAACATGCCCCAGTAACTGAACCAACATAACCCGTTCCAATGACTGCTATTTTCATATAATTTATATAAA
>CAIMLT010000080.1 GCA_903842445.1 uncultured bacterium
CGGAGAAGATATTATCGACACTAAAGATTATCCAATCGATTCAATTTTCAAAATTAAAGATACTTATTACATATTAAGCGCAAATAAAACTCTTGAAAAATTTATTAGCGAAAAAGCATTTCTCAGTCATTATAACAGAAATTTAGCTATTCAAAAAAATACTGATTTCTTGGATAGCTACTTAAAAGTGGAAAATTCCCTGGGCTTCGCTGACGGAACTCTAGTTTCCCATGGATTATCCGTTTTTATTGCCAGCAAAAACAAGCTGTACCCCGTTGGTGATCCGGATATCTTTTTGAATCAAGGCTATAGCTGGAATGACATTATTACCATAGACAGTAATGAGTTTTCTATTTATGAAAAAGAAAAACTTTTTAATCTAACCAGTGTCCATCCCGATGGAACTGTTTTTTTCACACCAGATACAAACAAATGGTACCTGATTGAAAATAAACAAAAACACGAATTGCCATCAAAAGAAGTGCTCAGTTCATGGCTCAAAAAAAATCCCATCATTGTTCCCGCGAGTAGCCTTCGAATCTTGGGCGGTTGCGATTTGAAAAAAGAACTCTTTGGTAATTACTCTTGCGTAATCCAATTAAATGACAAGGAAGAAACAGCCGGAAGATATTATGAATTTACTTTTACTGCAGAAAATGATTTACTGATTAACAATCTCAACTTGTTATACAAAAAGAATATAACAAAGCAAAATTTAAAATTAGCCTTGCGCAATATAATTCTCAAAATAAAAACACGCTATGGGATCCAAAGCGCACCGCCACAACAATAGACTATAAAAACACTATGCCAAACAAGAACACAATTGCAATTTTCTACAAGCTGCTAAATGACAGCCTTTTCATGGCGATTATTTTTTTCACCCTGACACTCATCGCCGAAGCAATCATGCCAGGCATTATCATTTCTCATATTGGTTTTTCCAAAATAGTTATCGCGATTCTCCTTAATATCTTTTTCCTAGGCATAGTGGCAAAAAGAATCACACCAGGCCAAATCAACAAACAAAATCATACTCCTAACAAAAATTTAAGGAAAATCATTCTGCTCTTTTTTGTTCTTGGAACATCCCTTTTTCTAAACAGCCAACTGGGCATGAATATTTTTCTGCTTTCTTTTCTCATTCTGCTCTGCACCGCCATTGGATATCTAAGCTATTATGTTTTATTTCAAGAAGAATCTAGCTCTTAAGATACTCAAGCGTTTCTTTCGCACATTTTTCCCAGGAAAATTTTTTAATTTGTCTTGTACCTTCTTCCACCATTTCTTTTCTTAAATTTTCATCATTCAATATTAACTCGATTTTTTCCGCTAAATCTAGAGGACTTTTTTCGTCAAAATACATTGGCGCATTACCACCCACTTCGCCTAAGCTGGAGTTAAGCGCGCAGATCAAGGGCACACGCGAAGCCAGAATTTCCAAAACTGGAATCCCAAAGCCCTCATATAAAGATGGGTAAACATAAGTACTCGCACCTCGCACTAAGTTTCCCATATCAGAAAAAGTCAACCTACCGGGAGTTATAATGTCTTTTTTAAAGCAACTGTTCTCAATTTTTTTAAAGACTCCTTCGGCCAGCCAAGCTCTTTCACCGGCAATCACCAATTTAATCTCTGATTTAGTTTTTTCTTTAAAAATATCAAAAGCCGAAACTAGCACTTCCAAATTTTTTCTTGGCTGAATTGCTCCGGCATACATGAGATACTCACCAGAAATGCCCAGCCTGTTTTTTGCTTCTTTTTCGCTTTCCAAATTGCGTGCGCAAGAATAAATATCCGCATCAAAACCGTGATAGATGACTCTGATTTTCTTCTCTGAAACTTTTGGATAAAATCTAAGTATATCTCTTTTGGTTGACTCGGAAATCGCAATAATCTTATCCGCTTTTTCAAAAGCCCACTTTCCCAGAAGATTTAATTTAAATAAATCCTTCCTGGGAAAATATTCCGGAAAATATTTATACGCCAAGTCATGCGCCGTTACCACCACCTTCATTTTTCTAGCATGAAAAATTGGGATGTTGTGCATCGGCATCCAAAGCACATCCGGCTTGTCTTTTCTTAGTTCCCGACAAAGCCAATTTTGAGTCCAAAAAAAATGAACTTTTTTTTGCTTAATTCTATAATTAGAAAAAAATGGCGGAATGAGCTCTGGGTTAAAACTATCTTTATGATACAAAAAAAACTCACTAGCCGTATCCAGTTTTCCAAAATATTTAAGCATATTGTGAATATAAACGCGAGTCCCATCAATCCGACTCGCGTCTAAATCCGCTACTTGAATGGCAATTTTCATTTTGAATCTTACCTCAATTCTCTTTTCTTAATTTTTTTTACAAACTCACGAAAACCTTCCTGACTATCTTGTTCAAACATCGCTTTCACTGCAATTGGCGTTGTAGCCGGCGATTTCCAATTATAGATTGGTTTTAGATTTTTTCGCATCACATAAGCAGTTTTTACTAAAAAATTCAAATCCCCCTGAACCAAATTGGCATATATATAATCCTGCTGATCGCCACTTTGATTGAAAGTGTTTTTTATTTCAAGCGATACTGGCAAACCTTTTTCTCTCATCACGCGATAAGATTCAACTGGATTTGGATAATGATTGAAGTTTTTGTTCAGATGATTAATGTCTTCATTTTTAATATCTTTCAACCGATTGCTTTCAATCATCACCACTCGTCCCATTTTTTTGTCAAAAAAGCTTGCACCACCCTTTTGTGGCTTCACTGGATTTTGCGCCACGATTTCCATGATCATGTTATAACCTTTTTTACCAAGCTCAAGCGCTAAAGCTAGACTCGGAAAATCGATTGAGCTTGTCAAAAATCCCAAATCTTCAACGTTATAGGATAGCAAATCCTCATGAGCCGTTAAGATTTTTTCAAACTCCTTACTGGTTATGTATTCCTTTTTGCTAGTATTCTTTGAATCAACACGAAAAATCACATTATCATGTGCTTTTTGCATAATCATTTGACCATGATTATGCAACCGCTTGTTTTTCTCTGTCGTAGGATCATAAAATAAATCGCCTTCTTTTATGTAAATCCCGTTAAAGCTACGCTGGATCATAAAGAAAGTCTTTTTGGGATTCAAGCAAAAAAAATTAAATTGTTTAAATTCCTCCAAAATTTCTTCAGCGGTTTGTTCGTTTAAGATGATGAGTGATGTTTGTTTGGCCAGGACAGCTCCCGGATCCTTACGATGTTTTTTAGCAATCTTAAAAACATCAAAAGCCATCTGAAGCATATGCCGATTACCCAGAGAAATATTCATTAATTTTTTTGGATCTCCGCCAGTAATTTTGAGAATTTTTTCACTAGTAACTTCTCTATTTATTTTCTTTTTCTCCTGAGTTAGCTGTAATCCCTTGATTCCTTTCTTTTCCAGTTCAGACAATGCTTCTCGTTTAATGTGAAGAATTACGTCTTCCAAGGTAAATTGGCTTAGGTTTAAAATATACTTAGTCCCAAGTCCCAATCTAGTCGCTTCACCAGCAGCCGTATGTTCCCACATGAATTTTCCGGCCAAAATTGCTTTTTCTGCCGAGGCTGTATTGATTTTATCATCATCCAAAACTACAATTTTATTTTGATCTATCGGTTCCAGCTGATCAAAGTTTTCATAACAGTTAATTTTATTTTCATCTTTTTTGATATCCTTAATTGTAATTTTTTTCAAGTCTTTGTAGTAATTTTGCAACATCCACTCAATATAGCGAAGAACTGAGATACGATATTCTTCAAAAGAATCAAGATGAATTTTTGGTCTCACATTCATTGGTTTTAGATCTTAAAGTTTAAACGCAGGTTTTTAGCCTGCGTTTTGATTATACAATATTTTCCACTCCAAGCGCAAGATTGCAAAAAATCTCCTTTTTAGTTATTATTTATAGAGCTCGAATTAAACAATAATAAAGAAAAACTATGGCAAATGAAAAGTCCACCTACGTCCAGGCTCCAACGGATAAAAAAAAAGCCGAGACTGTGGCAATTATCGGATTGGGTTATGTCGGATTACCCTTGGCGCTACGCTGTGCAGAAAGAGGTTATGAAACTTTTGGATTGGATCTTGATAAAGAAAAAGTGGCCAAAATTAAAAAGGGCGCAAGTCCCTTCAAAGAAGAATTTATCGAAAGACAAAAAACGCTCCTCAAAAAAATCACAGCCACAGCTGATCCAGCCATTCTCAAGAAAGCTGACATTGTCGTTGTCTGCGTGCCAACACCGGTTGATGAAAAATTTTTTCCTATCCTCACCCCGCTCACTTCCGCGACAGAAATGATTGTTGAGAATCACAAAGTCGGGCAACTCATTATGATCGAATCAACCATCAACCCGGGAATCTGTGATGATGTAATTGCGCCAATTCTCATTGAAGCAGGATTGAAAGAAGGGAAAGATTTTTTCCTTGGTCATTGCCCAGAGCGAATCAACCCTGGTGACAAAAAGTGGAATGTCACCAATATCCCGCGGGTGTTGGGAGCATCTTCACCAGCCGGCCTAAAAATGGCAAAAAATTTCTATGAATCAATTATTGACGCGCCGATCAAGCTGATGGGTTCGATCAAGGAAGCCGAAGCTTGTAAGGTGGTGGAAAATTCTTTCCGTGATATCAATATTGCCTTTGTCAACGAACTAGCCAAGAGTTTTGACAAACTGGAAATTGATATCAAAAACGTCATTGATGGCGCTGCCACAAAACCATTCGCCTTTATGGCGCATTACCCCGGCCGTGGCGTCGGCGGGCACTGTATTCCGGTTGATCCCTATTATCTAATCGAAAAAGCCAAAGCTTCCGGCTTTGATCACAAATTTCTACGCACTGCCAGAGAAATTAATAATTCTATGCCGGCTTATACTGTGGAAACAATGCAAGATCTTTTAAATGAAATCAAGCTCCCAATGAAAGATACCGCCATTGGTGTAATGGGATTATCCTATAAAGCTAACGTGGATGATTTGCGCGAATCCCCCGCCATCAAAATTATTTCGGAACTTGAAAAAAAGAAAGCCAAAATCATTCGCTATGATCCATTTATCAAATCGATGTCGGATGTGCCGAATCTTCAAACATTCCTCAAAAAATGCACCGCAATCATCCTCGTCACCAACCACAGCGAATTTGCCGTCCTTGATCCAAAAGAGTTTAAGAAAAATAATGTCAAAGCGATCGTAGATGGAATGAATTGCCTGGACAAAAACAAGATTAAAAAATTGGGCATCAAGTATCGTGGGATTGGGAGAAAATAAGAAAGTTTATAAAATTAAAAAGCGCTCCAAAAACTGGAACGCTTTTTTATCTGCAATATTTTCTTATCTAAACATCCCCAAGAGCTCATCAATTTTCACAATTCGACTATCGGCTTCACTTCGTTTTTTAAGTTCCACTCCGCCGGCGGCGAGAGATTTTTCACTAATAATAACTCGATATGGAAGACCCAAAAGATCCGCGTCGGCAAATTTTTCTCCGGCGGAAACTTCACGATCATCGAAAAGGACTTCAATCTTTTCGGCGGTTAATTTTTGATAGAGATCTTCGGCTACCGCAATGTCTTTGCCAAGACCAATTAGATGCACACGAAAAGGCGCCACAGCTTCGGGCCAAATAATCCCCTTCTCATCATGAAAAATTTCCACAATCGTGCCCATAAGCCTCTGCGGGCCAATTCCGTAGCATCCCATGATAATTGACTTCTCCTCGCCGTTTTGGTCTTTATAAGTCAGATTAAAAGGCGTGGAATATTTCGTACCAAGCTTGAAGATATTACCCACTTCCACAGCCTTAGTTTCCCGTAAATTATTGTTGCCACAAAGTGGGCATTTATGTTCCAAATCTTCGATGATTTCTTTGTTAATAGCAACGTGGCATGCGTCACAAACATAGATCGTGTCTTCACCGGCTTCGGTTTCGGCTTGAAACTCATGAGAATATTTAGCAAATGTTCCGCCGGAAGCATAGGTGAAATAGGTCTGCGCGCCAATTCCTACTCTCTCGAAAATATTTTTGTAAGCCTGCGCGACTCGGTCGTAGTAGGCATCTAAATCTGCCTGATCAGTGTGAAATGAATAAAGGTCTTTCATGATAAATTCGCGCAAGCGCAAAATGCCAGACTTCGCTCTTTTTTCTCCGCGAAATTTATTTTGAAAATGATAAACTGCTTTTGGCAAGTCTTTATAGGACTCAATAATTTTTTTCGCAAGCGGTGC
>CAIMLT010000081.1 GCA_903842445.1 uncultured bacterium
ATATAAGAAGTGAAAAATATTTAATTTAATTTTTTAAAAGAATTATGCAAGTAAAAAAAAATTTAAGTATCTGTGGACTGCTCTTACTTCTCATTTTATTTTCCGGTTGTGTAGAAAATAACAAAAAAGAGGAAAAGACGGAAGCCCCTAGCGGACTTTTGGAAGTAAACAAAAAAGCCCAAGAGGATATCGCTAAAGCTGTGAACAAGGAAAACGCAAAGTTAAATAATTCGTTAAACGAAGAAAAAAGTATGAACGTAGAAACACCAAAAGCACCAGTTGTAAATCAGGAGTTAATTAAAAAATATCCTTTTGCGACAATTAAAACTAGCCTCGGAGATATTAAAGTTAAATTTTACGGCGCTGCTACGCCACTCACCGTAACCAACTTTTTGCAATTAGCGGAAAGTAAATTCTATGATAATGTAAAATTTCATCGAGTGATTAAGGGTTTTATGGTTCAAGGTGGCGATCCTTTTTCCAAGGATGATGCAATGAAAGCTATATGGGGAACTGGTGATCCGGGGTATAAATTTAAGGATGAGCTGATCGGGAAAGAAAAATATCCGCAAGGAACGCTAGCAATGGCAAATTCGGGTCCAAACACTAATGGTAGCCAGTTTTTCATCGTAACGGCAAGCCCTGAAGCGCCACTGCCTCCAAGTTATACTGTGTTTGGCGAAGTGGTTGGTGGAATTGATGTTGCGCTTAAAATTGAAAATGTCGAGACAACATCATCTGATCGTCCGATTGAGGATGTTGCTATAAAAAGCGTGGAATTGTTAGATAAATAATAAAGATGCAATCCTTGCTCTAATTTGCCAAAAAGCTAACTTAGTGATACACTGTTTAATAGATTAACTATTTATTTTTTAAACTATGCCAGTAGCAAGAAAACGTCATACTAAGGCCAGAAGAGACAGGGCGCGGGTGTTCTATAAATTGAAACCGAAAAATTTAGTGGAATGCACTAATTGCAAGACTAAGATTGAAGCGCATATCGTTTGCAGTAATTGCGGGAAGTATAAAGGAAAAGAGGTTGTTGATACAGCCAAAAAACTTACGCGAAAAGCAAAAAAGAAATAAAAATGGCAAATCGGCACTTATCACGATCAATAGCGATGCAATCTCTCTATGAGTGGGATTTTAAGGGTGAAAAAAAGGAGATGGTTACCGGGATTATTAAAAAAAACATTAAAGAATTTGCTCCTGGAATGGACGATTCTTCATTTGTGGAAATGCTAGTAATAACAACGGTCGATAATCAGAATAAAATTGATCCTTTAATTGAAAAATGTGCACCAGAATGGCCACTTAATCAAGTAACTTTGGTGGATCGTAATATTTTACGTTTGGGAATTTGCGAACTGCTTTTTGGTAATTATGTCGAAGTGCCACCAAAAGTGGCAATTAATGAAGCAATCGAACTTGCCAAATCTTTTGGCGGAGAAGCTTCCGGACGGTTTGTTAATGGAGTTTTGGGAACAATATACCGCGAGCTGGGCGAACCAATGAAAGATGACCGGACAAAAAAGAAAAATTCAAAGAAAGAAGGAAGTGGTGGTAGTGTTAAAAAATAATTTTTTAAGTTTTAATTTTCAGTAATTTTCAGTTGAATATTTTCCAAGAAGTTGGAAACTAAAAATTGAAAATTGCCAATCTGTGGTTGGACTGCTTCAAGCAGAAAAAGCGTGGATTGAAAATTTTATTTTTGTGATTGAAGAACTGGCGAAAAAAGTTGGAATAAAATTCAATAACCTAGACCTTTTGCAACAAGCGGTAACTCACCGATCATATTTAAACGAGCATCGTGAATATAAGTTGGACCATAATGAGCGATTGGAATTCTTGGGTGATGCGGTCTTGGAATTGGTTGTAACTGAATATCTCTATAATAATTATCCCAATAATCCTGAAGGAGAGATGACTAATTGGAGAGCAGCCTTGGTTAATGGTGAGATGCTGGCTGTAATTTCCAGAGAAATTGGCGTGGAAGAACACCTGATGATGAGTCGAGGTGAAGCAAAAGATACTGGGAGGGCGAGGCAATATCTCTTGGCAAATGCTTTTGAAGCGATTACCGGAGCAATCTATCTTGATCAAAAAATGAAGGGTTATGATGCTTGTCGTGAGTTTATCTTAAAGCATGTGGTGACAAAGCTACCAAATATTATTGAAAAGAAATTATATCTTGATGCTAAAAGTCGTTTTCAAGAAGAGGCTCAAGAACGAGCGGGGATAACACCATCCTACCGAGTTCTTGAGGAAACTGGCCCAGATCATGATAAGAAGTTTATTGTGGGGGCTTTCATTTCCGAAGAAATGATTGCCAAGGGAGAAGGGCTTTCCAAGCAAGATGCTCAACGGAATGCAGCAGAAAAAGCCTTGGAAGAAAAAGGCTGGTAGTTCATAGGCTAGCTTTTTTGTTGGCTTATTCTCTGAGTTATCGTTTGGTGAATTTTTGGTAACTGAAAAAAGAATACAACTGGTTTTTGAATAAAAGATTAAGATGATTCCAGTGAAAAAATTACAAAATTATTTATCAACGTATAAAATTTATTTAGCCCTGGTTCCCATTCTATCAATTTGAATTTTTTTGCGAACTTATTATTTTTCGGATCAGTATGTTGCGGTAAAAATATTCGGAGAATGGGCGGACAAGATTGCCTATCCGGATTTGACCTTCTTAATTTCAAGTGTTGGTCTTATTTTTTTTCTGATGAAGTGGGTAGCTATAAGATAAAAAATTCTGCAAAACATGGAAGATTTTCAGTTTCTAGATTGGAACAGAATAGCTAATTTTGTTGGTGTGATATACTATGTAGATAATAACAAACTTTAAAATGACAAATCAAATAAAATATAGTTTTATAATTCCAGTTAAAGAAGTCAATGATTATATTCGCGAATCAGTTCCAAAAATTTTAGAAATTGCCAGAGAGGATTTCGAAGTTATTATTTATCCAGATCATGGCCTTGAGACAACTGAAACTTGGTCAAAAACAAAACAAATTGCCAGTGGTCGTGGTCCTGCGGTTAAAAGAAATTTAGCCGTCAGAGATGCGCGCGGAGATTTTTTAATTTTTATTGATGATGACGCTTATCCAAGAAAAGATATTCTGGATATTTTGGATAGTGATTTTGCTGATGAAAATATTGCGGCCATTGGTGGGCCAGCCATTACTCCCGGATCGGATAGTTTTTTGCAAAAAGTTTCCGGTGCGGTTTTTCTTAGTCATTTTTCTGGTGGTTTTCCTGAGCGCTATGTTCCAGTAGGCAAAAAGCGCTATGTTAATGATTGGCCAACTGTTAATTTAACTGTGCGAAAAAGTGCTTTTTTGAAAGCGGGTGGTTTTGATTGTAATTTTTGGCCCGGAGAGGATACGAAATTTTGTTTGGATGTAATTAATAAGCTCAAAGAAAAAAATAAAATTCTTTATGATCCGGAAGTGATCGTTTGGCATCACCGGCGCGAGGGGATTTTTCGCCATCTGAAGCAAGTTGGAAGCTATGGAATTCATCGGGGATTTTTTGCTAAAAAATATCCAAAAACTTCTTTTCGACCTCGCTATTTTGTTCCCAGCTTTTTCTTTCTATTTGTTTTCGGTGGATTACTGCTAAGTCATTTTTTTGTTTTTTTTGAAGTGTTTTATCTCCTTGGCTGGATTGCATATGGTCTTGCCATGCTCGTTGCTCTTTTTGATATTACGCGTCGTCAAAAAAATTTTCCAATAGCTCTCTTTGCGTTAGTGTATGTTTTTTTAACTCATTTGGTCTATGGCGCAAGATTTTTGCAAGGCTTCTTCTTTAAAAAAGAGCTAAAAAGCAAAATGAGATAATAACCTTCTCATCTTAATCTTAACTTGAAGAAAACAATAAACTAGTTTATTATTGTATTGAGTTGTTTAACTTTTTTTATTTTTGTATCTATGAAAATTTCCATTTCTTATCCGCCCCTGAAATCCTCCAAGGGCGTTGCTTGTCTTGGGCAAAATCGCCAATTCCAGTGGTTTAATGCGCCTACCTATATTTATCCGGTCATTCCGGCTTACGCCGCTACCTTGCTTAAAAATAACGATTATGCTGTATTTTGGGATGAGGGTATTGCTGAAGGGCTTAGTTTTGTGGCTTGGAAAAAAAGAATTATATTGGAAGCGCCAGATTTAATTGCGATTGAAACGAAGACACCAGTCATAAAGATGCATTGGGAAATAATTGCTTCCTTGAAATCTTTGCTTCCGAAAACAAAAATAGTTCTCATGGGTGATCACGTAACGGCTTTTCCTGAAGAATCAATGCAAAATTCGCTGACGGATTTTGTGATTGCCAGTGGGGATTATGATTTTATGCTTTTAAACCTTGCAAATCATCTGAAAAGTGGTGAAACTCTTGAGGGTGGTTTTTGGTTTCGAAATGGAGAGGGGAAAATAACTAACTCTGGCCCAGCTGATCTTTCCAGGCACAACCTCAATGATTTGCCACTTATTGATCGCGAGCTGACCAAATGGAATCTGTATGCTTATAAAAATGGCAATTTTAAATATACACCTGGTGCGTATATGATGAGTGGACGGGATTGCTGGTGGGGAAGGTGTACTTTTTGTGCTTGGACAATTCTTTTTCCCGGGAAAAATTTTCGAACAATGTCAGCCAAAAAAGCTCTTGATGAGGTTGAAAGCTTAATTGAGCTTGGTGTAAAGGAAATTATGGAGGATTCTGGCTCATTGCCGATTGGTCCTTGGATTGAAGAGTTTTGCAATGGAATGATCACGCGTGGGTATAACAAAAAAATCACCATGAGTTGCAATATGCGCATTACTGGAATTCGCGATCCAAAGATTTGGCAACTTATGAAAAAAGCCGGTTTTCGTTTTATACTCTTTGGTTTGGAATCAGCTAATCAGGAAACTTTAGATCGAATTGATAAAAATCTCAAAGTTGAAGAAATTGAGCCTGGACTAAAGATGTGCAAAGAAGCTGGGCTTGAGCCACATATCACTGCGATGATTGGTTATCCTTGGGAAACAAAAGAAATGGCTGAGCGCACAATCAAACTCGCAAAAAAATTATTCAAAAAAGGTTATGTTGACACCTTGCAAGGCACAATCGTTATTCCTTATCCAGGAACGCCACTTCATAAATATTGTTTAGAAAATAATTTATTGCTTACGGAAGATTATGCTCATTATGATCAAAGAGAGATGGTAATGAAAGCGCAGATTAGCTCACAAGAAGCCAAGGACTTGGTGCGAGAATTGTATAAGTCTTTTGCTAGTCCGCAATTCATTTGGCGCAAATTAATTTCCATCCGAAATCCATCTGACATTAAATTTATTTTTATGGCCGGGTGGAAATGGTTGGGAAAAATGATTGATTTTTCCAAAAAGAAAGATTGCTAGAAAAGTTAGAATACTATTATTTAAGAGAGACATGCGTGCGGACTTTTTCCGGACAAATGCGTAAGTCGTGATTATTCTAAACTTTTTTCAATCATTTTTAGATTATCTTGTAAATTAGAACTGGTTGGATTTATTTCAAGTGCTTTTTTAATGGCCTCTTGGGCTTTTGTAATTTCTTTTTGATTAAAATAAATTGCGGCTAGATTTTGATAGGATTGCCAGAGCGTTGGATTAAATTCCAAAGCTTTTTGGTAGTTAACCATAGCTTCATTAAGATTGCCAATATTCTGATAGGTATTGGCCAGATTGTGATAGGCATCAGCGTAACGCGGATTAATTTCAGTGGCTTTTTTAAATTCTTCAATAGCTTTTGCGTTATTTTTTTGACGAGCGTAAACATCGCCCAAATTATTATGAATGACATGTCCAGAGGGAGAAGTTTTGGCAGTGGCAATCCAAAGATTATTTTCATTGTCCCAATCGATATTGCGAAAAATTGTGCGAATGGAAAGCGAAAAAATGAATAGAGAAAAAATAATATATAGCCATGTTCTTTTGGCGGGAAACTTTTCCAAGAGCCAATTTAAAAAGTAAGCAATAACAGCGAAAACTCC
>CAIMLT010000082.1 GCA_903842445.1 uncultured bacterium
AAGCTTGGTTTGTTTTTGAGTGCTAATAAAATGTCTTAAGTTTGGCGGGGTTAATGGACAGGAAATAAGTTAAGTTATACATATTTTTCTAGAGGTTTAAAACAACTTATCCACAACTAAGGAAGATTTTAGTGAGAAATATGTGTAGATATCTTATTCAATTTTATAAAGCTGTTCGCGAATTTGAGTAATTTCTTCAAACAAACCTTGATCGGTTAACATATTTTTAGATATTTTCTCAAAAGCATGGATAGCTGTTGAGTGATCTCGTCCGCCTAATTTTTCTCCAATTCCAGGATAAGAAAATTGCAGTTCGTTGCGCATTAGATACATAGCAACTTGCCTTGGGCGGACAACTTCTTTTTTCCGGTTTTTTAAAATTAAATCATCTATGGATATGTCATAAAAAGAGGAAACAGCTTTAAAAATATGTTTATGAGTGATTCCTTTCTTTTTTCCACTGGAAATTAGTTCAGACAGTTGGTTGGTGGCAAAATCAAGCGTAATTTCTTTTTTTGTAAGCTGAGCGGACACTATAAGTCTATTTAAAGCCCCTTCTAATTCGCGAATGTTATTGGTAACGTTTGCGGCAATAAAATTTAAGGCTTCCTGGCTAATTTCCAGGCTTTCATCGGCCACCTTTTTTTGCAAAATTGCCATTCTAGTCTCCAGGTCAGGCTTGGAAACGTCGGCAATCATTCCGCCTTCAAAGCGTGAGCGGAGCCTTTCTTCAAGAATTTGAATGGCCTTTGGCGGACGATCGCTGCTGAGAACGATTTGTTTGTTTAATTGGTAAAGATAATTAAAAATATGAAAAAATTCTTCTTGAGTTTTTTCTTTGCCTGAGATGAATTGGATATCATCGATGATTAAAATATCAATTTTTTGATAATATTCCTTAAATTCATTGATTTTTTGGTTTTGCAGCGCATCTATCAAATTTGAGGTGAATCTTTCCGAAGTAATATATTTAACTTTAAAGCTAGCGTCTTTTCGCAGGATTTCATTGCCAATCGATTGAATTAAGTGTGTTTTTCCTAGGCCTACGCCACCATAAATAAACAAGGGGTTATATATTTTGCCCAAATTTTGAGAAACAGCCACGCAAGCAGCATGCGCAAGCTCATTATTTCCTCCAACAATAAAATTTTCAAAGGTATATTTTTGGTTAAGATTATTTTCCAGGTTTATGGTGAAGGGCTTCTTCTCTTGATTTTTTTGATCATAGCTTCTAGGGGCAACGATTGCATCAACCATTGGCTCTCTTCTGGGAATGGGTTTGTTTTCTTTTGGAGTTGCGATTATGCAAGAAACTTTTTTGATGTCTGGTTGAACATTGCGGAGGGCTCGGGATATGTAGGCATTATATTTATTCTCCAGCCATTCTTTTGCAAAGCCATTTGGAACGCTAATGATGACAACCCCGTTTTCATTAGAAACAATCTCAGTATTTTTAAACCAAGTAATGAAGTTGGCCTTAGAAATAAAGAGCTCTATTTCGCTGAGCGCCGTTTGCCAAAGTTCTTCGTTGAGCATGAGGTTAATATGAGAGAATTTAAGGCTATTAAAAAAAGTATAGCATAGCAAAAAAGAGGGCAATAGTCAGAAAAGGTTAAGAAACTGTTGGTAATCTGTGGACATAATTAAAACTTAATGCAAATGGCTCAAAAAAGCAAGAGCTTATTTGAATAAAAAGGACGTTTATTTTTTTACTAAAAAAGGCTTCTTAATTGACTTTTAATTAAATAATTGGTAAGATTTTAAGTGGTTGGATATAACTAGTTAAATTAAAAAAGAATGAGCGTAACGTATAAACCAAAAAGCATTAAAAGAAAAAGAAGTCATGGCTTCATTGAGAGAAATAGCTCAGCTTCAGGCCGAAACGTGTTAAAGGCCAGAAGAAGGAAGGGTCGCGCAAAATTAACAACAGTTTAATTGTTTAGTGTCTGAAAATGTTACCAAAGAAGAATCGAATCGTAAAAGATGCTGATTTTGGGACTATTTGTCGTTACGGAAGATCTTTTTCTCTTGGCAAGTTAGTTTTAAAAGTAAAAGAAAATAATCTTGGGTTTGTGCGACTTGGAGTATCGGTGGGCTTGAAATTTTCTCTCAAAGCTGTTACGCGCAATCGAATAAAGCGGGAACTAAGAGCCTTTTTCTTTCGGGAGCTAGAAAAAATTAAGGGCGGACAAGATTTTATAGTTATTGTCAATAAAGGCTGGAATGAAAAAACGGATCCTATTTTGGAGCTTAAGCAAATTTTAATAAAGAATCTTTTATTTAAAGAATAAACACGCGCTCTAAAAGTAGCGTAAAAACCAAGATGATGTTTTTATTTGACGAATTAGTTTATAGGCCCATCTACAATCTTTTGATTTTTATTTATAATGTTCTACCTTTTCATGATTTCGGTGTCTCAATTATCTTAGTTACGGTAATTATTAAATTTTTACTTGTTCCGCTGAGCAAAAAGCAAATCGAATCGCAAAAAAGAATGCAGGAGTTGCAGCCAAAAATAAAGGAAATACAGGATAGGCACAAGAATGATAAAGAAAAACAAAGTCGAGCGCTGATGGAGTTTTATAAAGAAAACAAAGCCAATCCTTTTTCTGGTTGCCTCCCAATGATCTTTCAATTAGTATTTTTAATTGCTATCTATCGGGTGTTATTTAACATTTCCCAAAACGGATTGCGTGTTAACGCGAGTGATCTTTATGCTTTCATGCATAATCCAGGCCAAATAAATCATCTTTTTTTGGGTTTAATGGATCTTTCCAGTGTAGTGGATTTCAAGATAGCTAGCGTCAGCAATGTGGCGCATATTATAGTGGTAATTATGGCTGCGGCGGCACAATATTTTCAAACAAAAATGCTTATGGCAACCAACAAAAAGAAGCATGAAGAAAAAGAAAGCAACGATAAGAAAGAAAAAGAGCAAGATTTTGCTCAGATTATGTCTAAACAGATGCTTTATTTGGCTCCAGTTATGACTCTTTTTATCGGGATAAAGTTTCCAGCCGGGCTGGCCCTATATTGGCTGGTTTCAACCTTATTTATGATTATCCAGCAAGGGCGTTTAGAAAAAAAGAAAATTTAGATGGTTAAATTGTAAATTTTAAAATAAGCTCAGATCATATGTTTTTCATTAAGCCGATGGTCCGGGCGACTCAAATCAGATGGATGGAGACTTGCTAGAAAAAGAAATTATAGGAATTGTTAAGGAGTTGATTGAAAAAATGGGATTTGTTGCGACAACTGAAGTTAGAAGAGGTGAAGAAGATGACAAAGATATGATTATTTGCGACATTAAGACGGATGATTCTAATTTTTTAATCGGACAATATGGCTTAAACTTACAGTCGCTACAGCATCTCGCCAGAGTTATAATCCGAAAACGCATAGATGAACCAGTCAACTTTATTTTAGATGTAAACCTGTATCGTCAAGAAAAAAATGATTCAATTATCCGCCTGGCTAAAAATTTGGCCCAAGAAGCTCTTATGGAAAAAAAAGAGGTCGTGATGCGACCAATGACAGCTTATGAAAGAAGAATTGTGCATATGGAATTATCAAAAAATGACCAAATTGAAACAAAAAGCATCGGAGAGGGCGAATCCCGTAGGATTGTGATAAGGTCATTAGGAATGGCTTAGACTTACTTTTTTTAGTTATCATTTATGGTTATTGCCAGAAAAATAGCCTATAATGTGCTTGTGAGCAGTATTTCAAAAATGCTTTCCACAGCACTGGCACTTGTCTCAATCGGTTTCATTACGCGCTATTTAGGCAAGGATGGTTTTGGCGAGTATGCAACCGTGTTGGCTTTTTTATCACTTTTTTCAGCTATTTCTGATTTAGGCTTATATCAATTTTCCACCAGAGAAATTTCTCGCGCTGGAGCAAATGTAGATGAAATAATGGGGAATGCTTTTTCTTTGCGAGTTATTTCATCGCTTTTTATTTTTCTTTGCTCTTTTGTTCTTATTAGTTTTCTTCCATATTCACAAGAAGTAAAATATGGCGTTGTGGTTATCGCGGCCTCTTTCGTTTTTTCTTCCGGCTATCAGATCTTAAACGGAGTATTTCAAAAGAATTTGGCAATGGACAAGGTAGCCATTTCGGAATTTTTAGGGAAGATTGCACAATTAGGCATAGTTATTCTAGCCGTGAAACTAAGGTTAAGCTTTTCTTGGATTATTGCTTCGCTACTTTTCAATATGATCATAAGTTTCGTTTTGGTTTACTTCTGGTCAAAAAAATATGTTAAGTTGGGATTTAGATTTGATTTTAGCTATTGGAAGCGTTTTTTGCAGGAATCATACCCAATTGGAATAATGGCAATCGTGGTTTTTATTTATTTCAAAATGGACACAATTTTATTATCTTTTCTCAAAAGTAGCGCTGAAGTCGGAGTCTATAATGTGGCTTATAAGGTTTTGGAAAATATCTCTTTTTTCCCGGCTATGATTACCGGGTTGATTTTTCCAATTATTTCTCAATACATTTTTGTTGATAAGGAGAAGTTTTTTGACATAGCCAATAAAACATTCAAGGTTTTTGTTTTGCTCTGCATGCCCCTTATCGTTGGAACGCTTTTCCTTTCCAAGGATTTGATTCTATTGATCGGTGGCGCAGGATTCGAAGAATCAGCTTTAGTTCTTCGGATTCTTGTTTTCGCCTTGGCCGCAATATTTTTTAGCAACTTTTTTAATGCAATTTTAGTTGCTGGAAACTTGCAAAAAAAATTAATGCTTGTCTTGTCAATCGCCGCGTTTTTTAATGTTATGGCTAACTTGATCTTCATTCCAATTTTTTCTTATGTTGCGGCTGCTGTGATTTCTGTCGCTACGGAGATTTTTGTTGTTGTGGCTGCGGGGTATTTGGTTTTTAGTCGCTTAAGCTATCTTCCGAAGGCAGAAAAAGTTGCCAGTATATTGTTTTCTGGTGTTATAATGGCTAGCTTCTTATTTGCTTTTCGAGGAAATAATTTTTATTTTCTGGGTTTTGGTAGTGTTTGCGTTTATGTTTTAGCTATCTGGATTCTTCGGGCAGTTGAATCTTCAGAAATAACCAGCATAATTAGCAAAAAAGGAGTAAGTGCCTATGAGCAACCAATATCCGAAAGTTAATATTATCGTTTTAAACTATAATGGTAAAAACGTTTTGAAAAAGTGTCTAAGCGACCTTTTTTGTCTTGGTTATTCCAATTTTGAGGTAGTCGTGGTTGACAATAACTCAAGCGACGGATCTTTTGAAAGGGCAAAGCTCAATTTTCCGCGAGCGACTTTTATTAAAAATGAACAAAATCTGGGTTTTTCGGCTGGTAATAACGTGGGGATAAAATATTCACTAGAGAAAAAAGCTGATTTTGTGCTTTTGCTTAACAATGACACCGAGTTAGAAAGAAATTTTCTAAATAAGTTGGTCGAAAGCGCTTTGGTTAATGAAGCAGTTGGGATTTTCAGTCCGCTAATTTTTTCCGGTGATAGAAAGACTATTTGGTTTTCTGGTGGCGAGATTGATTGGCTTAGAATGAAAACAGCGCATAAAAAAGATTTGATAAGGAGTGACTATGCTCTTTCTGATTTTATTTCCGGGTGTGCAATGTTTGTTCGTGCAGAGGTTTTTGCGAAAATTGGACTGCTAGATGAAGATTTCTTTTTGTATTGGGAAGATGTAGATTTTAGTGTTAGAGCGAAAAGAGGCGGGTTTTCTCTTTTGGTTGTTGCAAATTCAAAGATATATCATTTGGAAAAGAGCAACGAAAGTCAAGATAAAAAGATATACTGGCTGGTACTTTCCGGATTAATTTTTTTTAGAAAAAATTCGCAGGGCTATCTTAGTTTTTGGATTCTTGCTTATACTTTTTTACGTAAAATGAGAAATTGGAACAATTTGCGAAAAAATAAAACAAAAATAAGTTTAGCGGTAAAGCAAGCATACATTGATTTTAAAAAATTTAAATGCGAAAAATAAAGCTTTCAATAATAATTGTTAATTACAGAAGTCGGGTTTATTTGGAAAGATGCTTAGCTTCTGTTTTTGCTAAAATTGACACAGGCGTGCTATTTGAGGTGATTGTGGTTAATAATGGCTTGCAAAGTGAAATGGACGGCCTAGGGGCTATTTTTCCTAATGTGGAAATCATTCAAAGTCCAAAAAATAGTGGATTTGGTTGTGCGAATAACTTGGGGGTAAAAAAAGCACAAGGAGAAATTCTATTTTTTCTTAATCCAGATGCGGAAATGATCTCTCAAAACGTCTCTGCTGTAATTGGGGAATTTGAAAACAATTCGGCTTTGGGAATTTTGGGTTCTCGGGTTATGGCGCCGGATGGAAAAGTGCAAAAATGGATTTTCGGATCGAGAATAAGTTTTTGGAATATTCTAAAAAGCAAGTTCAATATCGGGCAAGATAAAAATCATTGGCAAAATAGAAAAAGAGGAGAGGTTTTTTGGGTGGCAGGAACAGCGCTATTCGTTGACAAGGCGCTTTTTTCTCAGCTTGGAGGATTTGACGAGAAGTTTTTTATGTATTTTGAAGATGTGGATCTTTGCAACCGAGCGCATCTTTTTGGTAAAAAAGTGTTGTATTACCCAGATTTTTCAGTCTTGCATCATAGCGGAAAAAGTTTCTTGGGCAAAAAGAAACAA
>CAIMLT010000083.1 GCA_903842445.1 uncultured bacterium
AATTATATAAATATAAAAAAATACCGGTTATTTTCCGGTATTTTTTATTTCGCCGTCTAACTTTCTAATTAAATAGCGCATTTCCAGTATGCCCAAGAAAAAAAGGATAATGAAAATTGTTTTTAAGGCTAGGGCTAGGAAAATCAGCCATTCAGCATTTTTAACTCTAAGGAGTGAGAGGATTTCTGAGAGAGTAAAAGCGATTATTGCGGCAAGAATAAGCTTATAGGATGTGTCGAGCTTTTTTTCAACTCTCCAGATAACCCCAAAAGTATAAATAATTGAAAAAAGTGCTGTGAATATGATGATTAATTCTAGGGATATGTTCAAGATGCCTGTTTTCATCTTTGCACCCCCTTTCCTTTCCCAAAATAACCTTTTTTCGCAAGAAAGTATTCGGTTATTTGAATTTTTGCCTTTGACGATAGATATTTTTCCAGAGCTAACATAAAAAGGAAAAACAAGATAACAACAACCAAAATGAGAATAATCCAACTTAGGCCTTGCATGATTTGAGAAAGAGTGATATTTGTCCCTCCAATGCTTAGCAGATTATATTCTTTGACTTGAAAAAAATCTTCTCCGGTAATAAGGTGTTCTCCGTCATGGGTGCGAATCTGAACTTTATATTTTCCAGTAGAAAAAAGATTGGAGATGTGGATCTTTTTTTGAATTGTTTTTCCCTTGGGTAAAATTGAATTTTCAGAAAAATCCAAAACCGGATTATTTTTTTCATCAGTAATTATATAGTGAAGTTCTAAATTTTCATTTTCTAGCGATTGGTCTGCAACAACAATCTGGGTGTTTATGATTAAGTAGTCATTGGTATTGATTGATTTATTTGCATTGTTAACGGAAACAAGAAGTTTGAATGTGCTTTTTTCAAAAGTTACTGGGATATTCTCTATATTCTCAATAGGGAGATTTTCGGCTGGTGGCAATGTTGTTATCGAAATTGGCGGGGTAACTTCGTTGGGATGAGCTTTTCTTGAAGACGTTTCTTTCTCATGATCATGGTCTTCAGTTTCCTTTACTTCAACTATCTCGAATGATTTTAAATCTTGCGCCGAAACAAGGCTATTTTCAGGATCTGTGGAAATTATATGAATATGATGCACTCCAAGGTCTAATTTTTCGGGCGAATTCCAAGACCAATAACCATTAGCGTTGGCATAAGTAGTGCCGGTTATTGTCTTTGCGCTATTCAGTTCAAGTGTAATGACGGCATTTTTTATGGTTGTTGTGCCGGAAAAGATGGGAGTTCGATTAGAGATTTTTGGAGTATTGTTTAAAGCTACTCCATTGACAGTGGTTATTTGACAAGCTGGCTGAATGTAGATTTCGTGATCACCAGAGAATATGTAAATTTCATCGGAAAATGTTTCGCCGAGTGGACCCTTGGCAAGAACTTTATAGTAGTAAAAAGTGTTCTTTTGGATGTTTGTGTCGCGGTAGGAATTTACTGCGAGACCAGAGACAAGTGGCAATGAATCTCGATAGACATCATAGCTTTCAGTGTCTTCCGTTTGATTCCAATTGAGCTGAATAAAGCTAACCCCATTTATCCAATTTGAAGTAGCTGTTATGATGGGCTTTTCTGGTTGACCCATGACACGAAGAGAGACGGAAATATTTGAGCCAGCAGCGATGGCTGAATACTTTTGGCGAAAATCATAAACTAAAAAGCGAGGATCGACAATCATTCCCAGTATTAAATAGAAAATAAGCAGAAAAGAAGCCAATTTTATATGTAATTTAGCTAGAATATGAAAAAGAGATTTACTTTTTTTATTTGCCCTTTTTTTTGACATTTGAAAAAATTTTAGTATAGAAGAAACATTGCCCCGTCTCTGTGTGTGTTAATTTGATTTTAGCATAAAATTTGGCTCAGATAAAGAAGATTTTTTTTAAAAAAAAGAAAGTTGTTTTTTTGCTGTTTTTTTGGTTGACTTTTGGCCTAAATCTGCTATAATTAAAGAGTTAAAAGTGTCTTCAAGGGGGCATTAAAGACGGGTGAGTCCGTCTTTTTGTTTGCTCCTTGAAAAAATGCACTAAAATATGCCGCCGCTAAAAAAAAGAAATCAAAATATAACCTCTCTTCAAAAGACTTCTTTAGTTCTGATTTTTTTAGCTTTAATTTTTTTCTTTGGCATTAAAAGAACCTACGCAGTAATTTCAGAAAAAATAAATTATCAAGGCAAACTAACTGATTCCAGCAATGTAACTGTTGCGGATGGCGCATACGACATTGTTTTTAATTTATACACGACTGCCGGAGGCGGTTCTCCAATTTGGACTGAATCTTGGACCAGCTCAGCGCTTTGGACCGAGACTAGTTCTACGACGATTACTGATGGAAATGGTGGAAACGGGTGTGCTGTTGGTGATAAGAAAATTGCATACGCTACACAAACTAATGAAGGAACGCTTCTCATTGGGCAATATCTATGGAACACAACAAAGAAAGAATCAACTCCAATCACCTTTGTTGATGCTGGAGCCGACTTTGTTTGCGTGACTAGTCCTTATTCTACCTGGGATGGTGCTGATGACCTTACTAATCGTATTTATGTTCGTAGTGGAATTTTTTCCACAATGTTAGGAAGTGTTCAGAGCCTCAGTTTGATTGATTTCAATCAAACATTATATTTGGGAGTAACTATCGGTGCTGACCCGGAAATGCAACCGAGAAAAGTGATTGGTTCTGCTCCATCGGCTTTTACTGCTAAAACTTTAAATAGCAATGGCAGTGCCACGCTTGGAACAGCAGCCGGAGCAACGCTTTCCATTGGAAATACAACCGGAGCAGTCACAATGCTTTCCGGAGGAGCTTCTTCTTGGAATAATACCTCTGGCAATCTGACTGTTTCCACAACCACATCTGGAACATTGGCCATCACTTCGGCCGGCGCACTCAACCTTTCTTCTGCGGCGGCTTCGACGGTCACTTTGGCTAATGTCGTTGACGCATTTAATTTTGATGGTGGCACGTTTTCAATCGATGCGTTGAATAATCGGATTGGCATCGGGACGACAGCCCCGGGCGCCAGTCTGCAAATCGTGGGCGCAAATTCATTGAGCACTTCTTTTGCGGCCAATATTTCTGGAGCAACTGGTACAGGGCTCGTGATTACAAACGCTGGCAACGTCGGCATCGGCACGACGAATCCGTTAGCACTTCTCGCTATTGCCGGTTCGACTACCTCACGTGCATCACTCAATATCGCTGCAGGAAACGCTCCAACAGCTCCAGGTGATGGAGATTTATGGTATACGGCTGGGCATCTTTATTTTCGCGATACCACCACCAAAGATCTTTTAGCTTCTAGCACCGGCAGTTCTCAATGGACGACATCCGGATCGGATATTTATTATAATTTGGGAAATATTGGCATTGGGACGACTGCTCCGACAAACGCACAATTAGTTATCGGGAATGCCACTGGGACAGCGGTTGAGATGTTGTCGCTAACATCAGCGTTTAACAGTCCATCTGGCGCTAAAGCGATAACTTGGAGAGATGCGACAAATATTCTAGGT
>CAIMLT010000084.1 GCA_903842445.1 uncultured bacterium
GCCGATGGCGCGCGTTCGTCCGCGAGGGTTTTATGATTTAGAATTTGGATTTTAGATTTTCTTTTTCTTTTATTTTTTTTAAATTAGAAAATGCGGTGAAAAGAAACTTCGCTTGGACGAAGCTGCCGCAAATTGTTTTTTGCCAGACACAACAGCTAAGGTTTGTTAATTTTTAAACAAACACTGTTAGGCAAGCAATATTAATACATAAACCCTCGGAATGAGTAATAGCTGTCCTGAATCATCGGGATGAAAAAAAGTAAACCAATACAATTGTCATGGATGCGTCTATGACAAAATTTGAAAAGTCATTATCATAAATTTTCTGACAATGTTCCGAACGCCAACTGGAACCGCGACAATCAGCAGGCCGACTTGAACAGGAATAATCCTGGTAATCAGAATGAGGACAATGGCGCGCGTTCGTCCGCGAGGAGTTATGTATTAAGCGATCTCAACCATCCGCCAAGCATTCGGCCAATTTCCGCCAATTTGCTTTGTGTTTGAAAGATTTTTGTTTCATTGGCGAGCTCAAGTTCCAAAAGCAATCTTAATTTTAAAGTGGAAACTTCCAAATGACTGCTAGCTTTGATAAGATAGTTTGGCTTCAAGGATTTCGGCGCATTTTTTGCCATTACAATTTCTTGAAGCAAAGACAATATACTATTTTCAAGGCTAGCTCCCAATGAGTAGCGCCATCTTTTTTCCAGATGATTACTGATGTCAAAAATTGATTTATAGGTTTCGTAAATTTTATTGATTATGGGAATTTCTTGCATAGATTTAAGTTTGTCCAACATTTGGCAAAGTTATTTCAAATTCAAAAAGGGCAAAAAACCAAGCCAAGAATTGGAAATGTTTAGTTATTATTTAGAAGAAAATTTAAATGCGTTGTATTTCGATTTAGAAAATAAAAAATACAAGCACGGTGCGTATAGAAAATTTGTAGTAACTGACAATAAACGCCGGGAAATATCCGTAGCTAGCATCAAAAACAGAGTAGTTCATCGTTTACTTTATGAATATCTCAATGAAATTTATGATAGTACTTTCATTTTTGATGCTTGGTCATGCCGAAAAAATAAAGGATTACTTGGTGCGATTGAAAGAGCGCAAAATTTTTTGTGTCAAAGGTCTAGTAGTTATATTTGGCGTTCGGATATCAAGAAATTTTTTGATTCAGTCAATCAGCAAATTCTATTGGATACGATTTTCCGAAAAATAAAAGATCCAAAAGCACTTATTTTGCTAAGGGAAATAATTGGAAGTTATGGAATGGGCCAAAACGAGAGAGAGAGAGAGAGTATGTGCGTCACTCGAAAAGGCATGCCAATTGGCAATTTGACTAGCCAAATTTTTGCCAATATTTATTTGAATGAATTTGATAGATTCATAAAACATGAGCTTAAGGTTAAAAATTATTTGCGTTACGGTGATGATTTTATAATTATAGCAGATAATTCAAAACAATTGGAAAAAATCAGAAGCTCCGCGATAGAATTCCTAAACGATAAGTTTCAGCTTGAAATAAACAAAAAACATGATATTATAATAAAAGCGAAACAAGGGTTGAAATTCTTAGGAGTGGTGATTTTTCCGAATGGCAGAAAGCTTAATAAGAGAAATTCAACTAGAGTAAAAGAAAATTTAAAACTTAAAAATATTTCCAGTTACAGTGGTCTTGTAAAAAAACACAGCCAGATCAAAAAAATAAAAGAATTTAACTGGATAATTTTAGATTATTATGACAATCAATTTTGAACAAAATTTAAGAAAAATTTTGCCAAAAAAAGAAAACACCC
>CAIMLT010000085.1 GCA_903842445.1 uncultured bacterium
ATTAGTTTCTTGATTGAATTTATTTTTTCTGGCTCCAAGTCAATTAGCTGGAAAATTTCAGGAATAGTCCTTTCGTTAATAAGGGCTATATCAAAAACTGACAATTGAGCGGATAGCAGTTCTTTTTTGTTTCTTCCGGCAACACCACAAAAAAATAGTTCGCAGGCTTTTTTATGAATTTTGGAAATGCGAAGCGTCTTATATTGCACCGCCATCATAAAAAGCAGATGAAAAGGCATTAAATTAAATGCTCGAGCAGATGTATTGCTTTCATCCAGCACCGAAAAAGTGTTCCACAGATGATCGATATAATCGCTTTCTAATTGGTTTTTACGAATTGGGAGATATCTGAATATTTCTTGAGCATTTTCATACATATCTATTCTGACCAAAGTTTAGTGATAGCTTCTTTGGTTTTTGTCTCGTAAATCTCGATCAGCTTTTTGGCGCTTTCCACAAGCGTGCGCTCTGCTTCGATTTTTTCCACGATTTGTTTTTGAACGGTAAGAGGAGGAATAACAATTTCTAACTCTTTGACGATACCAAAACTAAGTGCGGGCATAGCCCCACCTGCCATAGCTTGCTTTAAGTATGTTTGTGCTAAATCAGAATTCAAATAATGATAAAGATAGCTTTTATCAAGTTCTTTTATTTCTGGTGTTACTAAAAATAAATTATTTGCCAAAATGCCATCAAGTCCACGACCAATAAATCCAGCTGACGCACCATATCTAACAACAACAATATCGTCTTTTGTTACAAATTTTTCTCGACCCATCTTTTTAGGGATATATCTAAAATCGTCTGAATTTTGAGTATAATTTTCAATGCGCAAAAACTTTTCATAGTCTTTCGTCGGAGTTTTTAATTGATCTTCTAAATCCACTTGAACGCCTTGCGAAAAAGAAACTATTTTATCCAACTTCATTTTTTCCCACTCTGGATCAATGTCGATTTTGGGTTTCCAGTTTTGGGCGATTTGTTTGGCGCCGGCGATGATGCCTGCATAGCCGTCTAGCTCCGCCACGATTTGCTCTTGGATTTCGAGAGGCGGGAGAGGTATTTCAATAGACTCCAAATGCTTTTTTGAAACATTTTTTAGACCTTGCCCCTGAAATCCTTTTTCAATTATTTCCAAATTATTAACTATCAGCCCATAAATATATTCCAACGACACCGTTTCTTCATTTTTGTTTTTTAAAACATAAGTATGGTCAGAGGCTGAAAATCTTCCGTTTATGTAGTGAATATTTGCCGATCCTCCATCGCCAATTATCAATGCTTCCATATCGAAATCAGCAGAATCACATTTTTTTTCAAACAATGAAGAAACGATAAATGGAATCTTCCCATTTTCGGTAGCAAAAGACGCAGGTCGGCCACCTTTCCCAACAAATTCACAAATATCACCCAGCTTTACCATCGGCCATTTGGCGTTGGTGTAATCAGTCGCTATGCGATAACGATCAACAGAAAGATTGAAGTCGCCGTTCTCGGCGATTTTTGATTTTTCTACATACACTGCAAGTTTGCTTTCTACTTTTTCTCCCGTGTTCCACTTATTCAAAACAACAAGCGCTTGTGGTAGATCGTTTTTTTGAATTTCCCGTCTTTGTGCTCCAAGACTCAAGCCGTCATTTTCTATTTTTACAAACAAAATTTCTTGGCTTGTTTTTGCCAGTTCGTTATTAAAAAGCAAAATACTTGTTTTCACTCCGCTATATGGCGCGAAAACTCCAGACGGTAAACTGACCACGGCATACAGGCCGTCATTTACTAAATTCTTGCGAAGCTCTTTGTGTGCGGTACCTGATTGAAAAATAATTCCTTCTGGCACGATGATACCGGCGCGCCCTTTTGGTCGGAGGTGGTTCATTATGTAATCCACAAACAGCACTTCGCTACGGCTCGATGGAATACTGAATTTGCTGTGCGGTTTGATGCCGCCTTTTGGTGACATAAATGGTGGATTGGCGAGAATCACATCAAACTTATCATTCCAGCGTTCTTCGCTGGAAAGCGAATCGTATTGAAAGATTTTTGGATTTTTGAATTGGTGCAGATACATATTGACTTGCGCAATACGCACCATAGTCGGGTCTATGTCATAGCCTTCGAAATTAGCCATCAGTTTTTTGCGTTCGTCGGGCGTGAGCGGTTTTTCTTTTTTCTTCGGGTTGTCTTTGCCGTCGTGCTGTTCCAAAATATGTGTATATGAGCTGACCAAAAATCCGCCCGTGCCACAAGCCGGATCAAGCACTTTATCGTCTTTGATCGGGTTCACGACATCAACAATAAAATCAATAATATGGCGAGGCGTGCGGAATTGTCCGGCGTCGCCTTGGGAGGACATTATGGAAAGCAGATATTCATAAGCATTGCCGAGTTCCTCAGGGTGAGAGTAGTCAAAATAATCAATCTCTTTCAGAAAGAGTCCGAGTGTTTCAGGTGAGCGGTATGGCAAAAAAGCGGATTTGAAAATGCCACGGAAAAGTTCGGGGAGTTGTTTGGCTTGGGAAAATTTGATAAGTGCCTCGCCGTAGAGATTCATGCGCTCTTGGTTGCCCATTCGCGAATCCATCAGGCGTGTCCATGCGTAATTTTCTAAATCACCAACAAAAAATGACGGCTCGTCGCCCTGCTTAATAGCCGACTGATCCATATCATCCATAAATTTATAGATGAGTGCATTGGTGATCTGGTCGATTTGTGAAGTTGGATTTGGAACTACACCAACCAACACTTGTCGGGCAGAATCTATATGTCGTTTTGTGTCTGTATTCATAATTTTATTCCTTTATAGGTTCGTTAAATGATAAGCATAATCACGGACATATTGCGGAACGATTGTTTTGAATCCGTTGAGCTGTTGATATTCGTCAAAATGGAACGATGATTCCGTATTGAAACGACCAGTTTGACGGCTGGCGACGATTTCGCGCACATCCTTATCTGTTACATACGCTTTGAAAAACATTTTGACGGGCGCGTAGTGCGCTTGGTCCACCGGATTCACTTCCATAAACTTTTCCCATTCGGATTCCAAGAGATCATCTTTCATTTCAAAGGTTTCTTTGTCGCCAAACGCAACTTGAAGGAATTCTTTGACGGTAATTCGGCGATCAACGCCAAAAATCTTTTTGATCTTGTCGAGATTGAGGAAATATTTTGGTCGATCAAAAATTTCTTTCTTGGCAAAATCTTCGGCTTCTTCGGTATCGCCGTTTTCCCACATATTTTTAAGCGTTTCATTGCCAAGGACATCTTCCTCCACTGCGCGCTTGAAACCCTCGCGATCAATGCGCATAATCACGCCTTCGGGAGTTTCGGAAATTGTGGCGAGTTCATCGCTAGTCGCAAGGTCAATCGGGCCTTTTGGTGGTTCTGGCGGCGGATCACCGGCAGGGCCATCGCCTCCGGGGCCGGTTGGTGGTGTAATTTTAATTGTAGGAAGTTTTATTTTTTCATCATATTCAAATTCATTTTCAAAATATTCACAGGTAGCGAAGAAATCAAAAAACTTAAATTTTTCTTTTGGTTCGGTGATGGGATCGTTTTGGTAATCATTATATTCAAACTGCCATTTTCTGGTGCCTCGTCCTTTAATCTGAACAAAATCAGTCGGCGAAAAAACCGGACGCATAAGAGCGATATTGAGCAAATCTTGGCAATCGTAACCGGTCGTCATCATCCCAACAGTAACGGCAACGCGGGTTTTACTGGTGTCATAGCCTTCGGGTTGGTTGGTTTGCCCGCCAAGGCGATTGTTGGCAAAATTTATAGTCATCTGCTGGGCGCTGGCTACCTGCGAAGATACTTGCATAGCAAAATTTGATTCGCTGTATTGCTCCGGCCATTTTTCAAAAGCGATTTTGTTCAATATGTTGGTCAATCGGGCGGCGTGTTTTTGAGATACAGCAAAGACAATAGTTTTTCCAAAAAGATCTACGCCAAGTTGCTTGGCGACTGGATCAAACAACCCGTTGTCGATAAGCGCCTTACACATAGCGATATTGGTTTCTTCGTTAAAAATTTTGCGCTCATAGTGGCGTTCGTTGAAAGTTTCGTCAATGGTTTCTCCACTTTCGGTGAGTGTGTGGACAGCATAACCTTCTTCCGATAGAAGCTCGGTTGTAATATTTGTGCGAGCATCCACGAGAGTTGGTTTGATAAGATAGCCCTCCTCTGCGCCTTTTTCTAGGTCATAGGAAAAAGTTGGATTGCCAGCCTCACAGCCAAAAGTTTTATAGGTATCAATCAAAAGACGACGCTCGTATTCTCTTTGACTGTCTGCTCCTTCGGCATCAAATCCTCGCAAATAATTTTTTGGTGTGGCAGTAAGTCCGAGTTTGTAACCAACAAAATATTCAAAAACGGCGCGGCTGTTGCCACCGATAGAACGATGAGCTTCGTCTGAAATAACCAATTCAAAATCGGTTGGCGAAAATTCTTTTTTATAACGATCGCCTGCGAGAAATGTCTGAATAGTTGAGACAACGACACTAGCGTTTGCCCACGAATCTTTGTTTTCTTTATAGATAACACTTCGATAATCTTTGCCGAGATAGTGAACGAATGCTTTTTGTGCTTGATCTTCTAGTTCAAGGCGATCAACAAGGAAAAGTACACGGCGCGCATTGCCGGATTTGAGAAATAGTTTTATGACTGCGGCAGAAATAAGAGTTTTGCCTGTGCCGGTTGCCATTTCGAACAAAAATCTTTGACTTCCACTTTTGGCTGATTCTTGAAGTGCCTTGATGGCTTGCACTTGATATGGGCGAAGTTGTTTGAGTTTATTGTTTTTCAAAAATTCCGTACGAGTAGATTCATCTTGAAAAGCCGGATCTGTGGCGAAGGTTGGGATTTGTGTTGAGACAATATAATTTTCATCTACAACAATCTGCGCAAGTTCGGCAGGATTCGGAGTGTATTTTTCATATTGTGTGATTGAATCCTGCGTTGGGAAACGAGAAATAGTGTCCGGATTTCCGTGTTTGGTATCCCAAAAATAATGAAGATTGCCGTTTGAAAGAATCACAAAACGAGCGCCAGCGTTACGAGCGTAGTTTCGGGCTTGTTCCTTGGCTGAAAGTGGATCAACAGCTTCTTTTTTCGCTTCTACTACGACAAGCGCGCGTCCGTCTTTATCAAGCAAGAGAAAATCAATAAATCCGTGTGCTTCGTTTTCAAAATCGTCACCAAGCTCGGCATATTTTACACCCGGCTCGAGTTGGATGTTGGCTTTGCCATTTTTGTCATCCAAAAAACGCCATCCTGATTCTTCGAGGAGTTTGTTTATTTTTATTCGTGCTTTTGCTTCTTTATCGTTTGGCATAATTTATATTCAGTTTAGTAATTGTATTATATTCCGTTTTCCCCTTATAAATAAATCGTTTTCGTAGCGTAGCGGAGAAAACACCTTATTACCCCTCTTTAATTAATGAAAAAGAAATTTTAAAATTTTTTAAAACAATTGGGCGATAGCCCAAAAAAGAAAAGGAATATTTCAGCTAACGTATCGGCATCATCCGAAGTTTTTGTGCAGCGATAGCGGAACAAAAATTTGGGAGAGGAAATTTCACTTTCCTTAATGTTATCATAAAGTGTGAAATTTCCGAACCGGATATGCCGTGTTCTGCGATGTGCCAATAAATTCTTCCTTCCTTATTGTATTTGGGGAAGTTTTATTTGGTTTAGTTCGCAAATCTTTCTTGCCAACTTTTCAGCTCGTTGAATATTTTGTCGTCAAAATCTTCCGGTTTAAATTTGAAAATAGCGTTGGCATTCTTTACACAATGGTTTTTTAATTCATCCTCGTTGTTTTGGCTGGCATACCACTTGAAGCTATCAATAATATCAGCAGTCTTTACAATGAGAGCATCTTGCCCGTTTTGCACACACCTTTGAATCAGCTCGTTTGTTTTTTCAACCTTGTCAGCAATCGTATCATCTTTGGTGCTCGCAAAAATCAAGCGAACAACATTATCGCCGAATTCATCTCTCAGTAATTGTTCGTCAGCACCAGACCACTCAATCGCATCGTGCAAAACGCCAGCCAAAACAACATCTTCTGAATAACCATTTTCATACAAATACACGCCAACGCGTATGTCGTGAAACATCACAGGCTTTCTGCTATTTTCATCTGACTCTGGCATATACTCTGACAGAACTCGCACGGCTTTTTCAAATTTTATATTAAGAGATTTTGACATATATTTTGACGCGAGAATAAAACTTCCCCAAATTATTAATAAAAGAATTTATTGGCATTTCGCAGAACTCGTTTATATGCGAACTTATTGTTGAATAATTGCTAAAATTTGCATGTTATGCGAAGTTTTAGTATAATTCAATCGTCGCTAGCTTATGAATCAAATATAGCATATTTTTTGTGAATCTCCAA
>CAIMLT010000086.1 GCA_903842445.1 uncultured bacterium
AAAAACATTTCGGATCCTCTTTTTGATTATGAAAAAGGGATTGAATTTTATGAAACAATAAACATTAACAATGGAAAATTCAGAGCAGATTTTGGTTCAGTTGATGATAATTGTGATTGTCAGCTTTGTAAAAATTATTCGCGTGCCTATCTCAGACATCTTTTTGCCATGAAAGACCCACTGGCAATGCGGCTTTCGGCAATTCATAATTTAAAATTTTATACGAATCTGATGCAAAAACTGAGAGAGGAAATTAAAGCAAAATAATATTTTAGAGCTATGAAAAAGATTGAGCTTCTGGCGCCGGCTGGCGATTTAGAAAAATTAAAATACGCCATTGCCTATGGCGCAGATGCGGTGTATTGCGGTGTGCCGGATTTTTCACTTAGAGTGCGGATTAACCGATTTTCAAAAAAAGATTTGGCGCAGGCGGTTGAATATGTGCATAAACACAAAAAGAAAATCTACATAACACTGAATATCTATGCGCATAACGAGCATTTAGAAAAAATTAAAGCACACATTCAATATCTCAAAAAGCTGAAAGTTGATGCGATTATCGCCAGCGATCCGGGCGTAATCTCTTTGGTTAAAAAATATTGGCCGGAAGCAGAAATCCATCTTTCCACCCAAGCTAATGCAACCAATTTTGCGGCGGTTGATTTTTGGAAAAAGCAAGGAGTGAAAAGGATTGTTCTGGCGCGGGAGCTGGAACTCGTGGAAATCGCAGAAATTACAAAGAAAGTGCGGGGGGTCGAATTGGAATATTTCGTCCATGGAGCTATGTGTATGAGCTATTCTGGCCGATGTATTTTGTCCAAATGGATGACTGGTCGTAGTGCTAATCTCGGCGATTGTTCGCAGCCTTGTCGTTGGAAATATTCACTGAACGGTAAAAGCGAGAATCTTGGTGTGGTTGATGACCAGAAGAGATATGGCATTGATTTGGAAGAGGACAATCATGGAACATATTTTTTCAACAGTTATGATATGAATTTGCTGGGGTATCTTTCTGAATTGAGGGCGGCTGGAGTAGTGTCTTTCAAAATTGAAGGGCGTGCGAAGAGTGCCTATTATTTGGCGGTTGTTACTCGGGCCTACCGGACGGTTTTGGATGCGCTAGAGCAGGGAAAAACGGATAAGGAAGTCAAGGCGATTATCAGAAAGCAGAAAATTGAATTAGACAACTTGGTGCATCGCGGATATTCGACTGGTTTTCTTCTCGGAAAAGAGCCAGAGCATAATTTTGACAATCAGAATAATCTGGCCAAATTTCAATTTGTGGGCGAAGTCAAAGCGGTCGAAGATAAATTTAATATTCTGCGGGTGCACAATCATATTTCCATTGACGATAAGCTGGAAGCCATCATGCCAAAAGAAAATATTGAGCTTAGGATAAAAAAAATTCTTGATAGTGGCAGGAAAGAAGTGTCAATAGCTGATGGCGGGCATGATAAACAATATTATTTCGAGTTTGATCGGAAATTGGAAAGCGGAAGTTTGGTGAGAAAGTTAATCCAACGTGTCATCCCCGCGGAGGCGGGGATCTAGGCACCTCAGGTTATGAAAAAAGAAAAACAAGATTTGATATGATTAGAAAACAGAATTTAGAAAATTTATAATTCGATTTTTCAGGGTTTATAAATAGCGAAACCTGGATTCCCGCCTTCGCGGGAATGACACATAGTATTATGCAATACAACGATCCAATTTATGGAAAGCATGAAATCGTCGAACCGGCCATCTTGGAACTGGTAGCTTGTCCTGCTATGCAAAGACTTGGGGGTGTCAGTCAGGCTGGTTATTTCGAGCCATTTTTTCCGGGAACCGAGCATTATCGCCTGGAACATTCCATTGGAGTCTATTTGCTTTTACATAAATTTGGCGCAGAGCTTCCCGAGCAGATTGCCGGTCTTATCCATGATGTTTCGCACAGCGCTTTTTCGCATTGCGCCGATTATGTTTTTGCCGAAGGGTCGCAGAAAGAACAGAATCATCAGGATAATGTTTTTGACGGGTATGTCAGGCAGTCTGAGATTCCCGGTATTCTGAAGAAATATGGCTTGGATTTGGAATATATTCTAGAGGATAAAAATTTTCCCTTGAAAGAAAATGATCTGCCGGATATCTGCGCCGATCGGATTGATTATTCCTTACGGACGATTTGGCACTTTCGCAAATATGCTCCGGAGCAAGCCGAGAGAATCCAGTCTATTCTGGCCAACCTGACCGTGAAGGATGGGCGGTGGATTTTTGCGGATCATGCCTTTGCGCAAGACTTTGCCAATCTGTTCTTTTATGCTAATAAGTATTTTTATTCCAATATTGAATCGGCGGTGATGTTTCGCACGACTGGCGACTTTCTGAAACAGGCTATAGGCAAAAAATATATTTCTTCTGAAGATCTATATTTGACTGATAGGGAAGTTTTGGAAAAAATCAATCGGCATTTGGAGACAGACCGAGAGTTGAATGAATTGTGCGAGCGGATGAATAATCGGGTGGGCTACACGAATGACTGCCGAAATTATGACGCGCAAGTCTTTTGCAAATCTCGAGTAGTTGATCCTTTGTGTCAGGATGGCGGCAGTGTCCGGCGTGTTTCAGAAATTAATCCCGCCTGGAAGCTGGTGATTGAAGCGGAGATGCGCCCGAAGGAATATTTTTTGAAATTCGCCGTTTGACAAAAAGCGTGGAAATTATTAGGATAGTAGTGGTACGAAAAACCTTACGGGTTTGGCTCCGTAAGTAAAAATCCAAATTAAGGTGTCCGCCACAGGCGGAAAGTCAGATGGAATCGCGGGATGAATCTCGTTCTGGCAGTTTGAGGATACTTCGGTATTTTCGGATTGCGGGAACGGGATTTTTTGTTTTTACGGGCATTGATGGTTTTTATCGGGGGATAATTTGCAATCAATAATTATTTAATAACAAATTTATGGCAGAAAAAAAAGAAACAGCGATGGATAAGATTGTTTCATTTTGCAAGCGGCGCGGGTTAATTTTTCCCACGTCGGAAATCTATGGTGGATTGGCTAATTCCTATAGTTATGGTCCGTACGGGGCGGAACTGAAAAATAATATCAAGAAATTGTGGTGGAAGAAATTTGTCCAAAAAAGGCCAGACATTGTTGGAATGGATGGTCCGATTCTTTTGAATTCAAAACTCTGGGAAGCGTCTGGGCACCTGGCTGGTTTTAATGATGCGCTAGTTGATTGCAAGAAATGCAAGAAAAGATTTCGGGCGGATCACGTGGTTAAGGAGCTGACTGGAGAGGATATGGAAGGCGAGCTTGAAAAGATGACTAAGACTTTGCAGGCTGGACTTAAATGTCCGGAATGTGGCGGATCAGATTGGACCGAGGTGAAAAATATGAGTCAGATGTTTAAGACCGAGATGAATGGCGTTGATGGCGCGGTGTATCTGCGTCCGGAAACGGCCGGGGCGATTTTTTCTGATTATAAAAATGTTGTCGATTCGATGCGGGTGAAAGTTCCTTTTGGAATTGCTCAAATCGGCAAAGCCTTCCGCAATGAAATTGTGGCGCGGAATTTCATTTTCCGCATCAGGGAATTTGAACAAATGGAGATTGAGTATTTTATTGAGCCGGATGCTGATTGGGAGCCACTCTTTGACAAGTGGCTGGACGAGCAGGAGGATTTTGCTATTTCCATCGGAGCTAAAAAAGAGGACTTGCGTCGCTATGAACATCCGAAAGCAAAATTGTCTCATTACTCCAAAAAGACTATTGATACGGAATATAATTTTCCTTTCGGATTTGGCGAGTTGTTTGGCTTAGCTCATCGTGGCGACTTTGATTTGACTCAGCATGCTAAGTTTTCTGGACAAAGCCTGGATTATTTCGATCCAGTGGCGAATAAGCGCTATGTGCCACATGTCTTGGAGCCGACCGTTGGATTGGATAGATTGGTATTAACGGCTATTTGCGCTGGATATTTCGAGGAAAAACTGGAAGATGGTGAGCGGGTTGTTTTGAGATTCCCCAGTGCGGTTGCACCGATCAAGGTAGCTGTTTTTCCGCTTATGAAAAATAAACCTGAGCTGGTGATAAAGGCGAAAGAAATTTTTGGCAGTTTGAGTGAAGAATTCATGTGTGAATTTGATGATAATGGCAATGTTGGCAAGCGTTATCGTCGCCAAGACGAAATCGGCACGCCCTATTGCGTAACGATCGATTTTGAAACATTGAATGATCAAGCAGTAACTATTCGCGATCGTGATACAATGACGCAAGAAAGAATCAAAGTTGCTGAACTTAAAAATTATCTTACGGAAAAATTAAAATAGTGTTACTTTGTGTTAATTTTCGCTGAGTGCTTCATAGCTGAGATGTCAATAATTTTTTTACGTTTTTTGTTATGGATGGATTGAATTTTTTGAAGGAAAGATATGGTAATCAACCAACTGGAAAAAATAGGCCAGATGGATTCCATAATGCCCATGAAGTGGCAAGAGCAGCTTTGAAGGGAGAGGCTTCTAATGGTCCGGAGGATCAGATTCGAAAGTATTTGGATCGGTTGGAATGTTTGGCAGTCGATCCGATGTATAAACAAAAAACACATGTGCTTGGTGAAGATTATCGTCCCAGGGCTCTTTTTCTTTTGCGAGAAATGTTGATGAATAAATATGTGCGTCCCAATAAGGAAAAAATGGCTAAAGGATCTGCTAGAGGAGAAGTTTTTGAATCACAAGAATTGCAACAAAGAGGAGAAATAGCCGTTACGAACCTGGAAAGATCCCTGGATAGTTGGATCTTACATCTTTCAGATGCCAACGAAGCATATCCGACCTGGTTTCGTTATTATGCTTTTCGCAATATTCTTGGTTTGGGTGGTTTCGATAAGGGTAAAGGAGAATTTATCAAGCGTTCCAAGAGTAGCGCTGGGCTTTTTCCGGATGTTGACCGTGGAGCATTGACCTATGTGGAGCAGATGATTGAAGCGACAAAAGAATCATCAATATTGGAAAGATTAAAGAGAGCTCAAGTTATAGCGGCGAATGGTGAAGATATTCCGCAAGATGAATTGATAACGAAAGAAAAGGTGGTTGCTTTTACTAAACTTTCATTTGCGAAACAATATGCCGAAGGCATCAGACGAAATGGGGAGATTACTCCAGAAATGCTGAAAATTACTGAAGGAAAATGGGTCAAATATAGCCAAGGAGAAGACCCGACCGTTCTTTGGACATCTTTACAAAACAAGGGCACTTTTTGGTGCACAAGAGGTTTTGCCACCGCGAAAAAACAGCTCCAAGATGGAGATTTTTATGTCTATTACACTCTTGACAAACAAGGTAAGCCAACTATTCCGCGCATTGCCATTCTTATGGAAGGACAGAATAAAATATCCAACAATAATGTGCGTGGTGTGTTGGATTATCAACAGAACATGGAGGGAAATATGTTGAAGATTTTGGAGACTAAGCTCGAAACATTTGGCCAAGAAGCAGATCGATTTAATAAAAAAATGGTCGATATGAAAATGCTAGCGGCGATTGAGAATAAGATTGATAATAAGCAAGCGCTTACGAGAGATGATTTGGTTTTTTTGTATGAGATTGATTTTAAGATAGAGGGTTTTGGTAATAAAAGAAACTCAAGCATTGAAGAAATCCGTAATCAAAGAAATTCAAAAAAAGACGCTTCAATCATTTTTAACTGTGAGTATGAGGAAGTTGCTGATGGAATGGAAGATATCAATGAAGGTACTAAGGCGTATATTGGAAGCTGGAATATAGACGTTTTTCAAAAAATTAAAAATTTTCCAAAAATTATTCATCTCTATGAGATATTTCCGACTAAAAAGATTTTTATGCGATATTTGGAAACTGATTCAAGGATTGACTCTCCCGAAAAAGCGGAAAAAGCGTTACGAGACAAGGGTATCATCATTACTCATTGGGGAAAAGATCTTTTATCTAAAACGCAGTTTAGCCAAGAAAAAGAAAAATATCTCTTGGTATGTTTCACGGTTGAACAAATGGGATTTCCAAGTGGCGCAACTACGAGTGAAATATATCAAAGAGCCCAAGAATTGAAACTCGAACTTTGTCCGGCGCAAGTTGGTCCGCATCTAAGATTGCAAGAAGAAAGCCTGGAGTGGATGGTCATCGCTATGGAGCAAGCTGTTGACTTGCGATACAATCTTCGCATATTTCGCGTGGATGGAGGTATTGAGATACTTGGACTTGGTAGTAGTAGAGCTGAACCATTTACTTTGTGGCGCGCTGGCGACAAGTTCGTATTCCATTTTCGAAGGTTGGGTTTTTGAAATATCGGCATGCTTGGGTTTTTTCGCCGGAGACTGTTGAAATAATTTTCCGATAGAATGAAGTTTGACTGGCAAATATATCAATCGAGCTTGTGAACGGTTGAAGTTGCAGCAGGACTCATTGTCGGGGAGTGATTCGTATTTTATCCAAAATCAGTTTAATAAAAGCTTAATATCATTGCATTTTGGCTCTGAATGTGTTAATTTTATAAAGAAATAAATAGTTTAATTAAAATATATGACAATCCAAGAAATCTATAATTTGGCTATCGAGCTGGGAATTAAAAATGATTTTCGCACTAAAAAAGAAATTGAAGATTATTTGGGTCGCAAAAAGGAAGAATGCAATAAACTCTCCAAGGAAGAACAGAAATATTTTGACAAAGAAAGACTAACTAATCCCTATGCTGATTCAAGAATTCACAATGACAACGGTGCGAAAAAAATCAATAAAGTTCTTGCTGGAATTGACATTTCTGTTGGTGGCTTGATTTTAGCGCGAGAGCTCGGAATGGATTTAGTCATCAATCATCATCCGGTGGGTCTCGCATTATCCGGACTTGACGCTGTTATGGATTTGCAAGTGGAAGTGATGGAGAAGATTGGCGTGCCGGTCAATATCGCCGAAAAGATGATTCACAAAAGAATTTCTGAAGTAGCGCGTGGACTAAATCCGGTTAATCATTATGTGACAGTGGACGCGGCGAAGCTCTTGAAAGTAAATCTGATGAATGTGCACACGCCAGCAGATAATTTGGTGGCGCAGTTTATCACAAAGCAAATCGAAAAAGAGCAGCCACGTTATGTCGGTGAGGTCCTTGAAATATTGGAAAAAGTTCCAGAATATCAAGAAGCCAAAAAGCAGGGAGTGGGACCAGTTCTATTTTCAGGCGACAAGAAAAATCGTGCGGGGAAAATTGTAGCCTCGGAAATAACTGGTGGCACAGAAGGTTCGAAGGAAATATATCAAGCCATGGCGAACGCTGGAATCGGAACGATTATCGGAATGCATCAAAGTGAGGAGCACAGGAAAGCTGCCGAAGAAGCGCATATCAACGTGGTAATTGCTGGACATATCTCTTCGGATTCAATCGGAATGAATTTGTTTTTAGATGAACTTGAGAAAAAAGGCATTGAAATCATCCCTTTTGCCGGACTAATAAGATATTCGAGGAATAAGAAAAAATAATATATTAAAATATATGGAACTTCCAGAAACAATCTATCAACCGGAAAAAACTAATGAAAAAAAATATGTCAATAAACTCAATCAAGAATATCTGCAAACTCTCGAAACTTTTTCGAAATCCAATCTTCCGCGAAAAGAACGGATAATCAATGAAACTTTTCAATCACTGAGCGTCCGACTGAAAAATATTGAGAACTTTGAATTCAATGATCGCCAAAAAATCATTCTCAAGTTGAAGCTGGCGCGCCATTTCCAGCGAAACGAAACTTGTGATACAAACACACTTTTTGATGCCATTGCAGAAAGTCCCAAATTTCTCGCCACTGACAAAGGATCACTTTTTAAGCTTTTCAAAGTGCACGAGCAAAAGACTTTGGAGAAAGTTGCCGAGTTGCGCAAACAGCGCGCCGAAATGGATGGAAATGAAGCCTACAACCCCTACGAAAGCCTATTCGAAACCAAATCAGGCAACTATTTTCTGGCGCGGTTGCTCAATATGCCGCATCTGCAAGAGGAATCAGAATATATGAATCATTGCGTTGGCACGAGCGATTCCTATGTCAACAAAATGAAACGAGGCGAAGTGGAGATTCTTTCTTTTCGCCATACTCCGAAATTTAACCCAGAAACTCA
>CAIMLT010000087.1 GCA_903842445.1 uncultured bacterium
CGATCTCATCAAATAAAAGGCTGTCTTCTAGTTCTTGTTTTTCAGCTTCGTTCAGATCATGGTATTTTTCTAAAAAATCTATTGATTTTTGAGTTCTTGTTTTTACAATAATTTCTGATGCTCGATAACTCGTAAAATGAGCAGGAAGTTTAGCCATTGCCTTGATTCTTTGTTCGAGTCCTTCTTTGAGTTTTTTTTCAATTGCAGCTAATTTATCGTTACGTTCCTTTATTTTTTTTGGATCTTTTATATCTTTATCCTGTGCTAAAATTCTTGCTTTTTCATCGGCTATTTGGGCATTTGTTTTTTCTGTTAATGTTCTTATTATTTCTTGATCAATTTGTTCTTGTTCTTCTTTTGCTTTTTGTTTTTCTAGTTGTTTTTTTTCTTGGATTTTTTGTTTTTCTATTTGAGCTATTTCATATAATTTGCGAGCGCTTTCTAAGCGTAATTCTTGTATTTCTTTTAGTTCATCTTCTGTGCGCGGTTTATAGGTCGCTTGTGCTAGATCTCTTTCTTGTTCTTCTGCGTCAGCTTTTTGTAGGCGAGCAATTTCTTTTGCGCATAACTTTGGATGAGTTTTTAGGATGGTTATTAATGTTTCGCGCTCATTAAAGGGATTTTCATCTGGATTTTCAGCATATTCTTTTTCTGCACTATAAAGCTTATAAGCCATTTTAAAATTAAATGAATTTTTTGGAGTAAGTGCAAAATATGCTTTTGGTTCTTTTTGTAATTTTTGTTCTATTTCATTCATTTGGTCTTGAAAAGCAGGGCTGTTTTTATAAGCTATAATTTCAGCAATTTTTTGATCTGCTTTTTCTTGGCTTATGTCGACCGGAAAAATGGCTGCTTGAAGTTGAGCATGGGTTGCAAAGCAACTGAATGCTATAACAAAAAGCATGAATTTTTTGTTATTTGTTTTGTTGTGGTTCATGATGTCTTCCTTTATTTTACATATCTTTTTTATAAAATATTCCATCGTATCAGTTTATTACATATTGAATTTTTAAGCAAAAGGGGTCTTTGTAGTGAGGTGAAAATATTAAAAAAGAGCTGAAAAATGATGCTTTAATAAAAGAGAGCGATATGGATAAAATATCGCTCTCTTTTATTAAAACTGAAAATTGCTTGAAAATAACTTTTTTAGCGTCTTTTTTTTTGCCAATCATAACAAGTAAGCATTAAATTTAAACCGGTAATGGTATAAAAGGTTGCGGTAAATAATTTATATTTTTTTGGCTGAGCAATGAGTTCTTTTCTACAAAAGGTTCCAAAGCTCATTGTTTTCTTGTTTTTAGGTAGGTTTTTTTTGTAGGTATTGTATTCATAAGTAGCTTCTGCCATGATTAAAGGAAGCGTAAAAAGCGCTAAAGCTTTTTTGCGGTTTTCTAAAATTGTGCTGGACCAAAAATTCTTTTTAACGCTTGGTTTTTTCCCGTTATCTATTTGTGGTTTTTTCCCATTTCCATTATTTGGTTTTTTTTGATTTCCTATTAAGGCCAGGGCTTGTTCTTCTTGTGCTTTTTTAGCTTTTGCTGCTTGTTTTTCTGCCTTAAAGTCCCGCATTTCTAAAAGTTCATCTTCCAAGCCAGCTTCCTGCATAATTGCATTATATTGCTCAACTAATTCGTTGTAGCGAGCAAATTTTTCTTTTTGAACTTTACGAGAATTTAGTTCATTTGCGGTGCGACGGCAGTCTTCTTCCTCTTCAAACGCTTTACGATCAGGGGCATTATAAAAAGGTACATGATCAAGTTCGTCCTCTAAGAGTGGAATTTTTGGAAAATCTTGTTTAATAAAATCAAGCTCAAATTCTAGTTTTTTGAGTTCTTCAATAATAGTTTGTCTCTCCTCATAATATCCATGGATAGCTGCTTGATCTTGGTCTTCGGTACGTTTGGAGAGTTTTTTTTCTTGTTCCTTGAGTGCTTGGACGGCAGCTATTATTTCTCCCATTCGCTTATC
>CAIMLT010000088.1 GCA_903842445.1 uncultured bacterium
AACAAAAACAACAATAAAAATTAATCGAATGATATTCTTCTTTCGCAAAAATCTTTTTAGTGCTAAATAAAACTTAACTCTGAACCCACCCGATCTTCCTGTTTCGAAATTTATTTTTGACATAATAATGAAAAAATTTACTTTTTTATCAGAAACTCCGATAATTAAAGTTTTAATCTATTTAAGCTTAAAATTAAAGATTCAAAAAACATTATAATTTTAGCCGAAAAATGCCAGTTTGGCAAAAAACATATTTCCCGATATAATAAAGACAATGAAAATACCCATCAATCTCAATAGATACCAGCTTTTTTCCGCCCTTGGAATTTTTATTTTGGGGTTGGAATTTTTGGCAATTATTCTTTCCGTACTTGGAATTTTCTATTGGCCAATCTTGGCAAGCTATGTTTTTATCGGCTTTTGCTTTTTGGCAAATCTTTTTTTCAATAATTACAAAAAGAATATAAGTTTGCAAATTATTGTCGTTTCCATCTTTTCCTTTTTAGCAATTATCTTTTTTTCTCATCATGCAGAGCCTTCAGTTTTTTCAGGAAGAGATCAAGGTTCATTCAGTGAGTCCGCAATTCAGTTGTCCAAAAATCACAAGCTAGCATTTGAAACAACAGCTTCTCGAGAATTTTTTAAAATTTATGGCACAGGCTTAGCTCTTAATTTTCCCGGTTTCAACTACACTGCGGATGGAAAATTAATAACCCATTTTTCTCTTGGCTATATCGCTTGGCTAGCTATTTTTTATAGTTTTTTTGGCCTAGCGGGATTTTTAATTGCCAACGGCATTCTTTTTTTTCTTTTTACTCTTTCTTTTTTTGCGCTTTTAAAAATTAACTCCAGTCTAAGATCCGCTTGGCTTGGACTCATTCTCATTCTTAGCACTTTCGTTTTTTCCTGGTTTTTCAAATTAACCCTTAGTGAAAATCTAGCCCTAGGCTTCATTTGGTTTGGAATTCTAGAATTTTCCCTTTTTTTGAAATATCGTGATCATTTTTTCTTCCTTTGCGCGCTTGCAACATTCCTCCTCCTAACCTTCACCAGAATAGAGGCCTGGGCACTACTGGCAATGACTGGAATTGTTTTGTTTGTTTTTCAAATAAAAACAAAAAATCTTTTTTCGACAAGTGAGAAGAAAAGAACTTTCTGGCTTTTGGGAATATTTCTGGCAACATTTATCGCCAATTTATTGGCAAATATGCAGTTTTATCGCGCATCACTAATTGGCCTTTTGCATTCTTTTTCTCAAGAGGAAAATGGATTGAATATTATTGATACGTCAGCTTATTTAGTTAAAATATTTTATTACTACAACCTTCTAATTTTTCTTATTATCGGAATTCTGGGAATTATTTATTTCTTTTTCAAAAAAAAGTTTGCCATTCTCTTGCCCTTCTTCCTCCTTTTGCCAATATTCATCTATACTATTCATCCGGGAATTTCACTTGATCATCCCTGGATGCTTCGCCGTTTTGTTTTCGCTATTATTCCATTGGGAATTTTCTACACCATTCTCATAATCGACCAGCTGTTCAGAAGAAACATTCATCTCTTCTTTCCTGTTTTTTTTCTACTAACTGCCAATCTATCCGTCTCCTTATCACTTTTTTCTTTTTCTGAAAATAAAAACCTGCTCTTGCAAGCAAAAAACATCAGTGAAAATTTTTCTGACACAGATCTAGTGCTGGTTGATCGCCTTGCCACTGGAGACGGTTGGTCGATGCTTAGTGGCCCACTGAGGTTTCTCTATGGAAAACAAGCCGTTTATTTTTTCAACCCAACCGATCTGAAGAAAATTGACCAAAAAAAATTCACTAACATCTACCTTATTGTTCCTGATGAAAGCTTGGTTTTATATGAAAAATTCGGTCTTTTGAAAAATCTAATTTTTCAAAAAAACTACCAAATGAAAAGAACCAACCTCCTTGTTCCTGATTTGAAAAAAACTGACGGATTTTTTTGGGAATTGCCACTGGAATCACAAGACGTAACTGATGGAAAAATTTATTTATTAAAAAATGATTTCTAAATTATGTTCATTGACCTAACTAAAGAAATCAAACTAGACGAAAAGAGCTATCTGCGCTACAGATATTTGCAAGTTTCTTTTTATATTATTTGCTTTTTAGCTTCTTTTTATATCGTTTATCTGATTCTTTTTCCCACCCAAGAATTTAATTTTTCTTTTTTAATGCTCACATCAAATAAGGGAAACGCGCTCAACCCAAGAGATGAAAAAGAAGCATTGATTACTAATGGAAAATTTTCTGCTAAACAAAAGAATTATTTCGATGCTTCATTGGTTGGAAGTTTTTCTGAAATTAAATTGAGTTTTACGCCCAACAATGAGTCAAGCTCTCCAGAAAATTCTCACATTAATCTGCGCAAGTCATATCGCGCGTTCCTCTATCCCGAAGGGTTGCCAGTTGGATTTAAAAACGGGACATTGCTTGAAAATGGCAAAGAATTTTTTCTTATTTCTGAAGGAAAATTAAAAAAATTTGCTAGTCTTGAAGTTGCAGAAGCGCTAGGCTTTTCCAAAAATGCCTTTCTTGAAGCAGTTAACCACAATGATCTTAAATATAATCCACCCGGAGAA
>CAIMLT010000089.1 GCA_903842445.1 uncultured bacterium
AATTTTTTTTAGAATAATTAACTTTTTTTGAGAAAAAAGTCCCGAAAGAGAAAGCGCAACTCTTAATTTTTCTAGCGCGCTTTCTTTTAAATCTTCCGCATCAAACAAAGACAAACCAGTGTTTGGTTTGTCATTTGTTAAAAACTTATTTTTTATTTCCAGGACTTTTTCATATGACCGGAAATTATCTTCGCCGTAGAAAAAAATAATCATGAATTATAAGAAAACGGAATTAGTTTGTTGGCACCCATTTTAAGGCTTGTCCCGGGTCTATAATCTCAACCCAAATTTGTCCCGGGACAAATTCAACTTCTTGTCCGGACTCATCATAGAAAAATAATTTACTATCAACTTTACTTTTATCTTTTTTCCAGGTTCCTTTATATTGCTTTCCATCCATATAGAAAAAGGCTACTCCAGAGTCGTTTTGATCATACCACGGGTCTCCTATTTGAACGTTAACATATTGCTCGCCCACCTTAATTGGAGCTGCGTCAGCTATCATTACCACAACATTTTTAGGAGCAACTCTTTGTTTATTGTTTCGATCCGTATCCGCCGTATCTCCCCATGTTCGAAGCCATGAGTTAGTCGCTTTATCATAATCATATTCAACGTCATATGGTTTTGCAAACGCAACTCGCAGATGCCCGCCACTCGGCCTTTGATCTATTGGCGCATCATCTTTATGGGGATAACCGACAAATTTATTTTCTAAGTTATAGCCAAATTTTTTGGCGCCCTCAATGAGGGTGGCGAATTTAGCATAGCCAGTGTCAACACCTCTTGACATTCCTTCTTTGCGGAAACAATATTGCCCGGCAGATTTTCCAGCGTCATTATTACAATTCATATTATCTATGATTCCCTCATCAAGAATACCTTTAAATTGTTCTATGTCAGCTCTGCCCCAATGCGCATAAATAGCATCAATGCCTTTGGCCAGATGGACAAAATCATGCCTAGCACTTCTGATTGAGCCGACTTCTTCAGGGTCATTGCAGACATAAACTGCCATTAATCTGGTAATGCTGCCATAAACAGCCGGCATTTCAAACATCATATCGGCTTGCGAAAAACCTGCCATCGGACGAGCTGGCGCATCTGCTTCAATCATGACGGCCATAGCCCGCCTTTTTTTGTTTTCGCAAGGTAGGCCAGAGAGATAGCTGACATCTTCAGGATTTCTGGGAGTTGAGGTGTCAATTTTTTGATTGACGTTAATTTGTTTTTTTGAGGTTTTATTTTTATTTTTATTTTTGAAAAATAAAAATGAAACAACTACGATAAGGATTATTGCGACAAGGGCAATAATGATTTTTGGCTTTTTCATTAGACGTGTTAAATTTAAAAAATTACTTCTTTAGTATATAGCAATTACCAAAAACAGGGAAGTAAAAAACTTAGTAGCTTTTTCTGGTAGTTTAAGTAAGAAATTAAGCGGCTTTTTGGAAGCCTTCTTCCTGTCTTCTTTCCTTACTTTCTCTTAATTTTGATAGCGTGTTAAGGGAATTTATTCTGACTACCGGGTCAACCTCTCCATTCTCTCTAATTGCATTATAGCGCCAAGCATATTCCTTGAGGTTTTCATCAAATTTAATGGGTGTTGCGTTTATTTTTATGTTTTTATCTTTTTCTCCAAAAGAAGAAACCGCAACATGCTCACC
>CAIMLT010000090.1 GCA_903842445.1 uncultured bacterium
ATTAATTTGTACTCAGGAGAATTTTAAAAAAGCCATTAGCAACTCAGAACGAATAGTTTCAAAACAAAACACCTTACCGATTTTAAACAACATTTTATTGGAAGCAAATAAGGGGTATTTAAAAATATCCGCGACTAATTTGGAAATTGGAATAGAAATTAAAATTGGAGCAAAAGTTGAAACAAATGGAAAGATTACCATTCCAGCTAGATTATTAAGTAATTTTTCTGTCAATCTTTTTGATTGTGAGAATATGGATATTGAGGTAATTGACCAGAATTTGAAAATAAAAAACGGACAAACAAAAGCAATAATAAAAGGTTTTTCTGCGGAAGATTTTCCATTAATACCACAAAAAAATACAGAATTTATATTAAAGCTTAAAATCAATAGCTTGAAAGATATTTTTTCTAAACTGCTTATAGCTGTTGCGCATAACGAAGCCAGGCAAGAACTTATGGGTATAAATATTGTTTTTAGTGAAAAGGAATTATTTTTTGCCGCAACAGATGGATTTCGTTTATCAGAATATATCCTAAAAATAGGTGAAAATGAGGTTAATAAAGAAAGGTATGTTGAGTTTATGGAAAAAACCAAAAATATTATTGTGCCAATAAACACACTAACAGAGCTAAATCGGATTATTTCCAATAACACAGAAGATGACTCGGTTAAGATTTTTATTGAAGATGGTCAGATTTTTTTTGAGCTTGGTGGAATAAAAATAGTTTCACGCCTAATTAATGGAAAATACCCCGAATACAAACACATTATGCCGGAAACATATAAAACAACAATTGTCGGAGATAAAAAGATAATACAGAATGCTTTAAAAATTGCCGGCGTTTTTGTTAATAACAAATCTAGCGAAGTGGTTTTAAAAATTAACGTAGCGGATAATAATGTAACAGTTGATACTAAGAGTGCTGAAGTGGGTGAAAACTCCACAGAAATCAAATTTGAAACCCAGGGAGAGTCTCAAGAGATTGTTTTTAATTTGAAATATCTAATGGAAGGGATTAATGTTGTAACAACAAATAAAATAGCCCTATTGGCCAATAGCGACTCTTCTCCAGTTGCAATTAAGGAGGTTGCTTCTGAGAATAGCGCGGTTTTGGAAACCTTCACTTATATTATAATGCCAATAAAAAATTAAAAATAAGATTAATGAAGGCTATTGGCGATCTTTTGAATAAAAAAAAGATTAAAAAAAATACGGCTTTAGATGATAAAACCATATTTTTTATTTTCAAGAAGGTAATTGAGGAAGAGTTTGGTCAAATCGGAAAAGCCAGATTTACACCGGATTATTTTGCCAAAAGGGTTTTATTTGTTAGAGCTCAAAATAGTGCTTGGTCGGCTGAGCTTTGGATGAATAAGGCGCGAATTATTAAAAAAATTAATCATGAGATTAGTGAGGATGTAATAGGGGATATTAAATTAAAGTAAATTGGGATAGCGTAAATAGTTCATAGGCAGGCCTGTTTTTTTATATAGCAATATATTTTTCCAGGCATGTTGTTGAAAATTATCTTTTCAGGAGACCACCCTGGGATACTAAATGCATAAGAGATAATACGCGTTCCTGGTTTTAGTTCACTTTCAAATTTAGCGCTCAATTTAAGCATCGCCTTTGGAGTAAGAAAGCAGAAAAAAATATCAGCCTTGCTCAAGTCCTGGTTATAAAAGTTTTTCACATAAATTGTGGTTTTTTTATCCCATGTAGCCAGAGATTACATTTTGCAATAAAAGCAACAGGTAGAGACAATTCAAAGCCATAAACCTCTAGACCAAATTTTTTACTGGCAATCAATATTGATCTGCCTGTTTCAGCGCCCAGATCGAAAAACTTTTCTCCCGGCTTGACTTTGTAATATGCCAATGATTCAATAACAGCTTCTCTGGGAGAAAAAAAATAGGTGCTCCAATTATGAAGCCATAAAGGCTTTGAGTAGCTATGGCTACAAAAAAAAGAGCAATATAGATAAAACAAAAGGAGGCATATTTTTCAAGCAACACTAATTAGGGAACATTAGTATTTACAGTAATGCTTTTTGAAGTCGAGTTGTCGTTGTTGTCGGTGGTTTCAACTTTTATGCTTAAGTTGGAATTTTTTTTGTCATCTGGAATTGTGTAGGTAGCTCCAAAGGAATCGTCATTGGTAGATGAGACGTTGCTGCCATTAATGCTCACGGTGGAATTTTTAACACCATAAGGAGCAGAAATTTTAACAGAAACAGTGAAAGAAGCGGCCGTTATCGTTTCGCCATTGGAGGGTGATTTTATTTCTATGTCTGGTTTATAATCAGAGAAATCTTTTTCTTTGCATTCTTCTTTAGGCGCGCTATCAGTAGAATAGTCTTGATCCTTCAGCCAGCTTTTTATGCCTTTTTCCCAGCTCTCAAACTGAGGATCATTTTTAGGCTCTTTTGGCGCATCCCCCCTAACATCATCTTTATTAATATAATATAAAATGCTATGCGCATCAGAAAACTTTTTCTTCTTCACTTTTTTTTCTGGGCAGTAGTCATTAGCTAGGCAATATTTATCGTTTTCACCAGGAATTTCACAAACCTTAACTTCCTTTTTCATTTCTAGTTTGCCATCAAGGATATCCTTGCCAGTTTCTTCTGGCTCGTATTTCGGAAAACTTTCAATATTGACATTTTTTAAGGCTTCGTTCATGAAATTGCGCCAAATTGGTGAGGCCACAAGGATTCCATCCGCACCTTGCTTCATCATAGAATGATCATTATTTCCGGCCCAAACCCCGACAGCGAGAGATGGTGTGTATCCCATTGTCCAACCATCTCGCCATTCATTTGTCGTTCCGGTTTTGGCGGCAACCGGTCGATTTTCGAAGCTTAACGGATTGTTATCGCCAAAAACTGGAGCACGAAAACTGTTTGTGGATAAAATATAATCAATCATTGCAATATATTTTTCTTCAATTACTTTCTCTCCTTGATCTCCAATATATTTTTCTAGCGTATTTCCCTTATTATCTTCAATGCGCAAAATAGCGGTTTTATTGTGGCGAATTCCACCTGTTGCAAAAGTTGAAAAAGCATTTACATGTTCAAGTAGTTTCACCTCGCCACCACCAAGCACCAAAGAGAGTCCATAGCGATCTGGCTCGGTGAGAGTTGTAATGCCCATGTCTCTTGCTGTCTTAACAGAATCATTTACTCCGGCCAAATAAAGCGTCTTAACAGCTGGGACATTCAAAGACCTTGCCAATGCATCTTTCATTTGCAAAAGACCGCTATTCTTTCCATCATAATTTTTTGGATTATAGCTTTTTCCATCTTCAGTGCTGAAATTTGTATCAGCATCCCAAATGTTTGTTTCGGGGGTGAAACCTTTAATAAAAGCGGTTAAATAGACGTAGGGTTTAAAGGATGATCCCGGTTGCAATAGTGATACGGCTACATTAACATTCGGCTCAAATAAACAATTTTTTCCTGGAATGCAGCCGGCTGGTTCACTTATGGCAAAATAATCCTTACTACCGACCATGGCTAAAATTTGTCCAGTTTTAGGATCCATTGCCACAAGCCCAGCGTTAGCTGCTCCATAGGTTTTTGCATTTTTTTCCACACCTTCCTTGACTACCTTTTCGGCTAACTGTTGCTTTTCCCAATCAAGAGTTGTATATACTTTGAGGCCACCTTGTTCTACCGCATTGTCGCCATATTTTTGTTGCAAATAATCCTTAATATACATCACGAAATGAGGGGCGGCAAAAAAGTTTTTTTGGGGTTGCAACTTGGCAAGTGTCTCGGTGTTTATTGCCTCAGTGGCTTGCTCTTGGGTTATATAGCCAAGCTTCGCCATGGTTTTTAGGGCATAGCTTTTTCGTCCAATGAGGGCATCTGTGTGTGATCCATAAGGAGAATAATAGGCGGTTGCCTGCGGAAGCGCGGAAATTAGTGCAGCCTCATCTAGCATGAGCTCTCTGGCCGGTTTTCCAAAGAATGTTTGGGATGCAGCTTCAATGCCATAAGCGTTTGAACCATAGGGAATCTCATTGAGATACATGGCCAAAATTTCATCTTTAGAAAATTTTGTTTCCAACTCAAGCGAAAGAATAACTTCTTTGACTTTTCTGATCAAAGTCTTTTCATTGGTGAGAAGCGAGTTTTTAACAAACTGTTGGGTTATGGTTGATCCGCCTTGTGCTTTACCGAAATTGATGAGATCTTTGAAAATCGAGCGCAAAATAGAAGTTAGTTTTATCCCATAGTGGTTATAGAAGTCCTGATCCTCGAGACTTATTGTGGCATATTTTAAAACATCAGGCATTTCAGAAAAAGAAATTTGCGTTCTTTTTTCCTCGCCATGAACTTCATAAAGCAAATGATCGCCAGTGCGGTCATAGATCTTTGTTGATTCGGCGATAAAACGATTGTTGATTTTTCCCGGATCGGGTAGATCTTTGGAAAAATAAATAAAAACACCAACAACCGCCACAATCCCAGTGCCGACTAAAACACCAAAAGAGACAAAGAGTTTTTTCCAAGGAAGGTGAGGTTTTTTTCTTTTAGGTGAGTCGGGTTTACGCGGTGAAAAGATGTGTTGCATAGAAACTAATCTTTTAAAAAGTAATTAGCTAGTTTGCAGATTAGCATTTTTTTGTGGGAATATCAAGAAGATGTCTTGCCGATCAATAACCCGAAGAAATCCCTGTTTTTTTTAAACTTAAAATAAAATCAATAATTGGTTTTATTACATTTTGGGTTTTTCCGTGAGTGGGGTTGTAATGAATGTATAAATCAGGCTTACCATTTATTTCCAAGATACTAAATGCTTGCTTGCCGGGATCTTTGCTAATATCATCACAAATAATATCAATTCCGGCCAGGTTTTTTCCAGTTGCCTTTGCGGCTTTAACACAAAGAATTTCTATATTTTGATTTATTAAGCTGGTTGCGTCTTTTGTTTCGCCACCTTCAGCCAAGCAAGCATTATTTTTTATAAAGACAGCCTGATCTTTTTTTAGTATGCTGTCCGGCTTGAATCCTTGAAGCTTTAATATTTTATTTAGTGTTATATCGCAAGCAGTTTGCCTGCTCATTTTCAATTGCTTTGTTTTAATTAATTCTTGAATAGTGCTTTTGGCATTTCCAAAAACTCGCGGAGGAATCATTTCCAAGACACCGATAACCTTGTTTCCCAAGACTAGCACGCGGAATTCTTTGCCAAAAACCATTTCTTGGGCAATTAAATAGGGAAAGTTATTTATTTCTTGAAAGATTACTTTTTTCGCTTCAGCCAAGCTTTTAATATTAACAAAAACGCCCTTGCTATTTGAACCATTCGCATCTTTTATTACGATTGGATATTTCAAGGAGCCAAGCTCAGTCTCGATGTTTTTTCCGCTAATAGATTTTTTATAAAAGCAAACAGAGCCTGGTGTCGGGAGATTGTTTTCTTTTAGGGCGACATAAGTCAGATCCTTATGAGCGGTTAGGGTTCTGCCGGAAAAAAAGTCGCTAGCAATTTGAAATTTTCTGGAAAATAATATTTTTTCACCAGCAATTTTAATTAAAAAGCAACTTCTCTCCGGAACTATTTTTTCAATTGTCCCGCCCATTTCACGAACAATTTTTTTAATGATAGCCGAATTTTTTTGCATGGTATTTGTTGTTAAGAGTTAGCCAATTTTTCTAGTGAGCTTATTAATTTGTGTATAAAAAGTTTGTGCCCATTCATTTTCTCTGAAGGAAAGCCAATTTGATCATTCAATTCAAAAACATAAGGTTTTCCATTTTCGAATCCAAGATCGATAGAATATAGCGGGTAATTATATTTTTTGTCGAGAATTTTTTGAATTTTTTTTGTTAGCACAAGTGCTTCGGCAGGAATCTTTTTAATGTTAATTTCTTGTATTTTTCCGCCTTGAGCAACATTTGCCAAATAACTGCCTTCTTTTGGCGTTCTGACACTAGTCATAACAATTTTTTCATCAATAAGAATAATTCTTAAATCATGTTTTTCTTTTGTGATATCTTTTATGCCATGTGAAGTGTCCACAAATTGTTGCAAAACATATTCTGTTTTTTTGGCTAAAATTATTTGGGCTAAATTTTTAGGGATGTCAATGATAATTCCTTTTCCGCCAAGTCCATTTGCTGGCTTTAGGACAGCAACTTTTTTTGCTGGAAATTTTAATAAGGCCTTTTTTAATTCAGCTTGATTTTTTATTTTAAAGCTTTTTGGCATAAATTTTCCCAACAAAACATACATGCTGTTTTTATTATTGCACAGAGTTTTAAATTTCAAGTTGTTGAGTATTTTTTTCATTGTTGGCGGTGGAAAACTCAACCCGCCACTGCGATCATAAACAGCATCGGCGCAAATATTTTTTTTGGTGGTGATAAAGGTTGTTCCATAGAAAAATAGAGGATTTTTGAAATTCAACTCGCCTAAATAATTTTTTTTACCACTTGCCAAAAACA
>CAIMLT010000091.1 GCA_903842445.1 uncultured bacterium
ACTTCCCAAAAACAAAAATGCAAAAAAATATCTTGAAATTTTCGCTCTTTTTTCTCTCAACTGTTTTGGCCTTATTTTTTTGGCGTTCAGTCAGCGAAGCAATTACGGTTGCAAACTCTAGTGTGTGGCTTGTGCCAATATTGTGGTTTTCTTTTCTGTATAGCGCGTATTCCTTGGAATTTATTCTAGTCAAGGAAAAATTCTTAATTAATCTTTCAATTGTAGTGGGAATTTTTTTGAGTTTAATTTTTTCACCAAATTTTTGGCATTTTTTAATTTTGCTTTTTTGTTCGATGCTCTTAGCTATGGCTTATTTGCAGATTAAAAAAGATTTAGGGTTAAATGTAAAAATATGCTTGCCAAAAACTTTGCGAATGGGAAAAACATTTTTCATAGTAGCGCTGGCTCTGGTAGTTTCCAGTCAATATTATTTCCAAGCGAAAAAAGTCGGACTCCTAAAAATGCCAACTTTTGATATTGGTGTAATTTTAGATAATAAATTGGCAAAAGAGATTCTCTATAAACTCAATCCGGATTTGCAAAAATTAGAGAATAAAAATTTAACAGTCGATGAGATGATTTTAGAAAATTTTAGGGAAAGTCAAATGGGGAACGAGGAAACCGATTTGCTTAACTTAGCCCAAGATAGTCAAATTATTTCTCTAGTTAATTTGCAAAAAATTGAAGAACTGAAGAAGCGGAAAGTTTTGGAAATTGGTCGAGAAAGTTTTGGAAAAATGGCTAATCGAAAATTAGCTGGATCGGAAAAAATAGTCGATGTCATAACAGAAATTATTAACCAAAAAATTCAAAGTTTTGTTTCACCGAATTATTCCGATGAAAGATTTCCTCTAGTACCGCTTGGAATGGCGATTATTTTATTTCTAACCGTGCTTTCTTTGGGCGCATTTCTTGTACGCATTTTAGTTCACGTGGTTAGTTTTATCTTTTGGATTTTTATTTTCGGGAAGATTATTCAGATAAAGAAGGTTCCAGTAGAAATGGAAGTGCTTGAGTGAGATTGGGGTTGGAATAGAAAATTAGCACTCTGCCATTGGGATTGCTAATTTTTTTAGTTTGTGCTAATATTTCTAGTGTGAATTTTCCTCACTTGTCATCCCCGAGAATTCAGGGATCCAGGCACTTCGGGCTAAAAATATTGAGAAAGTAAGTTGTTTTTAAGTAAACTTTCTATAATAAAAGACTAGAGGATTTATAATTCGATTTTCTAAAATTTAAAACTAGTGAAACCTGGATTCCCGCCGGAGTTTATCCTCGCGAAAAAGGGGGCGGGAATGACAGGTAAAATTTTATGGCTAATGATTATTATCAACTTTTGGGCGTTTCTAAGGGCGCGAGCGACGATGAGATAAAAAAGGCTTATCGCAAGTTGGCGCATAAATATCATCCAGATAAATCTGGTGGGGATGAGGCTAAATTTAAGGAAATAAATGAAGCCTATCAGGTGCTTTCTGATAAATCTAAGCGTTCACAATATGATCAGTTTGGGCAGACTTTTGATCAGGCTGGCCGATCTGGTGCGAGCGGAGGACAAGGGTTTGGCGGTTTTGATTTTTCTGGATTTTCTTCTCAGGGCTCCCAGGGATTTGGCTTTGATGGGGGAGACTTTGAAGATATTTTTTCTTCAATTTTTAGTGGTGGGCAGGGGCGCAGTGGATCGCGAAAAAAACGAGGCAAGGATATCCAAGTCGATGTAGAGATCAACTTTAAAGAGATGGTGAGTGGCGCAAAAAGGCAGATTAATTTGCGCAAAAGCACAACTTGTGATGCTTGCTCTGGAACCGGAGCGGAAAGTGGTAGTGAGGTAAAAACCTGTTCAACTTGCGGTGGAGTGGGACGTGTGCAAAAAGTCAGCCGCAGTTTTTTTGGTAATTTTTCCCAAGTAGCCGAGTGCCCAGATTGCCAAGGCAGCGGAAAGCGCGCTACAAAAAAATGTTCAAAGTGTGGTGGCGATGGTAAGGTGATGGCGGAGAATCAATTAGAAATTCAAATTCCGGCTGGCATTGCAGATGGGCAAACACTTTCAATGCAAGGAGCAGGAGAAGCTGGTGGCATCGGTGGTCATTCCGGAGATTTATATATCAATGTTCATGTTAGCGCACATAAAGAGTTTAAACGTGAAGGGCAGGATATTCTGAGCTCAGTTGAAATTCCTTTTTCAGTTGCGTCGCTTGGTGGCGAAACGATTATTGAAACGATTGATGGTTGTTTGACTTTGAAAATTCCAGCGGGAACTCCATCGGGCGAAAAATTTCGTATTAAAAATAAAGGCGTGCCGAGTTTACATTCCGGTGTTCGTGGCAATCAAATTGTGAGAGTGGTTGTGAGGATTCCCAAAAAAATCAGTCGCGAGCAAAAGCAACTCCTGGAAGAATTGAATCGATTGGGAGAGTAGTCTTCGTTAGTGACAAAAATAGAAAAAAAGAGTAGAATAAAAATATAAAAACATAAAAATAAAAAAGATGAATCTTAGTTTGATTTTTTCTCAGCTGGGACTTTCTCCTAAAATAACTCAAGATGTGATGTTGCTTTTGGTTGTTGCGCTGGTTAGTTTTGTTTTTGGGATGCTAGTTGGACGCTATAAGTTGATCACAGTTTTAGTAAATATCTATGTTTCCGTGGCTCTTTTGAGTGTTTTTCCCAAGGGAATTTTTCCAGATTATTTCTATGGCTTGGCTTTATTTTTCGGTGTAATTATTTTATTTACGATGTTGGGCAAAAAAATGTTTGAGATGCCGCTTTCCGGATCTGGAAAAGGATTTCTTTGGCGAGTTTTTGCAATGAGTTTTTTAGAGGTTATGCTTATGCTTAGCGTAGCCATGTCGCTTATGCCGAAAAAAATAGCTTTAGGTTATATTTCTCAAGATGCTTATAGTTATCTTGTTTCGGAAAACTTTGCTTTTCTTTGGATGCTTTTGCCGCTACTTTTTATGTTTATGATTCACAAGAAAATTCTCAGATAAGGCTTGATTGCTGGCAAGTTTTTCATTTCCACTTAGGAAAGCTTCATCCATTCCTTGACGGAAAGTTTTTTGGTGTTATACTGGCAAGGTTGCTTTAAAATTTGATTATGCGCCTATAGCTCAGTCGGTAGAGCAGTTGCCTTTTAAGCAAACGGTCCCAAGTTCGAGTCTTGGTGGGCGCACCAAAGTCAAAAAATCCACTAGCGATTTTTTTGTTTTGTCGGAAATAAAAAGTATGTTATTATTTATAGCATAACAACGATTAATAATAAACAAAATGAAATTTATAAAAAAAGTGATAGGTAGTGTGTATGGTCCTGAGCATTATCAGGAGCTGATTGAGCAACCTTTTTCTTATTCCGTGAAATATTTTGTCAGATTTTCTGCAATTCTTGGATTGCTTTTTATTATTGGTTTTTCCATTTTCTATTTTCCAAAAATGAAAGCAGTCTTGAATGATGGCGTGCGGATAGTTGCGGATAGTTATCCTCAGGAATTAATAGTAACTATCAAAGGTGGGAATATTTCGACAAATGTGGAAGATCCTTATTACATTAAACTGCCCGCATCAATAGATAAAAACAACAATCAAGCAGGTAAGTATGAGAATCTAATCACGATAGACACAAAGAGTGAAGCTAGCGTGGATAACTTGCTGAAACATAAAACAGCAATCCTTATTACAAAAAGCTATATTGTCAATCGAAAGAGTAATGGGCAGATCGTAATACAATCGTTGGAAAAAGTAGCCGACATAGTTATTGATAAAGCCAGTGTGGCTAGCTTTCTTGAAAAGCTTTCGCCTTATTTGAAATTAATGTACCTATTTTTTGTAGTCGTTTTTTTTGTTTTTTTTGTTGTATTTATTTTATTTCGGCTTTGTTATTTATTTTTGGCGGCGCTATTTATTTGGCTTATTGCAAATATTAAAAACGTGAAAATCAGCTATGGAAAATCCTACCAGTTGGGCTTGCATTTAATGACGTTGCCGTTGATTGTGGTTTACCCATTCGGTTTCATTAAATTTCCCCTTGCTTTTTCTTTGCTTTTGATGGTTCTGGCTTTTGTTAATATTAAAAAGAAAGAAGTTGAGGTTGAGGTAGCCCAACCGGAAGCCATTCAGGAGTCTGAGGTTAAAGAAGCTTAACTTTTAAAATAGAAAATTAAAATGAATCACAATCTGTGATTCAGCTAGAGGTTGAGAAAAATCCAACATTGGATTTTTTTTATTTTGTGTTGTATAATAGAAAAATGAAAAAAGGTGTCGCTATAATGAGTTGTTTTCTTGCTGGCCTGGTTTTTTCCGGATGTTCTTTGGTGTCGAAGAATCCTTCGCCAGAGGGAGCTTTGAAGTATCCTCTTTCTAGGGGTATTTCAATTTCCAAAGATGCTGGAATGACTTGGGAGGATGCAGTTGTGGCCACGACTAAGCCACGCATAGCGGATATAAATCCACTGAGTTTGGCAATGGATCCAAAAAATGAAAATATTGTTTATGCGGGATTGCGTAGCGGAGGAATTATAAAAACCACCGATGGTGGTAAGAGTTGGGAATTTCTTACATTTAAAACTGAAAAAGTCTATGGGCTGGCAATTGATCCAATTGACTCAAGCACAATTTATGCTAGCACGGTTGTTCAAGGCAGAGGAAAAATATTTAAAAATTCCTCTTCAGGCGCAAATGACAGCTGGATTGAAATTTATACTGCCGCAACTAATGGACCGTTGATTATATCAATGGCATTGGATAATAAAAATTCCAAAATAATTTTTGCAGCCACTAGCGATAACCAAGTTTTAAAAAGTGTTGATGGTGGAGGTTCTTGGCGAAATGTCTTTAATGTCAAATCGCCAATAATTAAAATTTCACTTGATGCTAAGGAGAGCAGGTTGCTTTATTTATTAGCAAAAAATGGCGAAGTTTTTTCTAGCTTTGATGGGGGAAATAAATTTGAAAGCTTGACTAAAAAAATTACCGTGACCGGACTTTTCGGTTCCGGTTTTAGTGTTCTTGAAACTGATCCAACAAATGGCAGGCGGGTTTACTTGGCGGGAAAGAATGGCATAATTCGTAGCAATGATGCTGGAGAAAAATGGGAATCTGTCGTTGTTTTGAATAATCCCGAGAATTCACCAGTGGGAGCACTGGCTATTAATCCGCGAAATTCTCAAGAAATTATCTATGGCGCATCGCAAGCTACCTATAAATCGATTGATGAAGGAAAGACTTGGGCAACATCGCAGTTTGATTTGCCGAAAGTGATTAACATTTTGAAATATAATCCGCAAAATCCGAGCATCGTTTATGCTGGATTTGTTGGAAAATAAAAAACTATGTATCAAGAACTGATCGAAAAAAGCAAAATAAATTTTGAAAAAACAGTTGCTCATTTTAAAGAAAATTTAGGAAAAGTGAGAACCGGACGAGCTTCAACCTCACTGGTGGATAGCTTAATGATTGATTGTTATGGAGCTAAATCACCTCTAAAGCAGATGGCGAGTGTTTCTGTTCCGGAACCACGCACGATCGTAATTTCTCCCTGGGACAAAAGCATGCTCGTACTAATTGAAAAAGCTATCAAAGAATCAGATTTGGGTTTAAATCCAATGAATGATGGGCAGCTAGTGAGAATTAATATTCCAGCACTTACTGAAGATCGACGAAAAGAGTTTGTTAAAATTTTGAATCAAGAAGCGGAAAATGCCCGAGTAGCAATTAGAAAAGGTCGGGAAGATGTGTGGGATGAAATTCAATCCTTGACTATCGGGGAAGATGATAAATTTCAAGGAAAAGAAAAGCTGCAAAAATCAGTGGAAGAGTATAACATGCTGATTGAGGAGGTCAGAAAGAAAAAAGAAGTTGAGATTATGCAGGTTTGATGAAAATAAAATTAAGTAAAATAAAAAAATAATTTTTTAAAAATAACCTACTATGTTTGTAGCAGTTTTGATTTTTATTATAATTTTGGGGCTCTTAGTCTTTGTTCATGAACTGGGGCATTTTGTGGTGGCACGCAGGAATGGAGTCAAAGCCTCAGAATTCGGTTTTGGTTTTCCGCCGAGAATTGTTGGTTTTCAATTTTTGCGTGAGAGGCCTATTTTAGGAAAAAAGAAAAAACTTTTTTCCAAGTGGCGAATTATTTGGGGCGGAAAAGACGGAGATGATGAAAATGAAGTTGGTGACTTAAAAGAAGCGCATGAGAAACAACTAAGGGGTGGGACAATCTATTCCTTGAATTGGTTTCCGTTGGGTGGTTTTGTGCGAATCAAGGGTGAGGATGGTGGCAATAAAGATGATCAAGATAGTTTTGCTAATAAAAGCGCTTGGAAGAGAACTAAAATTCTGGTAGCGGGAGTTGTAATGAATTTTGTTTTTGCTTGGTTTTTGCTTTCAATCGCGTTTATGATTGGTGCTCCGGAGCAAATATCTTCTGATGCTGAAAGTAGTAATCCAAAAGCAAAGATTCAAATTGCTGGAATTATGGCTGATGCTCCAGCGGGTAAGATGGGAATTAAAGTTGGTGATGAGATTGTGAAAAAGCAGAAAGATCCGTCTGGAAAAAATGTCAATTTGAGAAATGTTAAAGAGGTTCAGGACTATATCAATACCAATAGGGGGAAAGAGATAGATTTGGAAATTTTACGTGGCAAGGAAAAATTAACGTTGAAAGGTACTCCGAGAATGGATGCGCCAGAGGGACAAGGCGCGCTGGGCATTTCTCTTTCAGAAACAACTCTTGTTAAGTATTCTTTGCCGGAAGCGATTTGGAAAGGACTTCTTGCTGTCTGGGATATGACAATGATGATTTTCGCGGGTCTTTTTGGTTTGCTTAAAAGTCTTATTATGGGACAAGGAGGATCAGCAGATGTTTCCGGGCCAGTGGGAATTGCCATTCTCACCAGAGAGGTGGCTAATCTCGGATTAGTTTACATAATTCAATTTGCTGCAATTCTCAGTATTAATTTGGGAATAATAAATATTTTACCAATCCCGGCACTGGATGGCGGAAGAATTTTATTTATTCTGATTGAAAAAATTAAAGGGTCTCCGGTTAGTCAAAAAGTCGAACAGACTTTTCATACTTTATTTTTTGCACTTCTCATGCTTCTTATGCTTGCTGTAACCTATAAGGATATTGCTAGGCTTTTCTAAATCCGGATAATTGTAATTTATTATATGCTAAAGAAAATAAAAAAATTGACTCGAAAAATATCAGGCGATATTTTTGGAGGTTTTTCTAAGGATATTGGGATCGATTTGGGAACCGCTAATACGCTTGTCTATGTTAAGGGGAGAGGAATTGTAATTAATGAGCCATCCGTGGTGGCGATTAATAAAAAAACCGGACAAATTTTAGCGATTGGGAAAGAGGCAAAGAAAATGGTTGGAAAAACCCCCGGACATATCGTGGCAATTCGGCCACTTGTTGACGGTGTGGTGAGTGATTTTGAAATTACCCAGCAAATGCTCAAATATTTTATTGATAAGGTTCATCGGGGAAGTTTTACCCTTTTTCCTCGACCGCGAGTGATTGTTGGTATTCCTTCAGATGTGACAGAAGTGGAAAAAAGAGCCGTAATTGATGCGACAATTAATGCTGGTGCTCGCGAGGCTTATTTAATCGATGAGCCAATGGCAGCGGCAATTGGCGCGCGCTTGCCTGTCCAGGAGGCTTCTGGCAATATGGTGGTGGATATTGGCGGAGGAACAACTGACATTGCAATTATTTCTCTTGGTGGAATTGTGGTTTCACGGAACTTAAGAGTGGCAGGGGATGAAATGAATGAGGATATTGTGCGTTATTGTCGGGATGAGTTTAATTTGCTTATTGGAGAAAAAACAGCTGAGGATGTTAAAATTTCCATTGGGAGTGCTTGTGTGCAAAAAGAAAAAAAACAAATGCAAGTACGCGGGCGGGATTTGGTTTCTGGATTACCAAAGGAAGTAACAATAACTGACGATCAGGCGCGTGAAGCGTTGTCGCGTTCAATTCGTATAATTATCAACAACATAAAAACTGCAGTGGAAGAAACTCCACCAGAACTTTTGTCAGATATCATGCAAAAGGGAATAATTCTTGCTGGTGGCGGCGGTCTCATTCGAGGAATTGATCGTTTGATTGCTAATCATACGGAAATTCCCGTGCGAATGATGGAGGATCCTTTAACTGCGGTTGTGAGAGGAACTGGAATAGTGCTTGAGGATATTGAAGCGTTGCGAGAAGTTTTAGTTGAAAATCAACACGAAAAATCATTTGATTAAATTGGGCTTCTGCGTAAGTCTTTTGATAAGCTATGTCCAAAAAGTATGTTACATCGAAAATTGTTAAATTAGTTATTGTCTTGATTGTCTGTGCTTTCTTGATTTTTTTTAATCCTAAAGGTTTTTTTAATCCAATACGTGGAGTTTTCCTGAGTATTTCCGCGCCTTTTCAAAAAATATTCTATCAATCTAGTCAAAAAATCGGTGGAACGGTTTCCTTTTTAGCTTCTATCTCAGAAATAAAAAATGATAACGCAAAACTTTCCAAAGAAAATAATTTTTTGGCCGCTCAGGTTGCCAGCCTTCAGGAAGAAAAAAATCAAAACGCACTATTGCGAGAACAACTGGGGCTTGTTCCTCGGGATAAGTTTTCGCTGGTCGGTGGTTTTGTGATTGGGCAAGATCCTCAAGGTTCAGAAAGTTGGATTATCTTGGATAAGGGAGAAAAAGACGGTATTTCAGTTGGAATGGCCGTGATTGTTTCTAATGGAATTCTTGTGGGAAAAGTTGAGGAGGTTTATGCCACTAGTTCTAAAATAAATTTATTAGCCAGTTCAAGCAGTTCGGTGAATGTTTCTGATGCTGAAACTGGAGCTAAGGGAATCATTCGTGGCGAATATGGCTTGGGGCTCGTTATGGATATGGTAACGCAAGCAGACGTTTTAAATGTTGGCGATACAATAATAACTTCTGGTTTGGGTAGCAATATTCCGCGTGGACTTTTGGTGGGAAAAATCAAAGATATAAAAGTTTCTGATGACCGACTTTTTCAAAGGGCGACAGTTGTTTCTCGGATAAAATATTCTGGATTAGATGTTGTTTTTGTAATCAAATAATATGGTAAAAATAACAATCTTTTTTATTATTTTTTTTTCCGCTATTCTTCAATTGGCGGTTTTATCCAACGTTTTTTTTTGGGGTTTAGGGCCGAACATCTTGTTGCTTTTGATTATTTTTTGGACTACGCAGGCTGGTTTTGAGAAAGCACTTGTCAAAAATATTACCGCTGGACTTGTGCTTGATTTGGCAACTTTTTGTGCGGTTGGAATGAATATAGCCTCTTTTGCGTTGGTTGCTTTTTTTATTGGTTTTATTTCCAAAAGATTTCTAGTTATTGCCCGCAACTGGCGAATATTTGTCTTAACAATAACAATTATTTTTAGCACATTGGCGAATAGTTTGTTTTTGAATGCCTTGTTTCTAATAGCTGATTATTTCGGTAAAACTGCAATTGGCAATGCGCCAACATCATTGTTTAGCTTCATGCTATTCAAAGAAATCGGGTTAAATATTTTATTTTTTCCATTGGTTTATTTTATCATGAAAAGAATCGAAAGTTTGAGTTTTTTGGCGACACGAGCTAAGATAAATTAAATCTTATGTTGCAAGGATATTTTAAAAAAAGAAGAATGGCACGTGGCGTGGAAATCGAAGACGCCATTATGAATGTTGGTCAAAAAGAAAAAGCCATTATTGAAAAACCTTTCGAAAGAGGTGGTCTTGTAGTTGTTTGGTATTCAATTTTAACAGTTCTCGTGTTTCTTTTTGGCAGAGTTTTCTTTTTGGATATTATAAGCAGTCAATATTACGCGCTTGTTTCGGCTGAAAATCGGATTAGAAAAATTGTAATAAAAGCTCCGAGAGGAAATATCTTAGATAAGTTTGGTAATATTTTAGCGAGAAATTCTCCCAGTATTGATGTGGTTGTCGTTCCAAGTTATTTGCCAAAAAAGGTGGAAGAAAAAAAGGTTCTAGCAGAAAAGATAGCAAATATTCTTAATATGAGCTTGGGAAACGTGGAGATAGCCTTTCTCAGTCAAAACGAGAAATCAACCGAGCCAGTTCTTTTAAAGGAAAACATTACCCAGGATCAATCCCTTATTTTAGCAGAGAAAATTAATGAATTGCCTGGAATTGCCTTGGAAAAAACAGCAATTAGAAGTTATGAAAATAGTGCGATTTTTTCTCATGTTATTGGTTATGACGGAAAAATAACCCAAGCGGAAATGGAAAACAACAAGGGCTATTTTATGACGGATTACATTGGAAAAACCGGTCTGGAAAAAAGTTATGAGAAAGAGCTCAAAGGAACATATGGAGCGCAACAGGTGGAAGTTGATTCGCGGGGAGAAATAAAAAAGAATTTAGGTGTGATAAGTCCGCAAGCTGGAGATGACTTAATTTTAAATATAGATCAAGAGTTACAAAAAAAAATTTATGATAGCTTGTCTGCAATATTGGAAAAAACGGAAACGAGAACTGCCGCCGCGGTAGCGATTGATCCGAGAACCGGCGGAATTATTGCGCTAGTTAGTTTGCCAAGCTACGATAATAATTTGTTTGCCAGTGGAATTAGCAGTGAGAATTATAAGAGCTTAATCAGCGATAAGAATTTACCTCTTTTCAATCGTTGCATCAACGGGGAATATCCTCCCGGTTCAACGATTAAGCCGGTGATAGCTGCCGGAGCTCTTTCGGAAGGAACAATTTCATCCTCGACGATTATCAACGGAATGGGTGGAAGCATTAATATCGGTAGTTTTCGTTTTGGTGACTGGAAGGTGCATGGTCCGAGTGATGTGCGAACGGCAATTGCCGAAAGTAATGATGTTTTTTTCTATACTATTGGTGGCGGTTATGGTAACATTTCTGGATTGGGGATGGATCGTATGAAAAAATATGAAGAGTTATTTGGCTTCGGAGAGGAAACCGGAGTTGATCTTCAGGGCGAATCAAAAGGGCTCATTCCAAGTGAGCGTTGGAAATTGGATAAGATAAAGGAAAAGTGGTATATTGGCGATAGTTATCATGCAGCAATTGGACAAGGCTTTGTTTTGACAACACCCTTACAACTTGCAAATCTTACAGCGACTATCGCTAATGGTGGAACGCTTTATTCTCCAAAGATTGTTAATCGTATTCGCAGGAGCAACGGCGAAGATTTTTATATTCAACCAAAAATAATCCGAAAAGATTTTATTTCTAAAGATGTTATGCAGATCGTGCGAGAAGGGATGCGCCAAACAATTACTTCCGGCACGGCGCAATCACTTAAGAATTCGCCAATAGCAGTGGCTGGAAAAACTGGCACGGCACAGTTTGGAACGCAAGACAAGACCCATGCGTGGTTTATTTCTTTTGCTCCATTTGATAATCCGGAAATTGCCATGATAGTTCTTGTGGAGGGTGGTGGAGAAGGTCATTCTAGCGCTGTGCCGGTGACGAAAGAAGTTTATGATTGGTATTTTACAAGAGATATGAAGAATTAATTTGACATGAAATTTATTTCTGTTACAATTTCCATTGTCGTCTAAAAGAGCGACGATTTTTTATAAAAAGCAAATTAAAAAAAATTATGACGAAATTTATTACCGAAGAAGGATTGAAAAAAATCAAAGAAGAGCTAGAGCAGCGTAAAGTTACTTTACGTCAAGAAATCGCAAGTGCTATTAAAGAGGCAAAAGAGCAGGGTGATTTAAGTGAGAATGCCGAATATAGCGCCGCCAAGGGCCAACAAGCGGAGAATGAGGCTAAGATTGCGGAGCTTGAATTTATGCTCAAGGAATCCAAAATCGCGACCTATGATAAAAGTTTGGGCGTGGTGCAAATGGGTTCAAAGGTAAGCGTGAAATTTAATGGTTCAGAAATGGAATTTCAAATTGTTGGATCAAATGAAGCTGATCCGGTATCAATGAAGATTTCCAATGAATCGCCAATGGGCAAAGCTTTTATGGGAAAGAAAAAAAACGATAAAGTAAATGTCATTACTCCTGGTGGAGAAGTGAAATATGTGATTTTGGATGTGAGATAGTTTAAAGTTAAAAATAGATATTTTCGTAGAGACGAGGCACTGCCTCGTCTTTGCGTTCCTGAATTGCCAATTTGCGCCAAATGCGCTAAAGTTAAGGTATTCTAAAAAACTTAAAATGCTATTTTTATGCGTGAAGATATTCTAGAAACTAAATTAGAAAAACTAAAAAATATTCAGGAGTTTGGGATGGAGGCTTATCCGGAGAAATGCGATCGGTCGATGACTAATGCCGAGGCCTTAGAGCAGTTTGGCGGACTGTCCGCTGAGGTGCGGGAGATTATTTTGCTTGGTCGGGTAAAATCTAACCGGCCGATGGGCGGATCGACTTTTGCGCATATTGAAGATGGCACGGGGAAGATTCAGATTTTTTTGAACAAGCGGAATATTGAAGAAGCAAAGTACAAATTATTTTCCAAAAATATTGAGGTTGGTGATTTTGTGCAGGTAACCGGAAAACTGTTTTTGACCAAGCAAGATGAGAAAACTTTGGAAGTGCATGATTGGAAGGTGCTTTCCAAAAATATCCGACCAATTCCAACGGAATATTTTGGACTCAAAGACGAAGAAGCGCTACTTCGCAAGCGCTATTTAGATTTGATGATGAACGCCGAAACGAGAGATCTTTTCAGAAAGAAAAATATTTTTTGGCAAATTGTTCGGCAGTTTTTGGTAGCGGAAGATTTCTTGGAAGTGCAAACTCCGGTTTTGGAGCATACGCCTGGTGGAGCGGACGCCGAACCATTTGTAACTCATTACAACGCCCTGGATCAAGATTTCTATCTGCGGATTTCTCTGGAGCTGCCTTTAAAAAGACTCTTGGTTGGTGGCTATGAGCGCGTATTTGAGATTGGCCGGGTTTTTAGGAATGAAGGAATGGACAGAGATCATTTGCAGGAATTTGATCATATTGAATTTTATGCCGCCTATTGGGACATGCAAAGAGGAATGGAATTTTCAGAAAAGATATATAAGGAAATTGTCAAAAATGTGTTGGGCGGATTTTCTCATGAATATGAAGGCGAAAAAATTGATTGGAGTAAAAAATTTGAAGTGGTTGACTATTTTACAGAATTTAAAAAAGAAACCGGACTTGATCTCAACTCAGATCTATCTATCGAAGACCTTTTCGAAAAAGCTAAAGAACTTGGCATAAAATATGAAAAAGGTTACGGCAAAGGCAAAATGATTGATACGCTCTACAAAAAAACAGTTCGACAAAAATTAATCCAACCCTGCTTTTTAGTTGGTCATCCACTGGAAGTTTCACCACTGGCAAAAATTGATTCGAGAAATCCAAAGAAAACTTTGCGTTTTCAGATTGTGGCTGGAAGAAGCGAACTTTGCAATGCTTTTTCTGAACTCAATGATCCAATTGATCAAAAAAATCGATTCCTTGAGCAAATGAAAGCGCGAGAGGGCGGCGACAAAGAAGCACAAATGCTCGATGAGGATTTTGTGGAAGCGCTGGAATATGGCATGCCACCAGCTTTTGGAATGGGTTTTTCAGAAAGATTATTTTCTTTTATCATGAATAAATCAATTCGCGAAACAGTGATTTTTCCGTCGATGAAAAGTAAAGAATAAATTATGAAAAGGGTAATGGCATTTGGGACATTTGACATATTCCACGCGGGGCACAAAAGTTATCTTGCGCAGGCAAAAGCGTTGGGGGATTATTTGATTGTGGTAGTGGCGAGAGATGAAACCGTGCTTCGCGTCAAGAGTGAGCGGACAAGAAACAGCGAAGAGGAAAGGCGAGAAGTGTTGGAAAAAAGTGGACTGGCTGATGAGGTGATTTTGGGTGATCTGGAGGATAAGTATTCCGCGATTGAAAAATATCGTCCCAGCGTGATTGCGCTAGGATATGATCAAGAGGTTAACCTATTTGAATTGACAGAACGGCTCAAAAACCTTAAGCTTAAAGCGGAAATCGTGAGGCTCCAGGCTCATAAACCAGGGAAGTTTAAATCGTCTAAATTGAAAAAAAATAAAACCTCATTGTCATTCTGAGCGAAGCGGAGTCGAAGAAGCTGCTTTCAGTTATTTCCAGTATTGCTGTGGATAGTAACAACTACGATTATTGCAGGCAGATCCCTGCCTACCAGCAGGCAGGCTTCGACTGTGCCTGAGTACAGGCTCCGCTCAGAATGACACCTCTTTAATATTATAAATTATATAATTTAATTCTATGTTAGACATCAAATTCATCCGTGAAAACGCGGACAAAATTAAAGAGGCGATCAAGAATAAAAACATCAAACTTGATCTGGATGAACTTTTGGCGGTGGATAAAAAGAGAGTTGAGGCGTTGCAATATATCGAACTTTTGAGCGCGGAGAAAAATAAACTGAATGAACTGATGCAAATGAGCAAAACTGATGATGAGCGGAAAGTGGCGATTGAGCAGGGGAAAGCAGTGAAGGAAAAAATGGCTAAAGCGGAACCGGAATATACCGAAATCAAAAAACAATTTGAGGCGCTAATGGTGCAAGTGCCGATCATTCCTTCAGAAGATACGCCAGTTGGAAAAGATGAGAGTGGAAATGTGGAAGTCTATCAAAAGGGTGAAATTCGTAAATTCGACTTCACTCCCAAGACGCACATCGAGTTGGCGGAAAGTTTGGACATTGTGGATTTTGAAAAAGGGGCGAAAGTTTCTGGCTATCGCGGATATTATTTGAAAAATGAAGGTACACTCCTTGTGATGGCTCTTATGATGTATGCGCTCAACAAAATGGTGGAAAAAGGTTACGCGCCAATTATCCCACCGACGCTGATCAAGGGTTTTGCTTTGTTTGGCAGTGGCTACTTCAAAGGTGCGGATTATGACAGTGATTCGGACAATATCTATCAAATCGCCACGCGCGACAAAGAAATGGACGGCGCCGATTCGAAGGAAAAAAAATTTTTAGTGGGGACGGCTGAGCCATCATTGCTTGCATATTTTTCAGATGAGATGCTGGACGAGGCAAAATTGCCGATCAGAGTTTGTGGATTTTCCCCGTGCTATCGCAGTGAAATTGGGGATTATGGTAAGGATAATAAAGGACTCTATCGCGTGCACGAATTTTTCAAGGTGGAACAAGTGGTGGTTTCGACGGCGGACATTGACGCATCAACAAAAATGCAAGAAGAGATGTTGGCGATTTCGGAAGAGATGCATGAGGAGTTGGGATTACCGTACCGCAAATTGCAAATCTGCACGGGAGACATGGCACCGGGAAAATATCGCGCGTTTGATTTGGAAGCCTGGATGCCAGGCCTCAATCGCTGGGGCGAGACCGGATCAGCTTCAAACTTCGTTGATTGGCAAGCCAGACGTCTCAATGTGAAATACAAAGACAAGGAAGGCAATAAAAAATTCGCCTATCTTTTGAATAACACTGCTCTGCCATCCGTGCGACCACTTATCGCCATCTTAGAAAACTATCAAAACGAAGATGGTAGTGTGACGGTGCCAGAAGTCTTGCGCAAATGGATGCCGGGTAATTTGGAGAAGATTGTTAAAAAATAAATGGAATCAAAAACTAAAAAACTAAAATTTCCAGAAAATTTTTTGTGGGGAGTGGGCACTTCTTCTCATCAGATTGAGGGTGGAAATGAGAATAATGATTGGTATGCGTGGGAAAAGAAAGGAAAGACGAAGGAGTTTTCTGGAATAGCTTGTGATTCGTGGAATCTTTTTCGGGAGGACAATGATTCATTGAAAAATTTAGGTTGCAACGCTTACCGGATTTCCTTGGAATGGTCGCGGATTGAGCCGAAAGAGGGCGAATTTTCTACTGGGGCAATCGAGCATTATCGTGATTGGCTGTTAGACATGAAGGCTAAGGGAATCAAGCGCGTCGTGACGCTTAATCACTGGACGTTGCCACTGTGGTTTTCGCAAAAATATGGCTGGCACAAGAAAGGATCGGTTGCGCTTTTTGAAAGATTTGCAGAGAAAGTGATCAAAGAGTTGGGTGAGGAAATTGATATTTGCATCACTTTCAATGAGCCCCGACTCATATTAAACAAGGGATACGCGACTGGAGTTTTTCCGCCAGGAAAGAAAAATCCAATTTTGTACCTTCTGGCGCGGAAAAATTTAGTGGAAGCGCATAAAAAAGCTTATGCGATAATAAAAAAAATCAGACCGGATTTACCGGTCGGGATTACGCAGTTTTGCAATGACTTTGATTATTTTGGAAAAGGCCGCTGGCAGAATTGGCTGACAGAGAAAGTGGAAAATTTTTATAACTGGCATTTTTTCGACCAGATCGGCGAAGCGAAGGATTTTATTGGAGTAAACTATTACTATGGTGCAAAAGTAAAGTTGACTTATCCTTTCTATGAATTGGCTACTTATGAAAAAAAGGTGACCGATATGGGCTGGGGGGTTTCTCCCGAAGGAATATTTGAAGTCGTGATGGACGCCTGGGAAAAATATAAAAAGCCGATTTATATTTTAGAAAATGGCATTGCTGATGGCGAGGACAAATATCGAGCGGAGTTTGTCAAGGCGCATCTGCGAGCATTGCATAAGACAATTAGAAAAGGGGTTGATTTGCGTGGATATTTCTATTGGTCGCTTCTGGATAATTTTGAATGGAATGAAGGTTATCAGATGAAATTCGGTCTTTTTGAGGTTGACAGGAAAACAATGAAAAGAACGCCGAGAAAGAGCTCTCAAGAATATGCTAAGATTTGCAAGAGTAATGAGGTTGAAATTTAAAGTTTGACGACAATTTTAAAAGTGCTAAAATACTCATATGAATGAAGAAAATAAAAATTTGGAGGAAAGAATGACGCGACATTTCGAAGTTGTCCTTGAAGGCATCCGAGGTGATTTCAAGGTTTTTGGTGAAGGACTTTCTGATCTTTCAAGAAAGTTCGATGGCTTGGATGAAAAAGTTGATAATTTGTCAAGCAAGGTCGAAGTTTTAACGATCAGAGTAGATGACCTAAGCGGTAAAGTGGATGGTTTAAGTGAAAGAGTTGATGTGTTAGCTGAAAAAACAGATCTATTGATCGAAGATATGGATTATGTCAAGTCTACGCTAGTGGAAAATAAGGAAAAAAGTGGAAAAGTAGAAGATCGCTTAGAAAGCCATGAAACGCGCCTGATTAAGCTGGAAAAATCGGCTTTGGCTAATGTCTAAAGCAGGCATAAAATTACCCCTTGACAGGTTTCGAAAAGCGCTCTACAATGGCTAAAGACGGTTGAGTTTCGGACATAATTATTTAAAAGCAAACAAAGCATTAAATAATACTCAATAAGACTTTTAAAAATAGGGGTGAGAGATAAGACTGAAGATGCATCTTTGCGTATGATTGTGTTTGTCCGCAGAGATGTGTTTTTTGTTCATTAACACAGAAAACATTGTGAACTTTAACAAGTGAATAGTTTCTCCAGATCCAACCTTTTGATTTGGAGAAACAAAAATTAATCGCAATTTTTTGCGATTAGTCCGGTCTCGAGCAATCGAGACAAATCTGCCGTCGCTTTTCGGAGCTATGGCAGATGAAGAATTCGAGTCTATTTCAAATATCTACCTGCGCTCTTCGGAGCTACGGTAGATAAAAAAAGAATTTATTTTCTTTTATATAATCAGATTTACTTCTGATATTTTTTGAGAGTTTGATCCTGGCTCAGGATGAACGCTGGCGGCGTGGATAAGGCATGCAAGTCGAGAGGGTTAGACCCTCGGCAAACGGGTTAGTAATACA
>CAIMLT010000092.1 GCA_903842445.1 uncultured bacterium
ACGGTTTTGGCCAATGAGCAAGCGGAAAATGGAAAATGTGAACGCTGTGAAAGTGAAGTTACGCAAAAAGATTTGGAGCAATGGTTTTTCAAAATTTCTGATTTTATAGAAGATAATAAAAAAACTGCCGGACTCCTTTCTGGACTTTCTAAAGTTGATTGGCCGGAATCAACAAAATCCGCACAAAAGAATTGGATTGGTAGATCTGTCGGGGCTGAATTTCGAATTAAAATTGAAAATTCTCCAAAAGAATTTTCTGTTTATACGACTAGAGTGGACACGGTTTTTGGGATGACTTATGCTGTTCTCGCGCCGGAGCATAAAATTATCCAAGAACTAAAAGAGCAGATTTCCAATTGGGATGAAGTGGAAAAATATATTGCAGAGACAAAAAAGAAAACCGATTTGGATCGCATGGAAGCGAAAGTTAAAACCGGCGTTGAATTTCAAGGCGTGAAAGTTGTAAATCCTTTCAATGGCGAAGTGTTGCCACTTTTTGTCGCTGATTATGTTTTGTTGCAATATGGCACTGGCGCCGTGATGGCAGTGCCGGCACACGACGAACGTGATTTTGAATTTGCCAAGAAATATGATTTGCCGATAAAGCATGTTGTTTTAATGGAGGAGAAAGATAGAAATCCATGGATAGATCACAAAGGGCAAGATATTATTTCTTGGAAACAAAAAATTTCTGGAGAAAAAAAATGGTGGTGGAAAGAAGACTTCTGTTATACTGATGATGGATTGTTATTTAATTCTGAAGAATATAACAGCTTAACTTCTCAAGAAGCTCGAGAAAAAATGACTGCGTGGCTGGAGGAAAATAAAATCGGTCAGAAAAAAATAAATTATAAATTGCGTGATTGGCTGGTTTCAAGGCAGCGTTATTGGGGTGCGCCGATTCCAATAATTTATTGCGAAAAATGTGGAGAAGTTCCAGTGCCAGAAGCAGATTTGCCAGTTGAACTTCCCACCGATGTTGATTTTAAACCGACTGGAGAATCACCGCTCAAATATAGCAAAAAATTTCAAGATGTGGCTTGTCCGAAGTGTGGCGTAAAAGCACGGAGAGAATCGGACACGATGGATACTTTTGTTTGCTCTTCTTGGTATTATCTGCGCTACTCAGATCCAAAAAATGAAAAAGAATTTGCTTCAAAAGAAATGCTCAAAAAATGGTTGCCGGTTGATCTCTATGTCGGTGGAGCAGAGCACTCAGTTCTTCATCTTCTCTATGCCAGATTTTTCACAAAAGTTCTTCATAATTTGGGTTATCTGGAATTTGACGAACCATTTTTGAAACTCCGCCATCAGGGAATAATTTTAGCGGAAGACGGAACAAAAATGTCAAAATCCAAAGGCAATGTGGTTAATCCGGATGATGTCGTATTGCAATACGGCGCCGATGCACTGCGGTGTTTTGAAATGTTTATGGGGCCGCTAGAGGACATGAAGCCGTGGCAAACCAAAGGAATTGTGGGAATTTATCGGTTTTTGGAAAAGGCATGGAAAATTCAGTCAGTAGTGGATGAGCAAAAATCTTCGGATAAAAAAATAAGAAGCCTGATTCACAAAACGATAAAAAAAGTTTCACAGGATATAGAGAATATGAAATTTAATACCGCAATTTCTGCTTTGATGATATTGGTTAATGAGATGGAAAAGCAGGATAAGATAGCAATTACCGATAGTGAATTATTAAATATTATTATCGCTCCCTTTGCGCCACATCTGGGTGAAGAACTTTGGGAAAAACTTGGGCATAGCGAATCAATTTTCAAAGAAAAATGGCCAGAATATGATTCGGATTTAATCCAAGATGAAGAAATAAATTTAGTAGTTCAAGTTAATGGAAAAGTTCGCGATGTTGTAACGGTGATGGCTGATATCGCCGAAGAAGAAGCAAGAAAAATAGCGTTGGAAAGTGAGAAGGTAAAAAAAAGTTTGGCAGGAAAAGAAGTAAAAAAAATTATTTTCATCAAAGGCAAACTTGTTAATATAGTTATCTAAATTTATAATTTTTCCATTATGCAGGTAGTAATCTTGGCAGCCGGTCGAGGTAAGAGAATGAAAAGTTTGACGGATGAAATTCCGAAACCGATGCTTAAATTGAAAGGCAAGCCTATTTCAGAGCATAAAATAAATATGCTTCCGAAAGAAATTGACGAGATTATCTTCGTCATTGGTTATTGTGGCGATTATATTATTCGTCATTTCAAAAGATATTTTGCCGGACGTCGGATTATTTATGTTTACCAAGACAAAATAAACGGCACTGGCGGAGCTTTGCATTTGGCGCGCAGCGTGCTTCGGGATAAATTTTTGGTCATCATGGGAGATGATCTTTATCATAAAAAAGATTTGAAACGAATGCTAAAACATGATTTGGCAATTCTTGGACATGAAGTTGAAGATGTTAGCTTATTTGGAATTATCAAAACTAATAAAAAAGGACACATGATTGATGTGATTGAAAATCCGATACGATCGAAAGATAAATTGGCAAATGCCGGAGCGTATGTTTTAAATCAGAAGTTTTTTGATTACGAACTTGTTTCTAAAAAAGCTGGAGATTCTGAATTTGGCTTACCTCAAACTCTAGCAAAAATGGCGCGCGATCATGTTATCAAGGTGGAAAAAGCTACTGCATGGCATGCAATTGGCAGACCGGAAGATCTGAAAGTCGCGGAAAAATTTTTACATAAATTTGTTTAAAAAACATGTTGAAGAAAGTTAAAAAAGTTGTAACAATCGGAGGTGGAACTGGGAGTTTTATGCTCCTATCAGGACTGAAAAATTATCCGATTGAAATTTCAGCGATTGTTTCAATGGCGGATGATGGTGGATCAACTGGAATTTTGCGCGATGAATTGGGCGTGCTTCCACCTGGAGATGTGCGACAATGCCTGGTAGCACTTAGTGGAGCAACGGACATTATGCGAGAACTGATGACTTATCGCTTCGAAGAGGGTGGACTGAGGGGACATAATTTTGGAAACTTGTTGCTTAGCGCTTTGGAAAAAATCAAAGGCAATTTTTCTGCCGGGGTTGAAGAAGCGGCTGAGATTCTTAATATTAGAGGTGAAGTTATTCCAGTAACTAATGAAAAAGTTAATCTTTTCGTGCTACTTAAGAATGGGAAATCAATCGAAGGAGAGAATGAAATTAATCATAATTTTGAAATTGAAGAAATAGGAATCAAGAAAAATTATCTTTTTCCTCAGGCGTTAGCAAATAAAAAAGCCGTCAGGAGAATTCTTGAAGCTGATTTGGTAGTTATAGGTCCGGGTAATCATTATTGCAGTATTTTGCCTAATTTTTTGGTGAAAGGTATTTCTGAGGCGCTTCAAAAAACCAAAGCCAAAGTAGTTTATAATTGTAATTTAGTTAATAAGAAAGGACATACTGAGAAGTTTGCTCTGGATGATTATGTCTCAATGATTAATGGGATAATCGGAAAAGAACGGATTGATTTTGTAACTTTCAACACGAAGAATCCTGGCAAAAGCTTGATTAAAAAGTATAAGGATAGCGAGGAACTACTCGTTAAATTTGATTCTATGCAAATTAAAAAAAGATCTTATGCTGTAATTAGAACCGATTTGCTGAGTAATAAAAAGCTAACTTATAGCAAGGCGGATGTGATTGCTGCGCAACGTGCTTTCATTCGTCACGATAGCGAAAAGTTGGCACGTGTGCTGATGGCAGTTTTGGAAGCGGGAAAATAGAGGAGAATATTAACAAAAGATTTTAGCATTGTATTGGATGAAAATATTTATTGATTTTGATGACGTTATATTTAATACCGGAAAATTTAAAGAAGATTTTTTGGATAAAGTTTTCATTAAAAATGGTGCAACTCGGGAGGATTTCGCAAAAACTTACTATTATTTTTTTAAAAAAAACAATCAGGTTAACAAATATTATGATCCAAAAAAGCAAATAGAAGCGCTAGGAAAAAAAGAGTATGTCAATAAGGATAAGCTGAAAAAAGATTTTAATGTTTTTATGCAGGACTTGAAAAAATATGTGTTTAGAGATGCTATATGTTTTTTGAGAAAAAACAGTAAACATGATTTATTTCTTGTCAGCTATGGTGATCCGCTTTTCCAAAAAATGAAAATCAATGGAGCTCAGATTTCAGGATTATTTGAGAAAATCATTGTGGGGAGATTTCGAAAAATTGATTTGATAAGCAGGGAAGTCGGAAAGCGCAATTTTTCTCAAGACGAGAAGCTTATTGCTATTGATGATTTGCCCAAGCACCTTAGAAAGACAAGAGAGCTTAAAAAAAGATTAATAACTTTTCACTTGAAAAGACCGGAGGGGCGTTATAAGAATTTGACTTGTGGGTATGCGGATTATGAAACAAAAAATTTGAAAGAGGTTTCGGAAATAATTAAAAAAGAAAAAATACAAATAAAATTTTAATATGGAAAAAGAAAAAAAAGACCGACATCTGGCGCAAAAAAGTTTTTTTACACTTTCTGAATTTCGAAGCGAAATCGGAATCTCTTTGGTTTTGGCGCGCAAATTAATTCTTTGGGGCGAAGTTGAGGCGACAAAAGCGATTGATGGAACATTACAAATCGCGCATTCGGAGGTGATCTTGGCAAAAGAAATATTCAAAAATCCTCGCAAAAAAGCGCTCTATTTTTTCCGAGCGCTAGGGCCGGGCCTCATTACCGGTGCATCCGATGATGATCCGTCTGGCATTGGAACTTACTCATCTGTTGGGGCTAAATTTGGCCTTTCTATTCTCTGGATGGCAGCGTGGCTACTTCCAATGATGCTTGCTATTCAAGAAACATGTGCGCGAATTGGAATTGTGACAAATCGAGGATTGGCAGGAGTTTTGCAAAAGCATTATAAAAAAAAAGTCGTTCTAGCGGTGGTAGTCTTGCTTGTTATCGCCAATATGGTCAATATCGGAGCTGATCTTGGAGCGATGTCATCAGCACTTTCAATGCTTACTGGTTTTAATTTTTATCTCGGAGCGATTTTTTTTGCGCTATTATCCATTGTAATGGAAATTTTTATCGGCTATCATTTTTATGTTAAATTTTTAAAATGGTTGGCTATCTCAGTGCTCGCCTATATAGTCACAGGAATTATGATTCATCCGGATTGGCTGATGGTTTTTCACTCGGCATTTATGCCGGAGATTAAATTCAGCGAGGAATATGTTTTTGCGATGGTGGCAGTGTTTGGTACGAGCATTACTCCATATCTTTTTTTCTGGCAAGCCTCGGAAGAGGTGGAAGAAAATAAGTTGCACAAAAAATTGCATGAATTTTTGGGAGGAAAAAAAGAAAATTTACATACGAGAATTGGACGGATGAGAACTGATGTGGAAACCGGAATGATTTTGGCGAATATTGTTTTTTTCTTTATCGTGCTCACAGCCGCTCAAACTTTTTTCGTCAATGGCATTACCAACATCGAATCAGCCGAACAAGCAGCGTTAGCATTGCGACCACTTGCTGGGGACTATGCCTATCTATTGTTTGCAATCGGGATTATCGGAACTGGTCTTCTTGCTGTTCCGGTTTTGGCCGGATCAGGGGCGTATGCTCTTGCAGAAATAATGAGTTGGCACGAAGGGTTGGAATTGAAATTTTCTCGCGCCAAAGGATTTTATGCTGTTATTGCTTTTTCAATTTTGGTTGGCTTACTTTTGAATTTTTTCCAAATTAATCCAATTACGGCACTTTATTATTCCGCCTTTCTTAACGGTGTAATTGCTTTTCCGCTCCTGATTGTTATTATGGTGGTAGGTAACGATAAGAAAATAATGGGCAAAGAAACTCACCCGCTCTGGGTTAAATTTTTTGGCTGGCTGGCAGTTGCTTTTATGGCCGGATTGATTTTAGCTTCGATTGTATTGTATTTCAAATGATAATTATCATTTTTTATCGAAAGAGAATTTGAAAGTGACCAAGATTATGGTGAGTGAGGAAAACGGCACAGACATGAGTCTGGCACGAGTTGTTTCAGGAAAATTTTTTCTTTAGTAGCTCTGGAAACGTAATGATTTGTGTTTAAGAAAAAAGCGATTGACCAAAGTTTGATTTTACGCTATACTCGTTAAAGTTAATTATAACCATAACTGAAGATCAAAGGAGGACAGGGGAGAGGCTTTTATGGGCGATGAACTGCCGAGTTGGGGGATAAAAAAAATGAATAAAAAAATGAAAATATTGCTCATGCTATGTGTGGGGATATTTTTTTCTATCTATTTTTCAAAAAATGGCTTAATTGTTATTTATGCTAAAAATAGTCAAGATCAAATTTTAGACAAAGATAAAAGATCACTGGTTTTGGCAAAAAAAATAAATTTCAAATTTGATCCGATGGAAAAAATTAAAGATAGCGTTAATCAGATTGCACTAGCTCGCGAGAATGAGCGTCAAGAGAGGGTTAAAAGGGAAAACCAAAAAAATCAATCGCCCAAAGACAGTCAAGAGCAAAAATACCAAGAGTTGATATCCGGAAGTCCGCTTGAAAAAATGCTACCTTTTATTTCTAAGCATGATAATGAAACTGCATCCTTTCTAATTGCAATTGCCAAAAAAGAAAGTGATTGGGGCAAGCATTCTCCAAAGAAGGACGGACGCGACTGTTTCAATTATTGGGGTTATCGTGGAACATATAATCAAACTAATTCTGGCTATAGTTGTTTTGATTCAGAAGAGCAGGCAATCTTGGTTGTCGGAGAAAGAATTCGAGAACTTTTGGACAAAAAAATTGATACGGCAGAAAAAATGGTGGTTTGGAAATGTGGATCAACTTGCGCCGGACATGATCCAATCGGTGTGCGAAAATGGATCTCAGATGTGGCGCTATATTATGGAAAGGCGAATTCTTGATTATTGCTACCATATTTTCACTTTTCATAGTATAATAAAAGAATGAATTGGCTATCTATCACAATAGTTGCATATTTTCTTTTAGCGTTGGAAATCATTCTAGACAAGTTTTTGCTTTCTTCTAAGCGAGTTTCTCATCCAGCAATCTATGCTTTTTATTCTGGACTGTTAGGACTTTTTGCGATTATTATCGGTCTAGTCTCTGGCGGTCTTCATTTTATCGATTTCCATAAAGTAGTTTTTAGTTTTATTGCTGGAATGATTTTCATTTATGGCATGCTATCTTTATTTTTTGCAGTGAGAAAGGGCGAAGCTAGTCGTGTTCTTCCGGTTGTTGGTGCGACCATTCCCATTGTCACTTTTTTTCTGGCCATCCTTTTTCTGCATGAACGCTTGGGAATGCAAGGAATTTTGGGAATTGTAACACTTATTTTTGGGGGACTTTTAATTTCTTTTGAACTTAACAAACTTGAAAAAAGAATATTTTTCAAAGGCTTTCGCGCTTCACTCTTGGCTGGATTTTTTCTAGCCATTTCTGCAATTATGATTAAAGCGCTCTATAACGGCGATAATTTTCTAAATGTTTTTGCCTGGACGCGTGGCGGTGCATTTTTGGGGACACTTAGTTTTTTTCTAATTCCTGTTTGGCGAAAGGCGATCATTGGATCGCTTTTGAAGTTCAAGAAATCCGAGAAAGAGGAAAAAAAATCCGGATTATCCTTTGTACTAGCGAAGATTATGGGAGGAAGCGGTTCATTTCTCAAGGAATTTGCAACCTCACTAACTTCAGCTAGCGTGACGATTGTTAGCGCCCTAATTTCCGTGGAATACGTTTTTATTTTTATTCTAAGTATTATTTTTTCTGCATGGGTCCCGGAAGTTATGCGAGAAAGAAAGGACTTGAAAACAATTTTGCAGAAAACTTTTGCTATTATTGTTATCGCAATTGGTATAATGCTAGTTTCTAATTCAAAAGTAAAATAAAAATTTAAAAAATGCAAAAAATTAAAGCCGTGCTCAAGTTTATTTTTAAAACAACGCTCATATTTTTTGCTTTGGCTTGCGTGTTTTTGATTTTTTTCAATATTCCTGTGATAAGCGAAAAAAAGGATGCTAAATTGGGTGTTACTTTCTCAATGCGTTATGCGAGTGATATCGGTCTGGATTGGCGCGCGGCCTATATTGCAACGTTAGATGATTTGGGCGCAAAAAAAATTCGTATTCCAGTTTATTGGGATTTGGTGGAAGCGCAGGATGGAAAATATGATTTTGCTGATCTTGATTGGCAGATGGAAGAAGCAGGCAGGCGTAATTCTGAAATTATCTTAGCTGTTGGCCAAAAAGTTCCTCGTTGGCCGGAATGTTTCGTACCAGAATATCTAAAAAATGATGATGTAAAAAGAAAAGAAAAATTACTAGAGTTTGTTCGTGTCGTAGTGGAACGTTATAAAGATTCCAAAGCCTTGGAGTATTGGCAAATTGAGAATGAGCCATTCTTGAAATTTGGAGTTTGTCCCAATCTGGATGTCGATTTACTTGACAGCGAAATTGCTATGGCAAGAAAAACTGATCCAGCTCATAAAGTTATCGTAACCGATTCTGGTGAGTTGAGCTTATGGCTCCGCGCCGCGTCGCGCGCGGATATTTTTGGCACGACAATGTATCGCACGATTTATAGTGCCAAATATGGTTTTTATACTTATCCGATCGGTCCGCGCTTTTTTCAATTTAAATATTGGATGAATAGACTTTTTGTTAGACAGAATAATGCGATTGTAATTGAGCTTCAAGCTGAGCCGTGGATTGCCGGCTGGACGACTAATCAGCCATTGGAAAAGCAATTTGAATCAATGAATGTTTCAAAATTACAGGAAAATGTTCGCTTTGCTAGGCAAGTTGGTTTTCCAGAAATTTATCTTTGGGGTGTGGAATGGTGGTATTGGCTGAAAGTCCACCAGAATCATCCGGAGTTATGGGACACCGCAAAAGTGATGTTTCAAAATCGTAATTTCTAAATCATCCCCGCGGAGGAGGGGATCCAGGCGCCTCAAGCTCAAGATATACAGAAAACGAGCTATTAAATAAAAAAGCTAACTGTGCAATCAGAGGTAAAAAGATTTATAATTCTATTTTCCTGTGGTTAAAAACAATGGAACCTGGATTCCAGCCGGAGTTTATCCTCGTAAAAACGGGGTCGGGAATGATACTTAAATGTTTTTTAAAAGATGATGTTATATCAAAAAGAATCTACTCTTCTCCAAATCTTTTTCAAAACCTTCCTGCTCTGCTTAGCGCTGGTTTTTTTGGTATTGGGCATTTTTTATGGCTGGCAATTTTATGAGAAGACCTATAAAGAAAAGATAGCTTTGAAAAATACAAGAGATGTAAAAGTGAAAGAGGCGGTGGAAATAAATTTTTCTGTTCCAGTTTTGAATAAAGAATATGCGAAAAAAATAAAAATTATACCGGAGGAGAAAGTTAAAATTAATTTGGATCAAACAAAAAGAAAATTGACAGTTACACCGGAAAAATTTTGGCAACCAGGACTGAGCTATTCAATTATCTTGCCAGAAGGACGAACGGCAATGCTAACTAAAATTTCTGAAAGAAAATTGGATTTTTCTGTTTCTGGTTTTCCTCAGGTGAAAAATATCTTTCCCGCCAAGGAGGCAAAAGATGTGGTGATTGGAGCTGAGGATCCGATTGTAGTTGATTTTAATTTTTCGGTTGAGGGTTATTATATCAAGTTCGATCTTAGCCCTGGGGATGGATTTGATTACCAAATAAATCATGAGAAAACTCAATTTAAGATTTTGCCAAAAAATAAAGTAGAAGATGGCGCGAAATATGAACTAAAGATTTCTGTTAAAGTGGCAAACGATAGCGATGAAAATTATAAGCTTCTACATATCGGGTCGTTTGAAACATTGAAAAATACTCCGGTTATTTGGGAAAAAGATTTTTCCTTGCGGATTTTGCAAGCAAAGAAATATACTCAGGCCAAAAAGAAAGAGGGGAAATATATCGATGTTAATTTAAAAAATCAAATAATGACTACCTTTGAAAATGGAACATTAATTAATGCCTATCTTATTTCATCTGGAAAAAGAGGAATGGAAACGCCTGTTGGTGAGCATCAGATTTATAACAAAGCACCAAGGGTTTATTCCAAAGCCTATGGTCTTTTTATGCCCTTTTGGATGGCGATTTTAGCAGACGGAAAAGTTGGAATCCATGAACTTCCAGAATGGCCGGGAGGCTATAAGGAAGGTGCTAATCACTTAGGCATTCCGGTTTCGCATGGTTGCATGCGCCTTGGTGTTGGTTCGGCTAAGGAAGTCTATGATTTTTCTGAGATTGGCACGCCAGTGGTAGTTTATTGAAAACCACATGATTTTAAAAAATAAAAAAATTATTAAAAAGCTTGGATATTTTTTGGTACTGATTATTTTAGGGTCGCTTATTTTTTTTTTTGTAAAAAAAATAAAATTAGATAAAAAATAAAAATTTATTATTCAAAGCTAAAAAGAAAAAAAAAAAAAAAAAACA
>CAIMLT010000093.1 GCA_903842445.1 uncultured bacterium
ATTTTTCACTTCTTATATTTATATATTATCACCGACTCTATAATTATTCAAGACTTTAAAAAATTAGTAATTTTTGATTAAGCTTAATTTTTCTGATTTTCTCAGTTTCTTAATCCTAATCTCTTCCTTCAAAGCTACTGATCGATTTTCAAATTTCTTGGAATATGCCAACTTAACCGGCCGACGCGAAGTGGTATATTTTGCACCAAGCTTAGTCTTGTTATGCTCAAAAATTCTCCGTTCCAAGTCAGTTGTAATTCCAGTATAAAGCGTTTGATCAGCACATTTGAGAATATAGAGATAATAATATTTAAATTTCATTCTTCTATCCTAACTAAAATTTACGCATTAGTAAAGAAAAAGTAAAAAAATAACCCCTATCTGCGTTTCACAAATAAGGGTTATCGTTGCAGAATTTTTCTGGAAATTATCCAGTAATATTCTGCAGCACTCGCAAGAGCTCGGACGCCATCGGACTGGCGATCGAAACGTCATGCACTTTTCCACCAGTCCGCTTTTCTTCTCCACGCGGAATGGTGTTGCACACAATTACTTGCGAGAAAGGATTGTCCCCACTAAATAGCTTGCGTCGCCAAGGATCGGTACAGACAGCATGAGTAAATACCATATAGATTTTTTCTGCTCCATATCTCCTGAGTTGCTCAGCTTGCGCATGTGCAGTTGAACCAGAATCGATTTCATCTTCAGCCATTACGATGATCGCTTTATCCACAAGTGTTGGTGTAGCATATTCCAAAGAAAGAAAAGGGCTGAATTGTCTTTTGATCTCTGCAATTTTTTGTTGATCAGCCTCAACCAACTCAACTTCATTATTAAATCCCCGGTTTTTGAGACTAAAGAGAACTCCTAATTTGAGACGTTTTGCCAGCTCAACAGCACGCGAGATAGAGCCTTCATCGGGAGCATACACCTCTACCTTATTTCCACTATTCGATTCCGGCAGAAGTGGTCGAAGACGGCTAAAAAATAAATCAGACATATCAACCACTCTAAATGCAATGCCTTCTTTTTCAAAATTAACTCCGGTCTGCTCAGAGTGTGGCGTAGCCAAGATAACATTATCTATCCCACTGAACTTCATCTGTTGCACGAGCCACTTATTTCGCCAGATTTCGTGAATATGTTCTTCCCGATCTTGGCGGCGATAATGCATAAACGACAAAACTGCAATGATCCGTTCAGCCCCATATTGATGCTTAGCTGCCCAACATAACTGCAAAAAACGCACCATTACACTTTCTTTTTTGAGGCATTCGAAGAATACGAGAGTTTTTCCCCTAATTTTTTCATTTTCAGAAAAACTATCATCAAGCTCATAATCACCAAAACGCGCGTAGTTGATGTGTCCGACTGTCGGTCGATGACCAAGATATTCCTTCAGCACATCCATAATTTCAACTGCTAGGTCGGGATTTCCCAACCCTCTGAAAAAAAGCACATTTTCCAACCTTCTTGCATCCATGACTCTTCCTCCATCGTTTAGGTTTATTGTTTTTTATACTTTCACCAAAATTAATATTATTTTTTTAAGGAATTTTTCATCATAGCTGGAAAAATTTGATTTGTCAAAAACTTCGACTAACAATTTTTATCTTTAAAATCAACCTCATTTGAATTCAACGCATAAAGAAAATTATAGTTCTCTGTTTTTTCAATTTCTTCTTCCATCTCTGCTATTTTTCTGCCATTAAACTCTGAAAAGCCCAAAGCATTAAGACCGTTTGTCGTCATCATTTTGACAATTTCTTTTGTTGAAATTTTGCTCGAATCCAGACTCGCACCCTTTTGCATTAGTGCTGCAAATTTTCCGGCCTCCCAAATATCAAGTCGATTAGAACTAGCTGCGCCATCTGTTCCCAGGCTAATATTAATTCCGCTTTCTAACATTTTTATAATCGGCGCAATCCCGGAACCAAGTTTTAGATTGCTCAGTGGGCAATGAGAAATATTCACTTTTTTCTCCGCCATAATTCTAATGTCATCATCTGTCACCCAAACACAATGAGCTAAAATAGTTTTTTCGCTCAAAAATCCCAGACTTTCCAGATATGCCACCGGGGTCATCTTATTTTTTTCTAAACATTCATCAAATTCCATTTTTGTTTCCGCTAAGTGAATATGCAATAACGCATCATATTTTTTTGCCAATTCTTTTGCTCTAACTAAATTATCTCTACAAACTGTGTAAATAGAATGAGGCGCAACGGCAACTTTAATAAGTGGATCATTAGAATACTTGATCAAAAGATTTTCTGTAACAGCAAAAGCCTCTTCGGGATTTTTTGAGCTCGGCGTGGAAAAATCTAGAATTCCTTCTCCGATAACAGCGTGCATTCCCAATTCTTTGGCCGCCCTGGCAACTTCATTTTCAAAAAAATACATATCCGAAAAAACTTTAATTCCATTTTTTTGCATCTCCAAAATGGCTTCTTTGGTTTTGACATAAACAAAATCAGCGGTTACATTTTGTTTTTCCGCCGGCCAGATATATTCATTGAGCCATTTTTGCAAAGGCAAATCTTCCGCTAAGCCACGAAAAGCAATCATAGCGGCATGAGTATGAGAATTAACTAGTGGTAATTTAAAAAGCTGAGTCATATGGTGAAAATAAAGTGCAAAAAATATTTTTTATTTTTTTGAATGAATCAAGGCTTGCATCGTCTCGAAAAACTTTTTGCATGCTCCTGTATCTTTTTCTTTTTTTATTCTTTCCAAATCAGCATTGAAAGCTTCCACTAACCTATCTAGTTCATCCATCGCTTCAGGATTGCTTAGCTTCAGAACGGTAGAAAGATAGCTCGGAGAATATCTCTGAAAAAATTCTTTATATGTTGGCAACGGTTTAACTTTTTCAAATGGAAAATAAGGGCCGCCCCAATACCCCATTGTTGCATACGCATTTACATAGTCAATGCACAACCTTCCTCCTTCACTAAAACCGCTTCCCACCCCTCCAATTTCTAAATTTATTGGTGATATCGCATCTTTGTTTGTCATTATTTTTTTAAATTAATATTTAATAATTATTAACCTAATTCATTATTATGATCTTCTATCATATTTTTCAAAATGACAGCAACCACCTCTTTAGCCGCCCTTACTCAAAGATGATCAGATTCACCTATCTTCCTGATTTCAGTTGAATAATTTGGCGCATCTCCAACTTTCTCAGAAATTTTATTTATATTATATTTTCCCCTGGCTTGTTCGATTGGCAAATCGGTATCTAGCAGACCATGCCTTAGAGCTAACTCATCCGCTGAAGAAGTTAACCAAAGTTGCCAAGAAAAAATAGAGATACGACCTGGGGTCAATTTGTTTATATGCTTAGCAATACTCGAAGTACAATTGGCAAAAAGAGTATTATACCAAACTGGATCGGTCGTTGTAAGCGCATTCATTCTTTTTAGCATATCAGTAAGCAATAACTTTGCATTCTCTTGTTTTTCTAATTTCACTGGATAAACATACACCTTATCTTTTCGCATATTTGCCCGCAGAAGAACAACATCTCTTTCATCTGCTGCCACATAAACCAGGGGATAAGCATGCAACATTCCCTTCCAAGTATTATATTTTTGACCTTTAACTTTGCGAGCTTCAATACTGATTGATAAAAAATCACCATCATTAAATTCAAAAGAAACAAAGGTGTGCGCAGTAATCTTATTTTCATTAAATGGCTCCGCTACATACCAAACTCTGCTTATTTGATCAAGATCATACGTTTTATCATAATAAGCCGGATGCATGTCAGCTTCAGTTGGAAAATAACGAAAATTTCTAACATTTTTAACCGTAACAAAATCACCATCAAATTCAGCAGTTGAAATTATTGCCAATTGCTCTTGCCAGTCTCCTTGTAACGATGGTTTATCTAGGAAATACCAACTCAAAAATATCACAGACACACCCATCAAAACGGAAAAAAAAATTTTATTTTTCAAAAGCTTCATAAGACTAGTTGAATCTAAAAAATTACTATCAAAAAAATCTCCAACATAATAATCAGGCATTATTCACCTTTTCCTTCTGTTTTCCTTGATAAACTCAAAATACGCCTGAACAAATGCCAAAAAAATTCCAATTCCGGAAATAATGTAGAAAATGACGGCTATTTTTCCCAAATCTGTTTTTGGCGTGAAATCTCCATAGCCAACAGTAGCCAGAGTAATCACGCAAAAATAAAATGAGTCAAACCACCTCCATCCTTCCGCAAAATGAAAAGTGATGGTTCCCAGTGCAAGCATGGCAAGCGTTGCCAAAACAATTGACCTATACTTATTGCTAACCAAAAAATATCCTAAAGATTTAATAATATTTCCCATTATTTTTGCAAAAAATTATTAGCTTTTAGCACTGCATTTTCCTCAATATTAAAATAACAAAAAGGACAATCATAACTATGATAGATATCGCATAATTCTAAGCGCCACTATTTGTCATCAACCGATTTTTTTAAATCTTTTTTCATTATAGCACATAAAAGCAAAAGCAGAGATAGGCTTTCTCTTCGGACTTGAAATGCTATAATAAGTTTAGCGTTATGTTCTTATTTCTAATTCGTTATTATCTATGACAGTCAAAAATAAAGAAAAAACAGGCATGCAAACCACAACAACTGAATTTGACCATATCTATACTGAATATTTTGCCCCGCTTTATAGATACTGCCTGAGTCAAACCAAACACAAAGAAGTGGCTGAAGATATCATTCAAAATGTTTTTTTGAAAGTTCTCAAAAAATTTTCGCCCGATCAGCTTCCACCCTTGCCCTACTTTTTCACAATAACCAGAAACACGATTATTGATTATTGGAAAAAGAAAAAGGAAATAATCGTTGACATCTCCACCACACCATTCATTTCACTTCTCGATGAAAGAAGCAATCCAGCAAAAATAATGGATCAAGAAATTAATTCAAAAGAAATATCAAGAGCATTGGAAGCATTAAGTTTTGAACAAAAAGAAATTCTAACTCTAAGATTCATAAGTGATCTGTCAAATCCCGAAATATCCCAACTACTGAATAAAAGCGAAAAAGCTGTGCGTCAAATTCAATATCGTGCCATCAAAAAACTAAGAGGATTAATCAAAATTACATGATCGAGATTAAACAAGACAATTTAGAAAAAGCTTTTGGGCTATTGGAATCCGGAATCAATTCTGAAAAAGTTTTAGCCCTTTTTCCACGAGAAAAACAAGAAATTGAAGAAATTCTTTTCCTAATCAATTCAATTAAAAATGAAAAGAACCAACTTAAAGCACC
>CAIMLT010000094.1 GCA_903842445.1 uncultured bacterium
ATTAAATTACCAAAAGTTTATTGCTAAATTAGTTTCTTTTGCTCCAAGGCAATTGGAAGGAGAATTGAAGGCGTGTGATTTTTTAACTTTCATGCTGGAGGAAAATAGTGTTTCCTTTGCGTTGCAAAAATTTAGAGTAATGATTCCTCTGACACGACATGTTTCTCTGTCTGCCGATGGCAAAAAAGTTAAATGCGAAGGCTGTTCTTTTTTGAGTGGAGAAATTAGAAGCAATGACGTTGTGCTCAGCTCCTTGCTTTCTTCTTCGATTTGTCAGGAAATTTCCAATATCAACTTCAACCCCAGGTGCGAAGGAATATCGTTGAAAAATTATTATTTCACCCCAGCTATTTGCGTTAATTACAAAGATATTGCCAAAATAGTTGAGGCGAAAAAAATCTCTGGCAATGTTCAGGTTGAAAAAGTTGCTCATCAATCGGCTAATATTCTCGTGGGAAACGTGAAAAATCCTAGGGCAATATTTTTTGCTCACTATGATAGCATTAAAAAAGGCGCGATTGATAATGCTTCCGGTGTGGCAGTAATGATGAAGGTGATTTTGGAAAAGCCAGAAACGTTAAAAAATAATTTGTTTGTTTTCTCCGGAGCCGAGGAATTATCCTATGATAAGCCGGTTTATTGGGGGAGTGGCTTTCGTGCTTTTGAACGGAAATACCAAAAACTGATTGATGGTGCCAAAAAAATCATTGTTATTGATTGTGTGGGAAACGACCAGGCAATTGTGATAACTGATCCAAATATAGCAATTTTGGCTTTCCCGGTGAAAAACTTGGATAAAATAGCCAAAAAGACAGAGATTGTTACAGCAAATCTGGATAGGCTCATGAGTGTTTATCATAGCGATTTAGATGATGGAAGGGGGATTAACATGACCCATATGGACGAAGCTTTTGCGCTTTTAGTAAAGAAATCAATGTAATGACTAGCCTCAATGTTGACAAGATTTCAGAATGTGTGCTAGGATAGCTAAGTAAAAAACAATGAGTAATCAAACCAACCAAAAATTGTATAGTTTCTATTTTTTTAGCTTCTGGTTTAGCCAGATCGGTTTTGGTTTGCTTAAAATGGATAACGCATAAAAGTTTTAATCCATTTCAGTCAAGTCAAAACCGATCTCTCGCGAGACCGGTTTTTTTGTTCCTTGGAAAATTGAATGAATTTGTCGATAATCGATTGACTAACATATGACATGGGGGTAGTATGCTCGAACTTTTAAAGAATGTTCCATTTGTGGAAAAGGTAATCGCGCCGGAATGCACTTTGAAAAATCCTGATATCTATATGGGAATGGGATTTTTTGGCAGCGACAGCCAAAAATGCTGTGGACTGGGGCTGGATTTTCTTTTTATGCTCAAAATGGCGGAAGAGACGAGAAAACAGTTGTCAGCTAGGAGTGCGACACTGTTCCTTATGAACAAACCTTTTGGCCAAGATATTCTTGACGTAACAGAAGAAGAATCTTTTGTTGTGTTTCTACTTGGTTCTCTGGGCATGAAGGATTGGAAAGTTGTAAAGTATTCTGATCTGTTTGCCAAGGAAGATTTTGGGTGGAGTTATGAGCAGGTGCAGAGTAACATCACCAGTAGACTTTTGCCGGATGGTGGATTTCAAGTCGGTTGGGTTTACCCAAGCTATAAGACCAATTTCTTAGCCAAGGACGAGCACTATTTTGCTTATCAGTTTGGCAAATATTTTCCGGATCGCAAAGACATTGGGTTTGTACTGGGAAGGTTCCCAGGAATAATCCCCAATTACAAGCCAGGACCGCCTTACCTTGTCAAGCAGTCTACAACTGACTGCAGAGTTCTGCTTGTGGAAGAA
>CAIMLT010000095.1 GCA_903842445.1 uncultured bacterium
CTGGCTGGGCCGGTCGTGGCTAGTGTAGCAGTGCTCAAAAATTTTTCGATTTTGGATTTATCTGACAAAAAGTGGAATTTTATTCGGGACTCCAAGACACTTTCAGAAAAGCAGCGTGAAGCAATGTTTGATTTTATTTACGACCATTTTTATGTCGGAGTGGGAATTTGTGATCACGCGACAATCGATCGTATAAATATTTTGGAAGCGAGTTTTCTCGCGATGAAAAAAGCGCTTACGGATTTTCAAAATAAACAAAAAGAAATTTTGAGAAATAAGAAATGTATTGTGCTGGTGGATGGTAATAAAATTATTCCTAGCTTTTCTTTGGAGCAGTTGGCTATCGTGAGTGGGGATAAGTTAGTCAAATCAATTGCCGCCGCGTCAATTATTGCCAAAGTTACGCGAGACAGAATAATCTGCGAGGCGGATAAAATTTATCCGGAATATGGTTTTTTAAGACACAAAGGTTATGGGACAAAGTTGCACATGGAAGCGCTCAAAAAACATGGTCCGTGCGAGATTCATCGCAGAACTTTTGCGCCGGTAAAGGACCTGATTTAAGGAGATTTTTCTCCTAGACTAGAAATGCAAAAAATGCTAAAATTTAAATGCAAGGAGTCTTAATATAGCTTATATCTAAAGCCCCTTTCTTCTTTTAAAAGCAAGATAATTAGATGAGAGAGACTTTTCACATAAGCTCAAAAATATATGCGCATAGGAATAGACGCACGAACAATTTTGAATCCAGAGAGGGGTGAGGCGATTGGCGCAGGGCACTATGCCTATCAACTCATTCGTCATCTTTTGGAAATTGATCATAAAAATGAATACGTTTTATTTTTTGATTTTCGAGTGCGAGAAAAAGATGTCAAGAAGTTTTCTCGCGATAATGTAAAAATAAAATTCTATCCATTTTCCGATTATAAAAAATATTTGCCGGGAGCGTATAGCGAAATTTTAGGAACGGCAACGCTCATGAAAGAAAAACTGGATTTGCTTCACACTACTTCGCCACTAAGCAGAATCCCGAATACCTATCGAGGGAAAACTGTCGTTACGATCTATGATTTGGCGGTCGTCAAGGTGCCGGATGTTTTTCCAGTTTTAGCTCGAACAAAAGCTAGGGCGATGCTTGGCATGGCGATAAGCAGAGCGAATAAACTAATTGCAGTTTCGGCTTCAACTAAAAAAGATATCTGTGAAACCTTCAAATGCTCTGAAGACAAGGTGCGAGTTATTTATAGCGGTTTTGATAAACGCTTATCGAACAAATCAATAACTCCACGCGCGGAAGTTTTAAAGCGCTATGGTCTTTCTGAGGAGGATAGATATCTGCTTTTCTTGGGAACAATTGAGCCACTGAAAAATATTACTCGTCTGCTTGAAGCGTTTGCAGATTTCAAAAAACGCTTCGTGACAACAGGGAGAAATTTCAACTATAAATTAGTGCTGGCGGGAAAGCGCGGATGGCTTGCGGCAGAATATAAACGCTTGGCGAAAGATTTGGGAATTGAAAAGGAGGTTATTTTTACCGGTTATGTTGTTGGTGATAATTTGGCGCCACTTTTTTCCCAAGCTGATTTTTTTGTGATGCCATCCCTCTATGAAGGTTTTGGCACGACAGTTCTCGAGGCTTTTGCAACCGGTGTGCCGGCAATTCTGTCCAACGTTTCTTCTATTCCGGAGATTGCTGGAGATGCGGCAAGATTAGTGAGTCCTCTTGACACAAAGGAAATTGCAGATGCGATGTTCGAATTTTCGCAGAGTGAGGAGCTAAAAAATAGCTACAGAGAAAAAGGTAAAAAACAAGTGGAGAAATTCAATTGGGAAAAAACAGCAAGGGAGACATTGGAACTTTATAAAAGCTTGGAATAGATTTTGCTCAATTTTTCTTTCTGTGTCATCCCCGTGAAGACGGGGTTCCAGACACTCCAAGTGTTAAGGAAATAAAATACAAAATATATTGATCAAAAACTGAAGGTTAGTTGAATTTATAATTCACTTTCTCTATAACTCATAACTAGTGGAACCTGGATTCCCGCCGGAGTTTATCTTCGTGAAAACGGGGGCGGGGATGACATAATGTATATGGAAAATTTTTGGAGATCAATTTCAGCTGACGAAGCAAAAAAGCTAGTCGCGCAAAAAAATCACGACGAGAATTTTTGCATTTTGGATGTGCGAACGGAAGAAGAATTTCTAAGTGGTGCAGTTCCAGGCGCGATTAATTTGGATTTTTATGCGCCAGATTTCTTAGAAGAGCTGGGCAAGCTGGACAAGAACAAAACCCATCTAATTTATTGCCGTTCGGGTAGTCGCAGTAAGGCCGTGTTGTTTTCGATGAAGCAGTTAGGTTTCGCCTGCGTTTATGAGCTGGATGGGGGAATTATTAGTTTTTAGGGGTTATTTTGTTGCCAAAAAGTGAAAATTAAGTTAGAGTTATAATACAATTTAAAAGGCGTTTAAGGAAGCAATCAACTTCCGAGCTGGAGAAAGAAACGTGCGGTGAAACTTGGGAGGCAGTCCGCCTTCACTAAGGCTTCGGCGGACGATGTAGAATCTTCCGGGTAGGCCCGTGATAGCCGCAATTAAGTCCGCCCCGGGCGGAGAATTAAGGTGGTACCACGACTATTTGATCGTCCTTATGCATTTTTTGCGTAAGGATTTTTTATTTTTTAAGAGTATGACAAATTATACAGTTTTAGCTAAATATCGGAATAAAGAGCAGGTTGAATTTTTAATCGGAAAAATTAGGGATAAAGGATATTCTTGTTATAATTTTTGCGATAAACCTGCGGATCCAGATAATCCTAGTGGAGATCCAGCAGATCAAATGCAGGTTTTTGAGAGTGTTAGTGATTTTTATAATAACAAGTATTATAAAGATATTTTTGAAACTGATCTGACGGGACTCAAAAATGCAGAAAAAGTCATCGTGTTTCTGCCGGCGGGTAACGCGGTGCATATCGAAGCGGGAATTGCTTATGGCCTTGGCAAAAAACTAATTCTCATTGGAGAAGTTGAAAAACCGGAAACGCTTTATCTGATCTTTGAAGAGCGCTACGGAACGATTGAAGAATTTTTGGATACGATTTAATTAATAATTATTTTAACTTATAATTCTTATGGCTAATTTTAAGAAAGTCGATTCAAGAAAAAAATATTCGGAGATGGAAAAAGAAATAATGCAGTTTTGGAAAGAAGATGGCACTTTTCAAAAATCAGTGGAACGAAGGAGTAAGGATAAATATTATAGTTTCTATGATGGACCGCCGTTTATTACTGGCGTGCCACATTATGGCACTTTGCTTTCGTCGATTGTAAAAGACGCCGTGCCGAGATATTGGACGATGAAAGGTTTTCGCGTTGAGCGCCGTTGGGGCTGGGATTGCCATGGACTTCCGGCGGAGAATATGGTGGAGAAAAAATTGGGACTCAAAAGCAAAAAAGATATTGAAAAAATCGGAGTGGGAAAGTTTAATGAAGCGTGCCTCAAAGAAACTTCGCAGATCGCTTCTGAGTGGGAGGATGTGATTGATCGCATCGGGCGTTGGGTGGAATTTAAGGGTGCCTATAAAACGATGGACAAGGGTTACATGGAATCAGTCTGGTGGGCGTTTTCTGAGCTGCACAAAAAAGGCCTCATCTATGAAGACGTGCGCGTTTCGCTTTATTGTCCGCGCTGTTCCACGCCACTTTCAAATTTTGAAATCGCGATGGATAATTCCTATGAGATGGATAGTGATCCTTCGGTGTTTGTGAAAATGAAAGTTAAGGGCGAAGAAAATACCTATTTCCTGGTTTGGACAACAACGCCGTGGACGCTTTTGGCTAACGTGGCTTTAGCAGTTGGAAAAAATATCGACTATGTAATGATTGAAAAAAAAGATGAAGGCGTCGGAGAGTTGGTTAGATTTATTTTGGCAAAAGAAAGATTGGAAAAAGTTTTTGGTAATGATGAATATGAAATTATAAAAGAAGTTAAGGGCGCAGATCTGGTTGGCATAAAATACGAACCGATCTTCCCACACGAAATTGAAAAGGGTTATCGTGTGATTACTGGTGATTTTGTGACCACGGAAGATGGATCGGGAATTGTGCATATTGCGCCGGCGTTTGGCGAAGATGACTTTCAGGCGAGAAAACCGAATGACTTGCCGATCATTATGAACGTTGATGAAGAAGGACAATTTTTGGAAGGGGAATGGCAGGGTCAGAAAGTTTGGGATGTCAATAATGAAATCGTGAAGTGGCTGAAAGAGAAAGGGTTTCTTTTCAAGCGCGAACAAATTACTCACAGTTATCCGCATTGTCATCGCTGTCACACAAAACTTATCTATAAAGCCCAGCCAGCCTGGTATGTGAATGTGGATAAAATTCGCCAAGATTTGCTTTCCGAGAATGAAAAAATAAATTGGTATCCGGAATTTTTGAAGCACGGCCGATTTAAAAATGGAATTGAAAGTGCTCCGGATTGGAACATTTCTCGCGACCGCTATTTTGGCACAGCCATTCCAGTTTGGAAATGCCAGTCAGTGAACAGTGAGCAGAAGTCAGTGAGCAGTAATGAAGAGGCTTGTGGAAATATAAAAGTTGTTGGGTCTTATGAGGAACTGAAAGAATTGTCGGGAGTGGAACTGTCTGATTATCATCGCCCGAAAGTTGATGAGATTACTTTTGAATGTGAAAAATGCAAAGGAAAAATGAAAAGAATTCCGCAGGTTTTTGATTCTTGGATTGAATCCGGCTCAATGCCTTTCGCGCAATTTCATTATCCCTTTGAAAACAAGGAGGTATTTGAAAAAAGTTTTCCAACCGATTTTATTTCTGAATATATCGCGCAAACCAGAGCCTGGTTCTATGTTCTCCATGTTGTTTCTGTTGGAATTTTTGGCAAAATCAGTTTTAAAAATGTTGTAACAACCGGAACGATTGCCGGGTCAGATGGAAAGAAAATGTCAAAATCTCTCGGGAATTATCCAGATTCTAATATTATTTTGGAAAAACATAGCGCTGATGCTCTCCGCTTCTACCTTTTGTCTTCGCCACTGCTCAATGCGCAAAACATCAGTTTTTCTGAAAAAGCCATCCAGGATATTCAAAGAAAAGTTTTGGCAACTCTATGGAATAGCTATTCATTTTTCACGCTTTATGCCTCCGTGGATAAATGGGAACCGAAAAATAAATTAGGCGCTATTTCTGGTTCAAAAAACCTGCTCGACCTTTGGGTTGTTTCGGAATTGCATAAACTAATCGAGGAAGTCGATGCAAATATGCAAGGCTATGATCTAGTAAAAGCGACGAGGCCATTTGAACTTTTTGTGGATAATCTTTCTAATTGGTATATTCGCCGAAGTCGTAAGCGTTTTTGGAAAAGTGAAAATGACGGCGACAAAAATAGTGCCTATGAAACTTTGCACTATGTGCTTTTAACGCTTTCTAAAATAATTGCACCGTTTTGTCCGTTTATTGCGGAGGAGATGTACAAAAATCTGACTGGAGAGGATTCTGTGCATTTGGTGGATTTTCCAGCAGCTGATGAAAAGAAGATTAATGAAAAACTTAATGCTGAGATGAAAAAAGTGCGCGATGTAATTTCCGAAGGCTTGCAACAGCGTGCGCTCAGCCAAATCAAAGTTCGTCAACCTCTGATGTCAGCAACAATCAAGCATAAAATTGAAAATGTAGAACTGGTGGAGATTATGCAAGAAGAATTGAATGTGAAAAATGTCTTAGTTTCTGAGGCGCAAGAAGAAAATATTAAACTTGATGTAAATATCATTCCCGAGCTAAAACTCGAAGGCACGGCGCGCGAGTTGGTGCGTGCGATTCAAGAGATGCGAAAAAAAGCAGGCTACGAAGTTGATAATCGAATTATTATCGGGCATGTCGGAGCGCAGGAAGTTTTTGCAAAATTTGGCGACCTCATCGCCAAAGAAACGTTAGCGAATAATATTTCCGCTGGAGAATTGGTAGATGCAGATTTACAAAAAGAAGTTTTGATTGATGAAGTGAAATATGGTATTTTTATTAAGAAAGATGTTGTCTAATTTTTTCTTTGTGTCATCCCCGTAAAGACGGGGATCTAGTTGATAAGCTTTGCTTAAATTACTAACCTAAGCATTTAGTTAATATAGCTAATTTATTTTTCATACTAGATTCCCGCCGGAGCTTATCCTCACAAAGGCTGGGGCGGGAATGACATTAAATTCTATGTTTGAATTTCAAAAAACCAAAATCGAAGGTGTGCTTTTAATTAAACCGCAAGTGATCAGCGATCATCGTGGGTTCTTTTTGGAGACTTATCGCGAAGAAGAATTTTTAGCGGCGGGAATTGACGCGAGGTTTGTGCAGGACAATCATTCTTTCTCGGTGGAAAAATGGGTTATCCGTGGTTTGCATTTTCAAAGACCGCCTTTTGCGCAGGCGAAATTGGTGCGTGTGGTCAAGGGCAAGGTTTTGGACGTCGTGGTTGATTTAAGGAAAGATTCGCCGACTTTTGGAGAGTGGGAAAGCTTTGAACTTTCAAAGGATAATTTTCAGATGCTTTTTGTGCCACATGGAATGGCGCACGGTTTTTGCGTGTTGGAAGATAACACGCATTTTCTCTATAAAACGGATAATTATTATGACGCAAAAAGTGAAGGGGGAATTTATTTTAATGATTCGCGATTAAAAATTTCTTGGCCGGCAACTAATCCGATTGTGTCAGTGAAAGATCAAAAGCAAGAGAGCTGGCAAGAATTTTTGAAAAATAATCCGTTCTAGAAAAAACCGTCAAAAGAACAATATGGAAAATAGAAAAACCAAAGTAATTATAATCGGTGCGAAGGGGATGCTTGGGCGAGAAATGTCCGAAGTATTTTCTGGTGATGATTATGAAGCAGTGCTTTGGGATCGTGAGCAGGTTGATATTGCTAACGGCGCAATGGTCACGGAGATGATTGAAAAAGAAAAACCGAATTTGATTATTAATACGGCCGCCTATAACGCAGTGGATAAAATTGAAGAAGATGAAGGCGCGTTTGAATTGGCTAAAAAAATCAATGGCGAAGGACCGCTAAACTCAGCATCGGCGAGCAGGAAAGTTGGCGCAACTTTGGTGCATTTTGTGTCGGACTATGTTTTTGATGGAGAAAGTGGTGAATATATCGAGACAGATTTACCCAATCCAATTTCTCGTTATGGCGAAACAAAATTACAAGGTGAAAAAAATGTTGAGAAAAATTGCGAAAAATATTATCTCATTCGTACCTCCAAAATTTTTGGTCCGCCGGCGCTGTCTGAAGGAGCGAAAAAAAGTTTTTTTGAAACGATGCTTGAGCTTTCAAAGACTAATACAAGTCTCAAAGTAGTTGACGGCGAAGCTTCTTGTTTTACTTATGCCAAAGATTTGGCCAAAGCGACCAAAAAGCTTGTCGAAGAAAAATTTCCTTTTGGAATTTATCACATCGTGAATGAAGGCGCAGAAACTTGGTTTTCGGCGCTCGAAAAAGTTTTTGTCTTGGCAGGCGTGAAAAATACAAAAATTATTCCAGTTGCAGCTTCAGCTTTTCTGCGACCGGCAAAAAGACCAAGAGCATCAATTCTGAGGAATACTAAATTTCCGCATCTTCGCAATTGGGAAGAAGCAGTGAGAGAGTGGCTGGGAGAAAAGTGATATTTCTGGGTTTGCAATAAAGAGATGCCAGCCTCTCATTGCTCTAGATAGTTTTTTCTTTGACAAAGCCCAAAAAACCTGCTATAATGGTTATATAGTGAGTTGAAGAATGTAGAAAATAACGGGTGAAAGCCCGTTTTTCTTTATTTCAAAATTAACTAAAAAAAGCTTGGGAAAAACTAAAATGAAACGAAATACACAAAAAATTAATAGATATGCTATATTCGCAATCGGCTTAATCTTGACCCTAGGCTTTGTTTTTCCAGTTTTAGCGAGCGAAATTAATGCTGAAAATGTAATTAGATATGTTAACGAAGCGCGGGAAAAAGAAGGCTTACAAAAGCTGACGGTTAGTGAAAAGTTGAATGAAGTGGCAATGGCGAAAGTAAATGATATGGTGGCAAATAAATATTTTGCTCATACTTCGCCAAAGGGTTTTAATCCTTGGCACTGGTTTGAGCTTGTCGGATATGATTATAAATATGCTGGAGAAAATCTGGCGATTAATTTTGTTACTGCCGAAGCTCAGCAATTAGCTTGGATGAATAGCCCGACACATAGGAAAAATATTTTAAATGTTAACTACAAAGAAATTGGCGTGGCAGTGGCGGCCGGAGAAGTGGATAATACAATGGGAATTATTGCGGTGCAAGAATTCGGAACACTCGCATATCCTGGCAAAGCTGAGAATGATAACAACGATTTCGCTCCAGCTAATGACAATGTCTTACCGGACACGACTAGATTTGTTCCAGCTGTTCTTTCGGTTGGAGATAATAAAGCTGATGATAAGGAGTTGAAAGATTTTATTGAGGAAGGCGGCGGACAAAAAAGTAATTTTTTTTGGTTAGTGTTATTTGGATTGATGGTTTTACCTATTCTGATTGTGCAAGTAGTTTTTGTGGGAAAATTCATGGGTATTTCTTGGCTTGAAGCAGTTATTCAAAAAAGCTATAAAACAGCAAGAGAAAAAAATTCGCAAAAGTATTTCAGAAAGCTAAAGGTTAGAGATTATGGCGAGTATAGCTTGATTAAAGTGAAAACAATTAGAGCTTGAAAATTTTTTATCTTCTGCCAATTTTTGAGAGAAGCATTCTTTGAAATCGGTGGGGGATAAAAACAAAAACAAAAAGAGGTAAAAATAAATAGCAAAAATAAAAAATCCTGAATAAGGATGAAACAACTAAAGGCTAGATTCCTTGCCTTTTCTTCGAAAGAAGAAAAATAAATTAAAAGAGCGGTCTGGGCGTTATCGTCTAGGCCGCTTTTCTATTGGGTGCAACGCGCTTAATGTTGCAGATGTATTTGAACGCTATGAATAAAATTTAATTTTGCCAGCTCGTTTTCTTCAAAAATTGCCTTTCCTTTCAGGCTAGCTCTTAGTTATTTTTAGTTTTCCTAAGTTTTTTGAGCGAGTATCGTTGATTTTGACAGCTAGCTAACACTATTTCAGCAAAAATATTCAATGATTTGTGGCATAATGAGAAAGTATTGTAATTTTATATTAAAGATGTATAATAAAACCACAAATAATAACATTATTGCATAAGGAATGGTTAATTCGAAAGGAGGTGGACTATTGAAGAATATTATCAAACTTCCAAAGTTTGATATGCCCGCCCTGGGTGTATGTATTTTTTTGGATCTTGAGGGGTGCAATAGGGAGATTTTGGAGGATGGGAAAAGAATTGAAGATATAATGCTTGAAGCGGCTAGGATTGCAAAAGCTACGATTATTGGTAGAATATTCCATAATTTTAATCCTCACGGCACAAGCGGAGTTGTGGTCATTGCTGAATCTCATCTAGCTATTCATACATGGCCGGAATATGGAGTAGCCTCGATTGATATTTACACTTGTGGCGATCTGGGATGTGATCTTGCCGCCAACTATTTAGTCGATGTTCTTTGCGCTGAGAAATATGATATTTGTGTTAAGCCCAGACTTTTGTCTAAAAATTTGCGGCCACATAAAATTAACTCTTAAATAAGGAGTAATTTTAAATCTTGCAAACAACTTAGAATAGCTAACAAAGCAACATTCGCATGTGGATAGGAGAGGGTGAACGGGTCCTGTTCTTTTTTGAGAATTTCCTGTTTATTTCTAGACGTTTTTGTGATATTCTTCGAGTATTATGGATTTAAAATATACTAGTCTGATATTATTCAAAAGAGACATCGGAGAAGTGAATCGGATTTATAGTCTGTATACTTTGGAAGAAGGCAAAATTCAAGCGGTTGGACGTGGAGTGCGTAAGCCAAACGCTAAATTAGCTGGAAACATTGAGCCGCTGACTCACGTGGAGGTTTATGTTTCGAAAAAAAAAGGCCTGGGTAACATCACTGGCGCGATTGTATTGAATAATTTTTCGTCCGTGAAAGCTGATTTTTTGGCAATCAGTCGAGTTTTTTGGGCACTTTCCCATTTTGACAAATTAATTGTTGGACAAGAAAAAGATGTGCAGGTATTCGAGTTGCTTTTAGAATATATGGAAGCAATGGAAAAATTAAGTTTGGAGGGAAGAGCGGAATATAAGATGGATATTGTTACATTGGGATTTCTGTTTAAGCTGGCGGAGAGTTTGGGGTATAAAGTCATAGTGGAATATTGTGCGCGGTGTTTTGGAAAGATTCTGGCAGGGAATGATAATTTTTTTGGCGCTGAATGTGGTGGGGCGCTATGTTCATGTTGCGCGAAAATGGAAAGAAAAAAGGTCAAAAATAGCGATACCTCAATCAAGCTCATGAGAATTTTTCTCAAAAATAAAATCAGAAGCTTTTCTAAAATAGAAGTTTCCGAGCATGATTTACGCGAATTGAAATTGATTTGGAAAGAACTTGTTGATTGGGTGTAGGAAGTTTGCGTTAAATTATTATTCTGGTATAATATAAAGTGGGAAAAGTTATTAAATAAAATAAAAAAATGAATAAAAAGGTTTCAGTTGATTTTGCGTTGGCAGTTATAATTATCGTAGTAGCTTTTTTTGGTATCTTGGCATCATCTTTGAATAAGCAGACTAGCCGGCAAATAGGAAATGGTTTGTCGAATAGTTTCCGAGAAGAAATTTTCAGGAAACATGAGCTAGGAAAAAATAACAAACAGTTTAAAGATCAGGGGATAGCTGACGTAGTTACCTATACCAATGAAGAAATAGGTTTCAGATTGACACTTCCGAATGAAGAGAAGAAGTATGCGGTTAAGGAGCTTGATTCCAAGGGAAAAAACAGATCAATTCTTTTCGGTCTGCCAATTTTCGATGAAGAGATTATAAAAAATAAAAAGGAATATTATAGTGAAGTGTTTCGTATAGAGCTAGTTCCGATAGCTGATACGGAAAAAAATAAAAATAAGACTTGCGCGGATAAAAGTAGGCAGTTTCCGCTTTGCGATAACGACGATTTGGAGCTTGGAAGAAATGAACAGTTCGTTTTTATCTATACGCGATATGACAAGCTGGATGCGGTGGAAAAAAGCAAAATTAAAATGATTCCAGCCGATTTTGATTCGTCAGTTTTTTTTAAGGCAGATGAGATTGCAAAGAGTTTTAGTTTGGTTTTGACTCAAGGTGGAATGGAAGATAAAAAGATTTAACATTATTGGCTATTGAGCTCATTGAGTGGAGATTGCATCAAGCGCAGCTCCACTTTTATTTTTTTCAAAATATTGCTATACTGTTAAATATGAACTATGGAAAAACGATAAAAAATTTAGCGTGTGTTCTTTTTGTGTTTTGGTTAATTTTTTTTGATGCGCAGAGCCATTCAAACAAGGCTTTTGCCGCTGACGATGTTGCAGAGATTAAAAGCGATATAGAAAAAGTTGAAGATAAGAAGGAAGATGTGGAAAAAGAATTGGACACTTCGCAGAGCTTACTTAAAAAAAAGAATGCCGAGCTTGGATTAACTAAGACTTTGCTTCAAAAAACTCAGAGTGAAATATCCAGAAAAGAAATGGAAGTGGTCAATCTTGATCAGCGAATAGAATTAAACCAGGAAATGTTAAAGAGCTATATTCAAGAAGCTTTTTATGCTGATCAAGATCCTCTTAGGGGATTGCTTTTGGGTGGAGCCAAAGATTTTGGTATGTCGGGAGAATTTGACCAGCTCTTGAATGTGAAAGAAAAAATTATTATTTCACTCAATGAAATAAAATTGGCTAAAGAAGACGTGAAAAAAACCAAAGAAGAGCTTAATGAAAAAAAAGAAAATCATGAAAAGCTTATAAGCGTTCAGCAAGGACAGCAAAATGAGATAAGGACTGACATTAAAGAGGCGCAAGCTTCGCTGGTTGATTTGAATGCTAAAATTAATAAATTGAAAAGTGAACTTTCTAGTTTGCTTTCTAGCTCAGTCAGTTTCAAAAACGTGGTTGACGCAGCTGGCTTTGCCGCAAAAGTAACAGGAATAAGAAAAGATTATCTTTTGGGGGTGTTGGTTGTGGAGTCTAATCTTGGTCGCTATACAGGTGGTTGTACGGCCGATAAGAGCAATATGAGTAGTTATCGCTTGGGTATATTTAAAACTATTTGTGGCGAGCTTGATTACGAATGGAAAAAAAGAAAGGTTTCTTGCCCACCAAGTGGGTATAAGGGTTCCGGTGGTGCGATGGGCGTTGGGCAGTTTATGTCTGATACCTGGCTTGGTTATAAGAGTTCAATTGCTTCAGTGACTGGTCATAATCCGCCTGATCCATGGAATCTGACTGATGGAGTGGTAGCGATGGCACTCAAGTTAATCAAGGTGGATGGAGTAAAGGATCATAAAAAATCAGCTGAAGCTAAGGCTTATTGTATTTATTTGGCTGGCGGGAATTGGGCGAGTTATTGTGATTCGAAGGGTGTAAATTATGGCGAAAAAGTTCTCTATTGGGCGGATAACTATGAACGAGTGATGAATTAGAAAAATAAAGGCTGAATCAGGCAACACGATGAAACAGATAGAAGAAAAAATAGCAGTTTCTCGTCAGAGAAGATTGTTTTGGCTCAGTTGGACAAGCAAGTTTGTTGGTGCCTTTTTGTTTTTAGCGGTATTTTTCTATGTTGTTACTGGCTCTCTTTTTGATCGGGGTTTTCTAAAAAGAGATTTGCAAGAGAAATATGGCCAAGTGGCTGGAGCGACGACGACTGCGCTAACTGTTCGTTTTATTGGTCCCCCAGAGGAGCCTGTGCTAACCGCTACTCCGCTTTGCCAAAACTATGCTCCTTTTATTAATCTCAGCTGGACTTCAGATGATCAAACGGATTATTTTAACATTTCTCGCGATGGTATTCCGTTGATTTCAGGAGTTGTGTCAAATTCCTTTGCTGATAGCACGGTTGTAACGTTAACCGGCTATACTTATACCGTAACAGCTTTCAATAACGCTGGACAGACGAGCTCTAACTTGGTGAATGCGACAAGCCTTGATTGCGGAACGCAACCGATTCCTGACCCAATTTGTGAAATTACCAAGTTTGATGCGATAGATTTGACAGGTTTTGTCGGCACACCTTATACTGCCAATTTAAATCCGATATTTTATGGAATTAGCAATATTCCCAACGCTACGGTTGAAGTTCTGGTTGCAGGTGGAACTTCGGTGTTTGCGATTACTAGTGCCAATATAAATGGTTATTGGGATTGGAGTCCACTGGGGCGGTTGAATTATGGGGAGCACACAATTTGGGTAACAGTGATTGATCCAAGTGATAGTGCTCGGAGAATGACAGATAGCTTAAAGTTTGAAATAATAAAAGAAGAGGAAGTGGATCATGAAGAAGGAGGAGAAGAAGATAAAATAAATAAACACGTAAGGAAGGAAACAGTTAGTACTCATGTCATTCAAACTATTCCGCAAAAACCAGTGCCAACTCAGCCGGAAAGGAGTTCAACCCTAAATCTTTCTGTGGCGGTAAGGAATCCTGAGAAAGTTGGTTATCCTGGAAAAAAGCTTTCTGCTGAAACAAAGATTGACCTTGCGGGTGGAACAATAAGTCAAATGAGGGTTTTAAGATATTGGATTATTGATGAAAATCATAAGAAAGTTTTTCAGGATTCAGACGAAGTTTTTGTTAAGGATGATTTGATAATTAAAAAGAATCTGATTATTCCAAGGTTATTAAAATCGGGAAAATATAAACTGTTGGTTGATATTGAATACGACGGCACGATAATAACCGCAGAGGATGATTTTATTTTGAAAGAAGCTCCTTTGATAAATTTAGGCGGTGGTATTGCAATCACTGCTTATCAGATTATGGACAATTTATTATGGGTAATTTTGTGGCTACTCATTCTCCTCCTCATTTTTCTTATTCTTCTTTCCATCGAGCATTGGATTAGTCAAGGTGCTATAATTCAAATAACAGAAAATGTGCTAAATAAAAATGGTTTTATTATAAGGAAAAAATAATATGTTCAATTTTCAGGTTTTAACAACATGGTCGATTGTTAATGGAATAGTTATTGCTATTTCACTTATGTCAATAATTTTTTCGTTCGGTGTAGTGTGGCGGAC
>CAIMLT010000096.1 GCA_903842445.1 uncultured bacterium
CATTTTCCACTTTTACTGGTCTGATTCCGCTTAGTCAAAAACAACTACATTTAATATTGCCTGAACTATTCTCATATGGACAATAAACCCGACTTTCTGATAATTGGTGCTCAGCGTTGCGGAACAACATCATTATTTTATTACTTATCGCAGCATCCGGATTTGAGTATGCCCGAAACAAAAGAAATACACTATTTTGATACCCAGTATGAAAATGGTACTGAATGGTACTCTGATTTTTTTAAAAAAGCCCCCCGGGAAAAGGAAAAACTTACAGGTGAAGCCTCTCCGTATTATATATTTCATCCATTGTGTCCGGAAAGAATTGCCTGTCATCTTCCAGATGTGAAGTTGATTGCATTACTGAGAAACCCGATAGACAGAGCGTACTCTCATTTTATACATCAAAGAAAACTGAATACCGAACCCATCGGATCTTTTGAAGAAGCAATTGCCATCGAGGAGATTAGAATTGCCGGAGAGGATGAAAAATTGATACTTGGAATAAAAAACATAAGTGTTCCTCATCGTCGCTACTCTTATGTAAACCGCGGATTTTACTTCAACCAGATAAGCAGATGGCTGCGCTATTTTCCCATGAATCAGATGCTATTTGTAAAGAGTGAGGACTTGTTTCAAAACCCGGTACCCGCGTTGAAAGAAATTCATGATTTTCTAAACATCAGGGGAATATTACCCCATTGTTTGGAGCCAAAAAACAAAAACAACTATCCCAAAATCTCTGATATCACAAGAAACCACTTATCCGGAATATTTGCCGAAGAATCACGAAAATTGAAAAATTTGTTGGGCGACAGATTTGTTTGGTACTAAACGTTCTATTTTTCAGACAATGAAGCAAACTGGCAATCCCCTTGAGGAATATTTTTATAACAACCACAAAAACACAATCCACAAGTGGTCGCATTACTTTGAGATTTATCACCGGCATTTCCAAAAATTTGTGGGAACGGATTGCGTAATTGTTGAAATAGGCGTTTCGCAGGGCGGAAGTCTGCAAATGTGGAAACATTATTTTGGCAAAAAAGCCAAAATCTATGGCATCGACTTCGAGCCTGAATGTAAACATTTTGAGGAGGATCAAATCGAAATCTTCATTGGTTCGCAGGCAGACAGGGAATTTTTACGGGAGCTAAAAACCAAAATTCCAAATATTGACATCCTGATTGATGATGGTGGACATGCAATGGATCAACAGATTACTTCATTTGAGGAACTTTTCGACCATATTAACGCTAACGGAATTTATCTTTGCGAAGACACACACACCAGTTATTGGGAGGGATATGGCGGCGGCTATCAAAAATCTGGGACATTTATCGAATATGCCAAACAACTGATTGATCTGCTTCATATCAGGCATTTATTGGATAACAAAATGGCTGAAACCAATTTTACAAAAACAGCCAACTCCATTCATTTTTACGATAGTGTTGTGGTAATCGAAAAAATGTTGCAAAAATCGTCAATGGCGTTGGAAACAGGCGAAGGCAGCCATTACAACAAACATAAAGTTTCGCCAATCGATCTGGAGATTTTTAATCTCAAGTTAAAGATTTTAGGCTCAGAAATCACTCAAGGCTACGATCCGCTGATGTTCTATTATGAAACCTCCTTTTTAAAAATCTTATTAAAGGAAAAGTACGAAGGAACAAAATGGCATGAAACAGGCGAAACCATGATTGGTTACAAAAGCCTGACAAACATAGAATTTTGTGTTAGGGAAACCATTAAAAATAACATCCCCGGCGATTTAATCGAAACCGGTGTGTGGCGGGGAGGAGCCTGTATTTTCATGCAGGCATTGCTGAAAATATTTGAAGTGAAGGATAAGATGGTTTGGGTAGCTGACAGTTTTGAAGGTTTACCGCCTCCATCACCTGAATTTTTTCCTGATGATGAAGGCAATAAACTCAATACTTTTTCAAGATTGACGGTTTCTATTGAGGAGGTTAAAGACAACTTCAAAAAATTCGGACTACTCGATGAAAATGTAAAATTCCTAAATGGCTGGTTTAAAAATACTCTTCCGGAGTTACCCATCCAAAAACTCTCTTTGCTAAGGCTCGAC
>CAIMLT010000097.1 GCA_903842445.1 uncultured bacterium
CCTCGCAAAAATTTTAGGGCTGTCTCATCTTTATGACTTTCCGCCAATTTCAAATCCTTGGCAATTTGCAGAAGTTTTATTTTTTTGATTTCTTTTTTTATTTCTTCTAAAATTCCGGGAAGCTCTTTGGAAAGCTCATCCATCCCAACTTCCTCAAGACTATTGCTAAGACCTAGACGAAATTTCTTACGAAAAAAAAGTTTTTCCGCAAATAATTTCAGTTCACGATCAATTGCTCCCAAAAAAATATCAAAATTAAAGTCAAGCTCCATTCCTTTTTTCAGCATTAAATCCATTAGACCAAGGCGTGAAAAATAGGCATGGTATTCTTTTTTTTCTTGCATCTCTTTCCAAATTTCCACGGAAACGAGCATAAGGCCAGTAAGCTCTTCAAGCAATATATCAATTTTTTGACGATCATCCGCGAGGATTTTTTCGTCAGCTTGTTTTTTTTGACTCACTGATATTCTATTCCCAAGCTTAGCCTTTTTTAGCATATCCGTCAATGCGGATTCTGGCACATCCAATTCTTCTGCCATTTTTTTAATCCAGTGATTTTTTTCCACTTCATTTACAAGGCTATCAACTATTCCCAAAAGCGCTTCACTGATATTTTTTTTGCCATCAGCTGTGTTTTTGTTAAACTTCCCAAAAGCTTTATCAAAGAGATACTGCATCGCACTCTTTGCTTTCGAAACAGCTTCATTTAATTTTTCCGGATTATTTTTTGCCACATCCGCCGCATCTTTCCCAAATGGCAACTCGACAATTTGCACTACTATGTTTTTTTCAAGTGCCAGCTTTATGCTTTTTTTGGTCGCCACCTCCCCGGCCTCATCCATATCAAAAAGCATTTTAATATTTTTCGTGTAACGCTTGAGGGTATCGAGCTGTGTTTGAGTCAGCGCTGTTCCAGAAACTGCTACTACATTTCTAATTCCAGCTTGACTTGCCGCAATCACATCCATATTACCTTCAACCAAAAGCACAAAATCTTTTTGTTTAATTTCAATTTTAGCTTTATCAATACCATAAAGTGCCTTACTTTTATGATAAACCTCGGTTTCCGGAGAGTTAACATATTTAGCTTGCGATTCATCGCCACCCGGAGAAACACGCGCGCTATATCCCAAAACTTTGCCTGAATAATCACAAATTGGAAAAATGATCCGATCACGGAAGCGGTCATAGTAAGAATTAGAAGTCGGTGACCAGTGATCAGCATTTGGATTTTTACTGTTCACTGCTCTCTGTTCACTGCTCCCTATCTTTCGAACCAATAGTCCGGTTTTTTCTATTTCATCTACGGCATACCCACGTTTAGTTAAAAATTCTAAAATATTTCTCCAGCCATTCGGCGCATAACCTAAGCGAAAAATTTTAATTGTTTCCTCAGTTAGCCCACGCGCTTTTAGATAATTGATAATTTTTTCTTTGCCAGTACCTTTCCAAAGTTGAATTTCATAAAACTTGGTCGCCAATTCTAGAATTTCCAGTGTGCGATTTTTTTTCTCGATTGTTCCCGACGTCATTTTTTTTAGTTCCACTCCGGCTTTTTCCGCGAGCTGGCGCAGAGCATCACGAAATTCCAATCCTTCTATCTCCATGACAAAAGAAAAAATATCCCCCCCTTTTTGACAACCAAAACAATGCCAAATCTGCTTTTCCTCACTCACCATAAAAGACGGGCTTTTCTCATTATGAAAAGGACAGAGCGCCCGATAATTGGTCCCTGTCTTGTCTAGACGCAAATATTCGCCTAAAACATCCACAATGTTCAGGCGACTTTTAATCTCTTCGAGGTCTGTTCCCATACGTTCATCCTACTATAAAGTGGGAAAATAAGCAAAAATAAGCTACTTATGTAAAAAACTAATTCAAACGTTTTTTTGCAATTGTTTTCAGCTCGAGATTAAAATCGATAATCGCCTTGTCAATGGCTGGATCAAAATTTTTGTAAATTTCTTTTTTCTTAACAATCAAGCTGGCTTCCAGAAGCGAATCATATGTTCCCGCATCAAGCCAAGCGCCTTTGATTTTCTCCACCTTGAGTTCCCCCATTCTCATATAACGCTTATTAATGTCGGTAATTTCAATTTCTCCACGCACGGATGGTTTTAGACTTTTGGCAATTTCCACTACTTGGTTGTCATAAACATAAAATCCAGTAACGGCAAAATCGCTTTTTGGTTTTTTTGGTTTTTCTTCAATTGAAATTGCTTGATCATGCGCATTAAATTCAACCACGCCAAAACGTTCCGGATCAGTTACTTTTTTAGCAAATACCAATCCACCTTTTTCAAACTTCTTAATTTTTGCACTAAGATCATCTTCAAAAATATTGTCACCAAGTGCCATCGCCACATCATCTTTGCCGATAAAAGTTTCTCCAAGAATAAAAGCGTCAGCGAGACCGCGCGGTATTTTTTGCACGCGAAATTCCAAATGAATTCCGGCGCCTTCAAAAATTGAACCTAAAAGATTAATGAATTGTCCGGAATGCTCTGGCGCAACGATAATCAAAATTTCCTTTATTCCAGCTTTAGCTAATACATTCAGCGGATAAAAAATCATCTGCCGATCATAGACTGGAAGAAGTTGTTTCGAAGTTGTCGCGGTGAGTGGAAAAAGTCTTGTTGCTGTTCCACCAGCGAGGATTATTCCTTTCATAAATTTATTTCTTGCAACTTTCAAGGCAAGCTGCTTTTCCTTCGGTTGGTAATTTTTCGCACATCTGGCAAACGTCGATTGCCGAATTTCCTCCCACCGCCTTTGGCAGATTATTTAACATCTGCGAAAGATCATTAAATTGAATATCAGTCGGGAGTTGAAACCTGGAAACATCCACAGTCCATTTTTGACAATTATAGTCAAATTCATTATCCAAGTTAACGTTATTATTTTCCACGTCTTGCTTGTCAATCGCGTCGTTTGAAATTTTCTTTTGAGCCTCTTCTGCCAGTTTTTTCACTTCATCCATTTTCATTTTTGTTCCCACTTTGGAAAGTGCACTCCACTGATAAATCCAAGTTCCATCATTTAGAATATAACTCTTCAACTCTGACCCATTTTTTGAATCCGTTGAAGAAAACTCTTGATAGAATTTAGTTCCACTTACATAGACCGTGCCACCAATCTTCGCTCCCTCATTGGTGCTTGACCAAGTGCATTGTGTATCAGCGCCTCGAGCCATCAAATCTTTTAGTGATCCAGAGAAAAGCCCTCCCTCATTTTCATCTTCTTTCTCCTCAACTGGAGTGGCACTATTGGCAGATTTATCTCGATCAACTTTTTCCGATGCCTCATTGCCACAACCGGCAAGCACAAAAACTAAAAGAATCGCCCCAAAAAAAACAATTTGCTTTTTCATTTAAATTAAGTTAAAAAAATTATACTTCCATTTTAGCACCATTTGGCTATTTTTCAAAATTTTCATCCAAGATTGCTCATCCTTATCAATCTTACCTTGAGTGATCACAAATCCTATCTCCATTTATGTCGATATAACTTCCACAATCCCCGGGAAATTCACAATCCACCCTTCCGATTGGGCAATTAATTGAGGAACTCACTTCTTGGCTGGCAGAATAAGCATCAATAACTGCCCGGAAATCCTCCGCTTCCAATAAAGCTCCATTCTTGTTTTTTAATTCATATTTCGAACCAATATCTTTTAATTTCAATTTTGTATCGATATTTCTGGGCAGACCTAACTTGGCTTGAAATTCACCAAGCGGAACCTTGGTAGTTTCAATGATATATTCCAAAGTATTGCTACCTCGGATATCCGCTGTGTTAATTTCACCTTTTCTGTTTATGATATTTGACTCCGGTTTGGTTTTCCAAAATGGAGTATAGGGCGCAATGAAAAGTGGCAAAATAACTAGAACGAAAACTAAAATTACAAATAACTTTTTAGAAATTGTCTTGCCAAGTATTTCATAACCCAAGCTACCCTCTGGACAACCGGAAATACACCGCCCGCAACTAATGCAATCAGCACTTTTGATAGTATCTACCACGGCTATATTAATCCCGGATGGACAATCTTTATCACAAATTTCGCAATTGACACAAGTCTTGGAATTACGTTTAATTTCCAAAAAGCTTATTTTTTTTAGCAATCCAAAAAATGCACCGAGCGGACAAAAATAGCGACACCATAAATTTTTGGAAAATAAAGCGCCCACCAATACTAAAGCTAAAATTCCATAACCAAAAACTTTTTCTTCAAACTCAACCCCGAAATGCATCAACGCATTATACGGATCATAGTTGCGAAAAACCAAATCGCCAAGATAGAAAGAATAATAAACCACCCCGACAAGCACCAAATATTTCACGAAACGCAAATATTTGTCCAACCCAACCGGCAATTCCCAATCTTTTTTTATTCCTAACTTCCTGCCTAATGCACGAAGCCATTCTTGAAGAGCGCCCAGCGGACAAAAATAGCCACAAAAAATTCGACCTAAAAATAAGGAAGTGATAAAAAAGATTCCAAAAAGCACAAACGAACTGGTGAAAATTCTTTGCAAAAATTCTCCCTTGAAAATAAGCGTGAAAAAACTTTCCACTGCTCCAAAAGGACAGTAGGCATCAATCGGAGCTGCTTTCTCGATGCCCAATTTTTGATGAGTCAGCGCCAAGACCAAAACAATCGCCACGATTGTCAATTGCATTAGAAAGCGCCATGATAATTTTTTCATAGTTTTTTTTATTTAGGATTAATAATAAAGATCAAAAAAAATTTGTTTTACGATTTCACAACTAGGAACCGCTCTCAAAATATTCAGCCTTAAACTGCATCAGATGAGATGCACTCTATACCACAGCGTTGTAGTAAAGCAGTCGTTACACCAATAGCAGATACTTTTCCATCCAATTAAGCAAACTGTCAAATTCAAATTATCAATTATCGAAAAACTAGAAGCCCACCAAGAAACACGATTTGACCTAGTCTTGCATTTTATTATAGAAAAAATTAAAGTCCGTAGGCGAAAAATGAAATGGCGGGATTTTCTCAAAAAGATTGGTTCGAACTTCCGCATTGCCGACCGCACTTTGGTTTTGGATTTCATTCCGGCCTTCAAAATTGCGAAAAAATACCATGCCGAGGCGCTTTGCGCCGAGGCTGTTTCTTACGATTTCACAAAAAGTGAAAATTGGCGGAGAGACAGGGATTCGAACCCTGGGTCACTTTTAAGGGCGACAACGGTTTTCGAAACCGTCCCATTCGACCACTCTGGCATCTCTCCAAAAACCCAACACAATCCCAATACTAATCTACCATGCATTTTGGCTTTTGCGTAGCCAGCCACCATTGGGTTGACATTTCAGATGACTAAAGCTAACTAATTTCTATTACAGCCTCCGCAATTTGAAACAGGATTAAAATCTCCGCCTGGAGCGATATTTTTCATCATCCCACGCATTGGTCCACGACGAAGCCAAATACTATCCAGCCCGGTCATATCAACAATTAGACCTGTCGCAATGATGGCTAGAATGAAACCTAAAATAACATACCAAAAATTTTTTTTGTAGGAAAAATCAAATCGACGAAGCAAAATAATTCCAAAAACTAGGGATAAAATCGCCAAAAGAGGCACCCAAAGTGGAAAACTTGAAAGTAGTTGTTCCAGGCGATACTGCCCCATTGGCCCATGCGTGCGAAACATAAAACGCATCAAGCTGACCAAGAAAATAGCGGTGATACTTGAAGCAACTAAGCCGGAAAAAATAAAGATAGAACCAAAAATAAAGTAAAATTTGGAACGCATTTTGATCTGACCACTGTGAATTTTATCCATAACGACACTCGAGATGTCTACTTCTTGTTTTTGCATATTTTTTGCATTAATAATTTCGCGCGACTAATCCGCGTCGCCACTGTTCCTTCGGGAATTTTTAGGATATCCCCGATTTCTCCATAAGTTTTTTCTTCAATGTAATACAGCGCTAGTGGTTCTGAATAAAGAATTGGAATTTGTGCTAAGCATTTTTCAATTGCTTCGGCAATTTCTTTTTTTGAAAAATCCTTTTCCAAATCTTCCTCACTCTCAAAATCAAAATCCTCTAGCATCGGCAATTCTTTGTGATATTTTTTTAGCATATTCAGTGCTTCATTGTGCGCAATGCGATAAATCCAGCTAGAAAATTTTTTCTTTAAATTAAAACCCTTAAGATTTATAAACGCTTTTATGAAGGCTTCCTGCACAACATCTTTTGCTCTTTGTTCATCTTTTATTAAATTATTGGCATAACGCAAAAGCTTGGCTTGATACCGCTTAATCAAAAAACCATAAAATTCCTGATCAACTGATCGGACTTTTTCCACAATTTCTTCATCGGTTAAATTTTCAAAAGCTCCGTTTTCGGTTTCTATATTCGGCATAATAACATTATAGCTTATAAACATACGAAGCTCCAGATAGATCTAGAGCTTCGTATTTCTTACTAAATGCACTTTAGCGATTTTGACATCCACCTGTGCATTGGCCCTGTCCTTTTCCTGCGCAATTTTTCATTCCGAGTCCTAAGTTTGTTCTAATTTTCTTTGCGCCTTCAATATCTCCGCTCTCTGCCAAACGATGAGCTTTAGCAAATTCAGAAAAATTATCCGCATTAATTAGTTGGGTTACACGACCTTTTCCTTGCATCAAATCCTTCCAAGCCGCGTAGTCATTATTTTCAAAAGCCTTCTCCATCGCACTGTGCCTCTCTTCGGAGTAATTTGGTCCTTTGACATTTGGATCGCCCTTGTAAGCCTGCGAACTATTTGCGAAAGCAATCGCGCCTCCCAAAATTACAGCAAGTGCTCCCAGTCCCAATATTGTTTTTTTCGTATTATTCATATAATTGATTTAATTTTTAATTTAATTAAGTGTTTATCGACCTTATACTATTAATACAACTTGAGATGTGTTTTTCTTTCACTCCTAAGATTTTAGTTACCTGGCTAATCTAGTTTATACCCAAAATTTCTCCCACATAATCGACGTCTTTATCCCCACGACCGGAAAGATTGATGATGATGATTTCATCTTTTTTCAACTTTCCCGCCAACTTGATCGCGTGTGCCACGGCGTGCGCGCTTTCCAAAGCAGGAATTATCCCTTCCGTTTTACTGAGTACCTGGAAAGCTTCTAGTGCTTCTTTGTCATTGGCCGAAACATATTCAACTCGATTTTTATCTTTGAGATGCGAATGTTGTGGACCAACTCCCGGATAATCTAAGCCTGAGGCAATCGAATGCACTGGAAACGGTTCACCTTTTTCGTCTTGCAAAAGATAGGTGAACATTCCGTGCAATGTTCCTGGAGTTCCGAGCGTTAGTGTCGCAGCGTGATCACCCGGCTTGAAACTTCTGCCGGCCGGTTCCACGCCAATCATTTTCACGTCGTCATCCAAAAATGCGTGAAAGAGTCCCATCGCATTTGATCCGCCACCAACACAAGCGACCAAATAGTCTGGCAATCTATTTTCTTTTTGTAGAATCTGCTCACGCGCTTCCTTTCCGATAATCGACTGGAAATCTCGCACCATCATCGGATAGGGATGCGGGCCAACTACCGAACCGATGCCAAAAAAAGTATCCTTGTATTCTTTCATATACACTCCAAAAGCACTATCCACCGCATCCTTGAGGCATTTTCCTCCGCTTTCCACTGTCACAACCTTAGTTCCCAAAAGTTGCATGCGCAGAACATTTTGATGTTGTTTTTTCACATCAATCGCGCCCATATGAATTTCGCACTCCAGCCCCAAAAGCGCCGCTGCTGTTGCCAGTGCCACTCCGTGTTGTCCCGCTCCCGTTTCCGCCAGAAACTTTTTCTTCCCCATTCTTTTTGCCAAAAGCGCTTGCCCTAATGTGTGATTGATTTTGTGCGCTCCGGTGTGATTTAGATCTTCACGCTTAATGTAGATTTTAGCTCCACCACATTTTTCCGTCAGATTTTTGGCAAAAAATAGTGACGATGGTCGCCCAACATAATCAGAGAGAAGCATTTTTAATTCCGCTTGAAACGCTGGATCGTTTTTCGCTTCCGCGTAGGCTTTCGCCACCTCGTCCAATGCGTCTTTCAACTGCGGCGGAACAAATTGCCCGCCATATTCGCCAAAAAAGCCTTCGCCATTTGGCAAGTTTAAATAATCATTCTTCTCAACATTTAAGTTTTTCATATAATTTCTTCAATACGACGTAGCCTTGGCATAGTCGATTTAGATTAATTTAGATTAAAATTAGCACGGCTAATTTGCCGAAATAATCTTTCGCCAATAATACACGCCTGGTTTTCGAAAATAAATTTTGCTTTGCATAGAAATTAAAAATAAACACAAAAAAACCGCCCTTTGCAGGCGATAAATAATTTCTAAAAAGATAGCGAAAAAATTACCGCCTATATAATTGGACGGATAGCCAACTTAGATTTAATTGTGCTAATATTTTTCTCATATTGGCATTCTAGCAATGAGTTGCACTTGTGTCAATGGCGGAAGAGGGGGGATTCGAACCCCCGGTACCTTGCGGCACACACGCTTTCCAAGCGTGCCGTTTAAGCCACTCACGCACCCTTCCTTGATTTTATTTTCAAATATTCATCCAATCTTTTGCTTTGATGCGCATTACTGAAACCTATTTCTTTCCTATACCGCAACACCTCCGATTCTCTGTAGAGAAAAATATTGTCCTTGCTCCAGCTTCTTTTGGGGTGAAATTCCATATCAGCAAGTGTTTTTTCCACAAAATTCAATAGTGACTTGGATTTATTCGTAAAACATAGCCCGACATTGAAAGATTTCCATCTACCATTGCTGTGCTGATGATAGTAAATTCCTCCATCAGTGTCAACCAATCCCCTCAAACAACTTTTAGAATAATTAATATCTTTTTTAATCCAATCTGGAACATCAACCTGATTTTTAACCTTACTTCCTTTTTTTATTTTATTTTTTTCTAAAAATTCAACCAGCCTCACTGATGACACAACCAATCTTATAACATTCTTACTCACAGGCGAGGATAACGCGTAAATTACTGGCTTAATTCCGAAAAGACTTTTAATCAATTTTTTAACTTTTTTACAATAGTCTTGACCGTTTTTTCTATTAAAAGAAATTGTAATTTGAAAAGCGTTATTAACTCCTCCATCTCCTAGAAATATACCCATGAACTCAGCCAGATCTTGAGATTTTCGAGGAACCAAAATAACTTTTCGTAAATTACAATTTGAATATAGTTCCGGAAATGATCTGCGCTTTTTTTGAGAACTCTTCCCTCCTTTCTTTCTTCCCTCTGGTGTTCCTGGACCTCCGTATTTTTGAGCAAGTGCGAGTCCACCTTTCTTCGCAGCCTTTTTAATATTCCAATAATCAGAAAGAGCTTGATAGGGATAATTCTTAGGATCTATTTTTTTATTAGAAATTTTCAGTAGTTTTTCAAAGGCTATTCCTGACATTGTGTATTTTTCTCTTTTCCAGTCTGCCAATGTCCTCAAGCTAACGCTTAAATTATCAGCCATTTCTAGCCAACTAACAAAACAAGTATCGTAAACATCGAATAGAAATTTTTTTTGCGTTCCTTTTTTGAATTTTATTCTAGACATCTTGTAGTAATTATACCACAAAATTTTACCTATGCAACTATGCTACGCCTCCTAAAAAATATTTACGTAATCTCCCGAATTCCAACCAAGCGCATTTTTTCTCCACCGGGAATTCTTCCCAAAACCACCACCACCTTATCTCCCGCTTCGATCTTTTTTTCACTTTTCAGCTTGTTCACCATATTTTCAATTAAACTTTCTTTATCCACGTTTTCGAGAAGATAACTTTCCACTCCCCAAACAAGTGAGAGCTGCATATAGACCTTTTCGCTAATTGTGGCAACATAATTCTTTTGCATTGGACGAAAATGAGAAATTAGACGCGCTGTGAGACCAGAAACTGTAATGGCCACTATTGCCTTCGCCTTGGAATTTTTAGCTAAGTTATACGCACTTTCGATGATGGCGACATAATCCTGATCTTTGTCGTCACTCGGCGTGGCACATTGCAAATCATCAAAACGAGAATCTTCCGTATCAGAAATAATCTGACTCATTGTGGCAACCGCCTTTTGCGGAAACTTTCCGTTGGCCGATTCTCCAGACAGCATCACCGCATCAGTATGATCAATGACGGCATTGGATACATCGGAAACTTCAGCGCGCGTCGGGATCGGATTTTGGATCATCGATTCCAACATTTGCGTTGCCACAATGACAGGTCGCACAGCCTTGATACATTTGGCGATAATTTCTTTTTGATAGATCACCACTTTAGTTTCATCCATTTCAATGCCCAGATCTCCGCGTGCCACCATAATCACATCCGTTGCGGAAATTATTTCTTCAATATTTTTAATCGCTTCTTTCCTTTCAATCTTTGCAACAATTTGCGGAAGATTATCCTCACGTCCTAAAATTTTCCGCATCTTCTGCCGCGTCTCTTCGATTTCCTTGCCATTCGACACAAAAGACAGGGCAACAAAATCCACCTCCCGACTCATTGCATAAGCCAAATCCTCTTCATCTTTTTTGGTAACTGCACCAATTTTCAGTTTTGAATCTGGGACATTCACCCCTTTATGATTTTTAATCACTCCACCATTTATCACTTCAGCTACAAGTGATTTTCCATCTTTTTCGACAACCTTAAGGCGCTTTAATCCATCCTCAATCAATATACTCTCACCAATATTTATATCATTCACTATTTCCGGCCAGTCAAGTAATATTTTTTTATTAGAAATTTGATCATTAGAAATTGTTTGAAAACTAGAAATTGAAAATTGAAAATTAGCATCCACCGACACATCTGAAACCCAAATATATTCTCCGTTTTTAATTTCCACTTCTTCGCTAACCACCGTTCTTATTCGAGGTCCTTGAAGATCCGCCATAATCGCGATCGGCACACTCAATTCTTTGGAAAGTTCGCGCGCCATTGTGATTACCTTACCGTTTGATTCATGCGTTCCGTGAGAAAAGTTAATCCGACAAACATTAAGTCCGGATTGAATTAATTCGCGCAAGACTTCCTTTGAGTCTGACGCTGGACCGATAGTCGCCACAATTTTAGTTTTTTTCATAAAATTGAAAATTTAGCTTTTAATTACAACCTATATATACTCCCATAATGTAACAAAATAAGCAACCCATAAAGGGCTGCTTGTGGATAAGCTATAACATGAAAGTAGTTAGTTTTTGTATAGCTCTTTGACTTGAAATAGGATATACCAACCGATAATAGCACCAATTATTCCACCAATAATTCCGTGAACAGAAAGGATGCTTCCGATAAGACCGACAATACTAGCATAAAAAACTAAACGCCAAGCACCCTTTGTTCTTTTGAATAGTCCGGACACTGCCATTAATTCCATCACAAGAGCGAAGATAGTAACGACCAACGAAATGATTGATCCAAATCCCCAACTAAAACCATATCCTCCCGTCATTCCCATCATTGCAAATGGCGCAAGAAGTACAGAAACACCCACCGCAGCAAAGATAATCGGTAATGCCATAATGACCAGAACGATAATTAAGTAAGGAGAGATTTTAACAATAAATTCCTTAACTTCTCTCGGCAAAGTGAATGGCGCTTTCTTAATCATATATTCATCAAGCAACTTTTCCAATGACTTCAATCCACCGTAAAGACCTGAATCGTCATTCTCGTGTTTAATATTTTTCTTGTCCATATTTTTTATTATTATCTACTTATGAATTACTTGCCAATATTCTAACACAACCCTATATATCCGCAAGCTTAGGCGACGCCAGAAAGTTCCCGCAAAATTTCCTCCGGAATTGGATTTTTTTTCGGACTCACTCCAGGATATCGCCACGCACTAATTATTTTGTATTTAGTGTTTGGTATCTGGCATTTAGTATTTAAATTTTTTATTACATGTTTCATGCCACATGCTTTATGCCTTTGGTACATCACCCAAACCTCCTGCTTCCAAACTTCTTTGCCACTGATAGTTTTTGGTAAAACCGGCTTCATCACGGCAATCGTTTTTTCCACAATTCCCTCCTCTTTTCTTTTCGGACTATTTATGACACTCAGAATTTTTTGCTCGCTCAATCCATAGAACCGCATCTTGAATTTTGCGTGTTCCGTCCAATAGTAGCGGCTGGTGTTTTTCGGAAGCTTTGTCTGCATTTTTCTGGTATTATACTGCGATTGAGTTAGACTTCATTTTTCCATCCGCTCTCAAAAATTGCCCGAAAACCGGCATGGATTTTCTTGCTTTCGATGATGATGCCCAGATCTTCCGCATAAGAAATGATTCCGATTTTTGCCTTGCCATATATCTTTATTTCTTCGAATTCAGCTTTTCCGCTTCCATTTCCCGCTCCTCGACATACTTTTCTGTTTTTTTATAAACAGTTTCAGCATCTTCTCCAGCTTTGGCTAATGTTTTCGCAAATTCAAAAACCTCTTTAACTTCTTTCAGCGTTTTGCCGACATCCCAAACGCAATTATTGCCGATCTGCAAACAATGTTGACCAACGTTACGTCTTTCCATTGTGATGCACATGTCAATTCCATTGAATATTCCACGGCACTGCGCGCCAATATTGACTCTTTGCATATCAGCCATTTGTGCATCAGTTAGTTTAAGTCTCCCATCTTCTCCCATGACTGCTCCGCCCTTCATTAATCGATCGTCAGACTTTTTTCTTCTTTCCTCAAAGTCTTTTATTTGCTCAGCTGTCAATGGTCTTGGCAGTTCATTGATTTCCATATTTTTTGTTAAATTATTTGTTAATTAGATTTTCCATAAGAATACCCTAACATAAACCTCTCCAAACAACTCCTCCCTATCTTTCGTGCAAATCGTCACAAAATACAGTCCATTCTGGCTGTAATCGTAATTTTCTAGTCTGGCAGATTTGATTGAATACTTGTTTTGATATTTCTGCATTTTTTAGACTCCCATGAGAAACTCAAATATTCATACCTCTTAAAGCTCTTACCCTTTCTTCAATCGGCGGATGCGTCATAAATAATTTAGAAACTTTTGCGCCCTTGAATGGATTGGCGATAAAAAGATGCGCCGTTGCTCGGTTGGCAGCCTCCAGCGGTTCAGTGTCGCCTGAAATCTTTTCAAGTGCACTCGCTAACCCTTCCGGATAACGCGTGAGCAAAGCAGCATCGGCATCAGCCAGAAACTCCCTCTTCCTTGAAATTGCCAGCTGCATCAAAACGCCAGCAATCGGAGCAAGAATCGAAAGCACGACTGCCAGAATTATCATAATTAGGCGCAATTGTCCGCCACCTTCATTGTCGCCTCCTCGGCGACCAAAAAAGGCCCAGTGGCGAAAAAAATCGGCCAAAAGTGTCACAAACCCAACGAGAATTACAATAACCGTAGAAAGCAAGATGTCTCGATTACCAATGTGCGAGAGCTCGTGAGCAATCACGCCTTCTAGCTCAGTTTTTTCCAAACGATTGATAATTCCGGTTGTGAGGCAAATCACTCCGTGCGCAGGATCTCTCCCTGTGGCAAAAGCGTTTATTGCAGAGTCCTCAATGACATAAATTTTTGGCACAGGAAGCCCCGCTGTGATGCAAAGATTTTCCACTAGATGATAAATTTCTTTATTTTTATCATGATCGATCTCTTTGGCCGAACTCATTGCCAGTACAATTTTATCACTCCACCAATAAGACCCAAAACTCATCACAACTGAGAAAACAACCGCAACATAAAGAATTGTGTTGTTTCCCATTGCTCCAGCAAAAATATAGCCGACGCAAATCACAAAAATCAAAAATCCAGTAACATAAAGCCAGGTTAGCCGCGTATTTTTATCCGCTTGATTGTATAATGTTAACATATGCCTCAGAATAGATCGTTTATTTCATTTTGCTTACCAAGAACTGCTTGCACTTAAAATTCCACCTTCACATTCCCTTTCTCACTATCCATTGCTTCAAAAAATTCCCGTTTGGTGAAGTTCAATATACCAGCCAAGAAATTAGTTGGAAAAACTTCAATTTTAGTGTTAAAGTCACGCACATTGCCATTATAGAACCGGCGTGATGCCATAATTTTATCTTCGGTGTCAGTCAGCTCTCTTTGTAGCTCCAAAAAATTTTGATTAGCTTTAAGATCCGGATAGTTTTCAGAAACCGCAAACAGAGTTTTCAGCGTTCCACTCAGGACGTTTTCCGCCTCAGCTTTGTCCATCGCATTTCCTGCTCCCATTGCTCGCGTTCTCGCTTCGGTTACTTTCTCAAAAACCTCTTTCTCGTGCGCTGCATAGCCTTTCACTGTGCTGATTAAATTCGGAATCAAGTCATAACGTCTTTTGAGTTGAACATCAATATCGCTCCAGGCCTCATCCACTCTGTTTTTTAATTTAATCAATCCATTATACATTCCCACCAGCCCCAAGGCCAGCACCACCACGATGACTAAAATAATTATTCCAATCATACTTTTATCTTTGTCTCATCCACCCGATCATTCGGATTTTAGAGAATTAAAAATTACCCTAAGATTATAGCATTTTTAGAAAAAAATGCAAAAAAAAATAAACTATGCTAAAATTAGAATTATAATGTCCATAAATAATAATGCAACTGAAATCTTATGCCTAACATGCCCAGCTACTATGTAGCACTTCTGCCAATTACAGTAGGATTCACAGTTTGGGTGATTAAATTTATTGTTTTCTACGTCAAACACAAATTCAATTGGAAATATGCTGTTGAACATGGCACTACCTATGGTCATATGCCATCCGCGCACACCGGCTTTGTGACTTCGCTCGTAACCTCTGTCGGCTATTATGCAGGAATAAATTCAGGCGCTTTTGCCGTAGCGCTGGCTTTGGCCATCATTGTGGTTGACGACGCCTTGCGTTTGCGCATTTATATGGGCGATCAAGGTCGCAGACTGAATTTTATCATTGAACAATTAAAAATCAGCAAAAAGGATTTCCCCCGTCTCAAAGAACGCGTCGGGCACAGGAAAAGCGAGGTAATTGTCGGAGCTATTTTAGGATTTCTACTGACCTATCTTTTGGCGAGTGTTTTGAAATAAGTTTGTCCATTAAAAAATCCCTAAAACTTTTATTGCGGGATTTTTTGTTTTCACAATTCATCTTTTTTTTAATTCTTCCTCAATCACCACTCGATCATTCCAAGCGATTCTTTCTTTTCCAATGTCCATCGTTTCTTCCGCACCTTTTCCTGTCACTAAAATAACATCGCCTTTTTTGGATAATTTTAATGCCTGTGCTATCGCCTCTCGTCTATCCAAAATCCTCCAACAATTTTTATTTTCTATAAACTTTTTGTTTTTCGCCACGCCAGAAAAAACGGCATCAATAATTTCTTGCGGATCTTCACCATAGGGATCTTCGTTGGTGACGATCACATAATCTGCATAATGTGAAACGATCTCGCCCATCATCGGACGCTTGCCTCGATCACGTTCTCCACAGGAACCAAATACCCAGATTAGGCTTTTTGAAGGTGTCTTTTGCTCATAAATCAAGGAACCCAACTTCTCCATTGAATCCGGTGTCAGTGCATAATCAATGATGATTTTGAGGCCAAGTTTATTTTCCACCTCATCCATTCGACCTGAAACTTTTGTGATTTTCCCCAGCGCTTTTTTTATCTCTGCTAATTTAATCTTTTCAGAATTTCCCACCGAAATTGCCGCCAATGCGTTTTCAACATTAAAAAGCCCGGGTAGATTTATTTTAAATTTAGTCTTATCAACTTCAAATTCCGAACCATCAATTCCCAGTTTTATATTTTCCGCTGTTATAATTTGCATTTTTTGTTTTTTACTTGCCTGCCGAAGCTTTAGCGTAGGCAGGTTTTTTGCTTCTTGCTTGCCTGCCGAAGCCTCGGCATAGGCAGGTTTTCTTGTTGTGTATCCATAAAAATTCTTCGCGGAGAAGTTTAGGAATTCTTCCGGTCGCTCCATATCCAGATTCACAATCGCTGTTTTAATATTTTTAAATAATTGCGACTTTACTCTGCGATATTCATCCATTGTTTTGTGATAATCCAAATGCTCTCGCGTTACATTGGTTATGACTGCTGTAGCATATTTTATGCCCCAGACGCGATACTGATCCAAGGAATGAGAGGATGTTTCAAGCACAAAATAATCACATTTCTCCTTGACCGCTGAAGCAATAAATTTTTGCGTTGCAAAGGCTGAAACAGTTGTGAACTTGGTTTTATTAACCCATTCTTCTTCGCCAATTTTAAAATTAATTGTCGAAATCATTGCCACCTTCCTCCCGGATTCTTCCAGGATTTTGGTGATCATTTGGCAGGTGGTCGTTTTGCCGTTGGTGCCTGTGATGCCGATTACTTTGATTTTTCGTGAAGGAAAACCATAAAAAAAATTGGCGAGAATTGCCTTAATTAAGTGATAAATATTTTTTAAACTTTGGGTAAAGAAGGCTTTAAATGACATGTATTAAATTTAGAATTACTTATACTTTAATATTACCAGTCAATAGTCAATTTACGCAAGAAGTTTTTATTTATTCATAACGCAAAGCATCAAGCGCGTGCGTTTTAGAAGCTCTCCGCGCTGGCATAATGCCAGTGGCAAAACCGAGAAAAGCGACAAAGGCAATAATAGCAATGACAAAGTAGAATGGAACGGAAATAAAACTAACAATGTCTTCACCTCTTTTTTGGGCGAAGTAATTAAAAAGCAGATTCGCTCCTCGCGCCGCTCCATAGCCAAGTCCAAAACCCAAAATTCCTCCAGAAAAACTAATGATAGCGGCTTCAAAAATAAACATTTTAAAAACATCCGCTCTTTTGGCGCCGAGGGCTTTTAGAATTCCAACCTCGCGGGTTCGTTGCAAAAGGGAAACGCTCAAAGTATTGAGCATGCCCATAGCAGAAATTGACATAATAATTGTGCCAAAAACAACCATTACTATTTTAATCACATTGAAAAAGGCATTAACATCTTGGACGGTATCACTGATACTTTCCGTAGAGAATCCAGATTGTTCAATTCGCGATCTAACAGAGTTCGTATCAGCTTGAATATTAACTTCCACCTTGCCGGCTTGTCCACCAATTAAATGAAAATCTTCTTTGAGATGATCATACATCGTAACCGCAAAAAGAGAGTTATTTTTATTACTATCATCATTAATTAGTCCAGCTATTTCAATATCCTCTTTTTCTCGATTATTTTCAATATTACTTTTATCAACAATGTCTTCCGAAATAATAACTTCATATTGAACAGTTTTTCCAATGATATCTGACGGGTTACTAAAACCCATTAGTTGAGCAAGTTTTGGCGTAACAAAAATTTTTTCTTCCGTATCGCCAAAATCAGTTCTTCCTTCTTTAATCCTTATATTGGCCATTTCCATATAACCCCTAGTATAACCATAAAGGACTGAATCAATCTTAGTATCACTACTATAAAATTTAACCCCAATATTAACAGCTCGCTCTACGCGCGTCACGCCTTCAATATTTTTAATTTTATCAATTGTTTCATCATTCAGGGTGATTAGATTTTCCAAACTACCATTACTTACTTCAATAACATTGGAAGGGTTATTTTTGGTGATTTCACGAATAACCATCTCTTGAATTCCAAAACCCAAAGAAATAAGAAAGGTAATAATGCCAATTCCAATCCCGACACCACCAATGGTTAAAAAGGATCGGATTTTATTAGCAGCAATATTCCGATAACTGATAAGTGTTATGACGGAAAATTTCATATGAACGCCAATATCCTCTCTCTCCTTTCCAAAAAGATTGAAGATACTATCAAGGATGCTATTTTTTATTTTAGATATTATGTTCATTTTTTTCTGTAATTACTTTGCTTCTTTCTTGAACTTCATTGGATATAATTTTTCCGTCTTCCATGTTTATTATTCTTGTTCCAAAACAATATTGACTGGGGTTATGAGTAACCATGACAACAGTCAATCCAAACTGCTTATTTATATCCTCAATAAGCTTCATAAGTTCCTCTCCGGCTTTGTGATCAAGGTTCCCCGTTGGCTCATCAGCAATAATTAGTTGCGGATCAAGAAGAAGCGAGCGAGCAAGAGCAATCCTTTGTTGCTGACCACCGGACAAATCATATGGCCTATGGTTAGCCCATTTGCTCATTCCAACTAATTCTATTAGCTTAGCAGCTTTTGGTATTGATTCATGAAAAGACGCTCCGGCAATAACCCCAGGAATAGCTATGTTTTCAATAACAGACAAGGATTTGATCCAAAAGGCTTGCTGGGGAATAAATCCAACATTTTTATTTCGAAAATGTGCCCGCCAATCTTTAGAATAATTCCAAATATCTTTGCCATCAATTATTATTTTTCCTTCTGTCGGTGGCTCAAGACCATAAATTGAATGGAGCAAGGTAGATTTTCCACAGCCAGAAGGACCAATAAGCAAACAAAACTCTCCGCGCATTATTTCAAAGTCAATACCAAAAAGAACGGGAATAACGTTTTCACCAACCTTAAAACTCTTCTTGATGTTTTCAACTTTTATTTTTACTTCGCCCATAGATTAGACATCCATCCAAAACGGGATGAAAAAGTTCCTGTTATTACTTCGGCCGCACTTGCTTTAGCTTTTTCTACAACAACGCTCGTAATCTCTGACTTGCTCAGGTTACCAACAGAATCATAACTTTCTGCTTCGTAGCTATAGACTTGTCCTGGCTCAGCGGGAATGGTTATGAGATGATATGTATTTAGAGAATCGCTAGAAGCACTTTGCTCAAGAGTTGAGGTTATGACTCCTTTGGCATATTTTATTTTGACAGTTGTTTCTTCATCTGTTTCTATCTTAATATAGATATTGGCTTGTGAGTTATTGCCTCGTCCCAGAACTTTTCCGAGTGATCTATTGACAATAATCTTTGGCGGACGGGAGTCTGATTTCGTTGTAATTTTTTGTTCAAGCGGAGTTACTTCAATTCCGTTTTCATCAATTCCCGTAATTGAAAGGGTATATTCCTTAGCTGGATCAAGACCAGAAATCCTAGCTTCATGCTCAATTAGTTTTTCTGGCGCAAGGAAAGTGTGCGGAGAGGCTTCGTCACTATTTTTAAAATAAACAAGTGTAGTTGTTGGAACATTGGTTTTATAATTAATAACCACCGTTGGCAAATCAACATTCTCTTCATTTTGAACAGAAACATCACTAGCAGTTGGTTGCTTTGGAGTAATGAATGAATATTCATCAGAAGAAAAAGTATTTAAATCTAAATCAACACAAGTAATTTTGAGGGTGTAAGTGCTGTCCGCCGAAAGACCAGTTATTTTCTGGACATGGCTCGATCCGGCAGAAGCTTCTTCATTAGTACCAACTCCATAGGCCAACTTACAAGTAGCACTAACGTTGGTTTTCCAAGAAACAGTCGCGTCCTTAAGAACAATGTCGCTTATGAGTACTTCGGAAATAGTTGGTGGAGGAAGAGTAGTGAAATTAAGAACTTCTGATGTTCCAATATTGCCATCCGGATCAATATATTTCACGCGATAAAAATGTTTTTTTCCAGCCGAGAGTCCCTTAATATCAACCGCATGATCGGTCACTGAATCAACTTGACCGTTTGTTTCGCCTAAACTGACAGCCTCTCCGAATTCGACAAAAGAACTAGCAACCCGATTAGTTGCCCAAGTAAAATTGGCGGCAAATGATTGAACGGTTACTTTCGGCACGCCAACCAAAGATGGAGGAGAAGTAAAGCGTCCAGTTGGAATTAGAGAAACTGTGCTAGTAGCAATGGAATAATTATTAGTTTTGTCTTTTGATTTTGCATAATAATAGTAGAGTTTACTTTCAAGGCCGGTATCAACGTAGGCGCTTCCGGTTGTAGTTGCAACCTCAGCAAAAGTAATATTATCTTCTGAGCGGTAAATTGCATATCCGGCAAAGTTGCCCGGGTCATAACTTGTTGGCACGCTCCATTTAACAGCTACGCTGTATTCTGCAGCTTCACGATCAGAGGTATCGAAAGCCTGGACATTATTTGGTGGACTAGGTGCTGTTGTTTCTGCGTAAAAATCTACTTGCGCCGGATTAGCCCAATCAATGTCGGTTGGATTACTTTTGCTTCCGCCTTCGTTAAGAGCAACGACATAAAAAGTATTTTTTCCATACTGAGTGGCATAGGGACCTGGACCAGCGGCTCGAGCAGTCGTTTCAATCGTATTGTGAGCAGTTGGCCAAACGTTAATTGAATAGTAATATTTTAGTTTAGCAGAGTCGCCAGAAAAAGATTCAGGTAAATCCCATGTGAAAGTGAAACTATTTGTAGCATTATCTGCGCTAGCTGGATCAACTACCAAATTTTCCGGAGGCGAAGCTGATCCTCCGGAATAATAATAATCTTGAATTAGCGGCGTTGAAGTGTTGCCGGCGTTGTCTACTGAGACTAAATAAAAAGTATTCTTATTTGGTCTGTAAGGTGGAATCTGGATTGATACGCTTTCCGGATCATTTATTTCTGTCCAAACGTCCTCATCATCACCACCGGTGCGGTAGCGGAATTTAGCTAGTCCAGAATTAGTGTCAACCGCATCTCCTGCCCAGGTCATGGTGAATAGTGACGCAGAAGCATAACCTGTTGGATTGACTTCGATAGTGCTTGGATTAGTTGGTGGGGCGCTATCAAATTTATAGGTAAAGGCAGTATAACTTTCATCGGCCGGAATGCCAGCATTATCCATGGCTTGAATTCTTAGATAATAAGTCGAACCAGAAACTAATCCCGTTGCTGTATAATTATTTTCTTCCTGAAAAGCAACCGGGTCTCCAGCTATTTCTGTTCCAAAATAGACATAGTAGCCAGCAACTCCGGAACCGCCTGCATTATCACTAGCTCCGCCAATTTCGCCGATAGTTGGCCATTCAAAATAGGGGGTGCTGTGGTTATACCAAGTATCCGTGGTTAGTGGGGCGGTTTTAATACTGGCATCATAAGCACTAGTCACAGTTGGATTGCTTGGAGCAGCTAGATCTTGGTAGTAGCTTATTATCAAATCATCCAGACGAGGAGAAAAAATTTGATCAGAAGAGCTAAAAATAATTCTTATTTGAATATAGTTATTTGGATTAGAATTGATACTAAAAGAATGAGTATTGCCGATAGTGTGATCATTGGAAACTGTTACCCAGCCATCCCAGGTTGATCCGTTAGCAGAAGTTCTGGTCTGAATTTCCAATCCAGTATTGGCGGGCAAAATATAGGTTGCACTAAGGTTGGCAAAGCGGTAGGCTTGGGTGAGATCGATTGGTTCTGAAGTGTAGGTTCCGGTTTTTTGAAAACCAGTTGCTCCGGAAGCAGAACCAACGACGTAGTTATAGAGTCCATCACCGTAGGTTGTGCCTCCGCCAGCTCCGGTAATGACCCAGTTACGGTTCAAAAGATTTGTTCCGATTCCGCCATAGGTAACTTGTCCTGGGACAGTCGCACTCAAAGTTTCCCACGTTGGACTGGGTTGGCTCGTGTCATAGCGATAATAATTAGAAACAGCTAGGTTTCCACCTTGAGTGACATAGAGGTAGCCATCTTTTCCATCCATCAATGCGGCGCCGTAACTGACATTGGCAGGAAGCAGATTGAGTGTGGTCCAGGTGGCAGTTGCAAAATCTCCGCTTATCTTACAATTAACTCTAGTGTTTCCGGCCTGAATTCGATAGATTGTTCCGTCTTTATATATAATTTTACTCCCTTCACTGCTGGTGCAACTGCTTGCCATGCTCATCGCTAGCCAGCGAGAACCGGCCGATCCTTGAGTATCATAACGCCACCAAGTTGTGGCGCTATTGCCTTGAGTTAAGTAAATATACCGCGAACCGTCGTAGGTCATTGATGAACCAGTCCAGACTTGAGCGAGTGGGCGATCGCTGGTGATTTCTGACCAAACATTAGTTGCAATGTTGTATTTGTAAAAATAGGGACTTTTGGTGTCTGCTCCGGATCTTCGTGCTCTAATTCCGCTTCCGGGAATATAATAAATAGTATTTTCTGTTCCATCATAAACTATGCTCGCCCCGTTATAAGCACCCATCGGCAACTTAGAAAGAGAAGTGAATGCTCCACTATCAACGTTGTATTTTCCAAAAGTTGTATCATAACCTCCTCGTCCAAGATAGACATTGCCATTACCATCATCAGCCATTAGTGCTCCATTAGCAAAAGGCAAATAGACTGATCCGTCAACATTATGTGGTCCAAAAAAGTCTCGATTTGGTGTTTCCCAGGTGTTATTTTCTGTGCTGTAGCGATAAAAAGTTGTGTATGTTCCTCCGCGAGTGGTGTAAATGTAACCATCATAGAATTTAAGCGAGGCACCATAGGAAATGGTGGCAGGAGCATCAGGGAGAAATGACCACTCACTTGTGTTTATGTCAAATTTCAAAAATTTCATTCGGGTGTTTCCAGCAAGCGCATAAATCGTGTGGTCACCGTCAAAAGTTAGCGTGCCTCCTTGATAAAATCCGATTGGGGCTGCTGGCATTGGCGTCCAGGTATTTTGACTTTCACCATAACCGGCATCATCAGCGATTGAATATTTAGCAAAATAGGGATAGAGATTGCCTTGGACGACGTAGAGATTATTTCTATCATCATAAATTGAATCAGCTCCATAGGAAGTTCTTTGACCATCTGAAGTGTTGGGGTTACCAAAATCGGCGTTAGCAAGTTGGGTCCATTCCGGTGTACATTCTCCACCTTCACCGTTGCAAGTGTCATAGCGGTAAAAAGCATCGTCATTGCCTGGCATCGCATAGATATAGCGATTTCCATCATAAGAGAGGACACTGCCATAATCAAAATTTTTCGGTGCAGAATCAATCTCAGTCCAGGTTTTATTGGCAATGTCGTAGCGCCAGAAAGTTGGGGTGGCAACTCCTTTTATGGCATAGATATAGCCAGGAGGTCCTTCTGTTATTGCCCCACCATTATTAACAGCTGAAGGAGCAGCGCCCATTTCAAGTGGATTAGAGGCTGAGCTGATCCAAGTGTCTGTTTCAATTTCATAACGCATAAAAGGTAACAGGTTGTTACCTTGAAAGGTATAGAGGCAATGATTGACGCTCAATTGGTTTTGTCCCACCGCTTTACAACCGCCGATAGCCAATTCACTTCCAATATAAGTGTACAGCGGGGAAGCGGAAAGTCGTTTTTGATTCCAAAAACCGGAAACATTACCAAGACGAAGTGATCCGGAAACTGCGCTGTAGGAAATTTTTCCGCTGTCAAAATCAGCTCCAGCTTCATCGAAATTATCCTCAGAAGTTTTGGCGATTGTTTCGTAGGGAGAGACGCCGTTATATTTATAGATAAATGGCGACCAAGAATCGGAAACAAGGCCATTTCCATCTTTAGCTTTGATAATCAAATAATAGGTTCCGTAGGTGTGAACCGGATCGGTGTCATAGGTCATTGCTTCATTGACAGAATAGTAGTTGGCTGTTTGATAGGATCCGGACGTAGTTGGATCAGCCTCGCTGTCTTTACCAAAATAGACATAATAACCTGCAATGCCACTACCGTTATCAGTGCCAGCTGACCAGCTGAAATAGGGATGTTCGTGGACATATTCTGTATCAGTAGCAATTGCTTCTCCGGCTTGGCTGGATTTTGCCACGAGACTAGTTGGGGCAGAAGGATCATTATCGCTTGATGCATAGGAAATGGTATAATCGCTGACAGTCGGAGTGCTCACGCCGTCAGTAGTGGAAAGAGTGATGCGCACCCAAGCGTAGCGTTCCAGGGAAAATCCATCATGATCATCAATAGCACCATTGCTGATATTGTGCCAGGAAGAGCAATCTCCGCCATCGTAATTGGAACATAGTTCATAAGTCACAGCAGTGTTTGTTGGCTTATTTTCCGTGAAAGAAAAAGCGGTCCCACTGGAAACTTGTCCTAAGTCCATCCGTTGACTCAAGTAGGTGTTAGTTCCAGTAGTAGGAAAGTTAGTGGCAGGCACAGTATAGCTCCACATATCCGCAGAAGCTGAAGGAACGGCAAGACCTTGCCCAATTGTGGCATAGATCGAACTACCTCCAGCGAATTCAATCGAAGCGCCGTTATATGGCCCACGTCCAAAAGTGAATTTTTGATTATTGGGCAATTTTCTCCAAGCATTTCCGGCAATATCATATTCCCAAGTTTCGTCCTTATACATTCCGGCGATAGCATAAATTTTCCCCGTTGTCGAGTTGTAAGTCATATCCGTTCCGTAGTATTGGGAAAATGGCGTGTTGGCAACATTAGACCATGTTCCGGCAGAAACGGTATATTTTAGAAACGAAGTTTCTCCATCGCCGGGCATCACAAAAAGATTGTTTCCATCAGATTCAATCCGCGCTCCGACATAGGTGTAATAGGAAGTAGTGGTTCCAGAGTCAGCAACAGAAATTGGGATGCAACTACCCCAGGTTCCTGTGCCATTATTGAAACGATACATGCAATTTCCTGTTGCTCCAGGGGTTGCTCCTCCTCCTCCGCGCATATAGTAGAGGTCATTTCCGACAAAAGCCAAGCCCGCGCCTTCTCCTGAAAGAGCTGAGGCTGGCTGGGGGCTCATCGCGCTCCAGCCCGTGCCGTTAAAAATATAGATAACCGCGGCATTGTTGTATCTGATCGTGTAAAGATTACCGCTGGAATTAACATCGCCCTTCATATCATTATTTAGATTGAAACCTAATGCTGGGGCAGCGGTTATTGTTGCCCAATTATTATTTGTCACATCATAGCGATATAAGTTGGCGGTGTTATTTCCTTGTAGGGCATAGGCATAGTTTGTTGCTCCGCTTTGGCGATTCCAAAGTAGATCGCCTCCAGTGCCGATCGGCTGGAGAACAGCAGAAGCATTTTGCACTTGCTTGGGTCCGATCCAGCGCTGACCGGCAATTCCGTCCGGATCAAATTTCCAAAAATCAGTTGTGCCGTTGGCACGAAAGCCGTAGATGTAATCTTCTCGGGTGTTAAGAGTGAGCGATCCATAATTAACAGCTTGAGGAGCTGGATCAGTCGAAAGAATCGACCAAGAATTTCCAATAATATTATATCTGAGAAAATCAACATAACCGGCGGATCGCATAAAGTAGATATTGCCGTTCCAATAAACGCCTCTTTGATCACCGTTCATAAGGCAACTTCCTCCAGTGCAACCGGTCGTGGGTGTTGAAGCGATGGTTGAATACCAGCGACGACCGGCAATATCATAACGATAAAAGTTATTAGTATTGCCTCCGCGGATGAGGTAGAGGCTACCATTTTGACCGTTAACAATATCGCCACCCGTACTAACGACAAGGGGAACTGGTGGCCGATTTATCCAATCTCCTCCGACAATGTCATATTCCCAAAAATCAGTGCTGCCGTTTCCACGGACAACAAAAATACTATTTCCAGCAGATTCAATGGAAGATCCGGTCCAGGGAGTATCGAGCATATCCTCAAGGCGAGTCCAGGAATTAGCTTCAATGTCATAGCTGTAAAACTTTTGTGAATAACCTCCAAAAGTCGCATAAATTTTTCCTGAATTGGCGTTATAGGTCAAATCAGCACCGTAGTAAGCCGGCTGAGGCAGGCTAGTTAGATTATCCCAAACGTTTTTTATCGTATCATATCGCCAAAAAGAATTGCCAGAATAACCACGAAAGATGTAGAGATAATCCCCAATCATAACGGAAGTGTGTCCATAGGCAATCACATCTTCTGGGGGTGTCCAAACTCGCGCAGTCCAAGTTCCAGATGGGCTAAGCTGAATTGAATCAGTTGAATTATCAGCGGTTACTCCAGAAAATTGTCCCAATGTCCATTCGGCCTTAGTAGTAATAGTTCTCGATTGGGGAGCGCCCAAAATTGTTGGTATGGTCCCACAAATAAAGACAATGATACAAAGTACGACAGTCAAGCGAAAAGTAGTTTTTGAGACAAAAATGATCAGCTTTCGAAAGACCTTTCTGATTAGCTCATATAAAACAATCCACCTGTGCCTCTCGTGGTATTTTTTCCCCAAGCTGCCCTTGGAAGCGAGGTCATATTCTTGCAAAAAATCGCCCAGACTTTTTTGGATAATTTGAATCTTTCTTTTTTTTGTCCGTCTTGTTTTCCAGGAAGAAAATAAGAAAGCGCTCCCCCAAAAGCCAGCATCTTTTTTGGAAGAATGTTTTGAGCGGATATTTTTTTTGTTTTTGATCCGTTTCGGAAAGATCATTTTAGTTTGAACTTTTTTATAACAGTCGTTTTTAGGTAGGTTTTTCAAATATTTTTTGCACACAAACACGAAAAAATAACTGGATTTTTTTTGCCATTTATTACATATTTATTATAGCAAAAAAAAGGAAAAAAAATAACCTCAACTAATCAACAATAAAAAAGGCGAAGAAATAAAAAAATCTACAATTTCCAGCTTATTTAAAGATTCAAGTAATAAAACAAACAAAAAAGCAAACCCGGATCTGCCCCTGCGGTTTGCTAAAAAACAAAGAAGTGTTTTATGAAATTATTTATTGATAATTTCTTTAACTCGATCGACAATCTGCGCCATCTTCCATTCTGCTTTGAGCATATATTCCTGAATGCCCAATTTTTGCGCCTCATCAATTTTTTGCATATCGCTGATGTTGGTAAGCAAAACGACTGGAACATTATTCCCCCACTCATCATGCCTTAATTTTTCCAACATCTGAAGACCATCCATTTTGGGCATAGCAATGTCCAGAAGAATTACTAACGGATGGCTCTCAAGAGCCATTCTTAGACCCTCTTCACCATCCTTAGCGAGTACAACAGAAAATCCACAGGTAAGAAATTTGTCACTTAAAATCTCTCGCATATCCTCCTCATCATCGACAATGAGAATTTTTTTTTGATTACCACTGTTTGTCATATTGGTATATTTAAAATTAAATTAATTTTCTAGTACCTTCTTTTTTAGGCATTCCAACTTCGGGCAGAGTAATCGTGAATGTCGTGCCTTTATTTTCAGCTGAATCGAAAAAAATTGTTCCGCTCAAATTTTCAACAATCGTTTTTATGATATATAATCCCAAGCCGGTTCCTTCTGCATCTTTTTCCTTGGCATTATCCGCTCGAAAAAATCTGGTAAAAATTTCGGCTTTTTGTTTTTCAGTGATGCCAATTCCTTGATCTGCCACTTTAATTATTATGTTGGGAGATTTTTTAATTACCTCCAGGAAAACTTTTCCGTCCCGCTTGGAATATTTAATGGCATTGGCCAAAAGGTTTTGAAAAATCATTGCCAGTAATTGCGGATCTCCTTTAAAAATAATCGCTTTATCAGAAAACTTCTTTTCCAGCGAGATATTCTGAATCAAACTGAGCGGCTTAATATCTTCCAAGATATCTTCGGCTAATTTAACCAAATCAACCTCTTTTTCATCAATGGAAAATGTGCCCATTTCCAAACGCGTTGTGTTAAGAAGCGCACGCACCAAATCAACCATTCTTTTCGTAGCATGACTGATTTTTTCCAAATATGTTTTTTGTTTTTCTGAAAAGCCTTCCCGATCTTCCGAGAGCGCCTCACTGTGCCAACTGATAATTGAAAGCGGGGTGCGCAATTGATGAGATGCCAGCGAAACGAACTCTGTCTTGGCTTTATCGATTTCATTTTCTCTGGTAATATCTCGAAAAACTAAGATTGCTCCCAATATCTCATCACTGCAAATCACAGGGGAAGCAGTGATAAAAACAGGGATTTTGCTTACCGCATGAACACAATAATATTTTCCAGATATTTTTCTTTTTTCAAAAAGTGCTTTCTGCAATGGTCGCTCACCCTTAAGTAGTTTCTTTCCAAATTCATCTTCCACATTATATATTTCATCCGTTCGCTTGCCCAGCATATTCTCGCTTAACTTACCAAGAATATTCTCCGCCTGCTTGTTTGCCATAATAACCTTCCCCTCTTTATCAATTGCTATCATGCCTTCGCCAACACTATCCAAAAAAGCTTCTTCTTTGGCTTTTTCTTCCAGTGCTCTTTTGGCAATTTCCGCCAATTCTTTCGTTTTATAGTCAACTCTTTTTTCCATTTGAGTGTAGAGAATTTCCAAATCAAGCGCCATCTGATTAAACGTTTTGGCAATCAAGCCAAATTCATCGTCCCTGTTTAGGTTTATTCTGGTTTTCAAATTACCGCCAAATTCACTGATTGATTTGGTTATTTTGGAAATCGGACGCAGAATATATTGGAGGTAAAAAAACAAAAAGAGGGGGAAAAGAATAAAAATAGTTCCCAAAATTTCAAGAAGTGCTTTTCTCATTTCCTTTTCATAACTGATAATTTCTTCTCCTGGAATATCTACACCAACAATCGCAATAACCGCACCATTCTTATCAATAATCGGAGCATAGCCGGACAACCAGCAACCCCACTTATCGCAACTGATTTTTTTATCGGTCGTTACTACATTATTAAAAACATTTGCCATTTCAGGAAAAGCGGAAATCTCATATTCCTCCTCAAAAAAAGCTCCTTGCTCATTTTCTTCTATGCTCCCATTGCCATTCTTATCTTCCGCGTCAGAAGCACTGACAATAAATTTTAAAATATTTTTATAGACCGTTTTTTTCATAAGATAAACGTCGTCAATTCCTGGATTGGCAGTTTTAATTTTTTTGAGCGTTTGTCTAATCTCTCGATAGCTGTCGCCGGTTGTGTCAACTTCAGTTTGAACTGACGAAAGCTTTTCCGAATCAATCACTGCCGCAGTGGAAGATGCAATGGCGAGGAGTTTTGTCTCCGAAACTTGACGGATAAGCGACTGGCGAATATTGTAGGTCAAAATTCCAAGCGTAGTTAAAATAATAATAACAAGAAGCTCCAAGGTAAGGATTAGTTTTGTCTTAAAGCTAATAATTTTTATTTTTTTCATAAATCAATAGCCCATAAAAGAGCTGCCTATTTTAGAAATTATTCAATTCATTGTCCGAAGCAAAAGCAACATTTAACGAATCGAAAAAACTAAAAAACCATCAGTTATTTCCCCCGCCGATAATGAGCACGTCCGCCTCCGGCATTGACTCGCCATCCGGAAAGCTTGTGGACACATCACCACCGAGAACTCCAGCAAGATTTGCGACAAGTTCCGCCTTATCACCAACCAAATCAATTATTGTTGTTTTTTGATAATCCCCCTTAGCATTCGCCTTGATCACAATATCAAGATTAACATTAACTGAAGATAGCTGCTCAGCCAGCTTTGCCGAAACACCTTTATTTTTCGTACCGTTATAGATGGCGATGCGAACCTTTTTCTCTTCTTTCGGCTCTTGCACATCAGTTTCTGCTAAAACTTTCTCTGCATTATTTCCAGTTGGAACATTTGCCACAGCAACCTGATTAAATGCTGTTTCTTTTTTGGCTTCTGGTTGGGCTTCAGCCACTTCGTCATCGCTATTTTCCAAAAAGAGAACGACGTCAATAACTTTTCCGCTAGAAGGACGATAGACAATGGCTTTTTTCGCCTCCGAATAAATCACCATTTGATCATCCTCTTGAGCATCGGAAAAAAAAGATTGATGACTGATTTTTTCCACATCATTCACCGCCGCCACAATCGGACTTTCTCCACTGGGCAATTCCATTGATTTACTAATAACATCTACAATCGCTTGATCTTTGTTTTTTTCTGACAAAAGTGGAATTTTTAATGCTTCTTTATATTTATTGCTATAATAATGCGTGAAATAACCAAGGAATAGGCTGACCATAACCAAGGATGGAATGACTAACAAGGTTACCCAATTTCTCTTTTTAGCTGTTACCACGACGGTCTTTATTTTTTTTTCCGCACCAAACTTTGCTTTTTTAGATTCTTTTTTTGGTATTTTTCTTTTTCTAGAAAAAAGTTTCATGATACTTTTTTCCCTAGACAAAATTTCGTCTGCTTCGACTTCGATTTCCATAGCCATTACATATTAAGCTTTTTATTTTTCTCCGCCAATCACCAAAATATCCCCCGCCGGTTTTATCTCCCCTTCTGGCAGGACTCCGGCTTCTCCACCAATTGTCTCAATGATTTTCCGCACTAGTTCGGAATTATTCCCGAAAAGATCAATGATAATCGTTTCAGGATAATTTCCAACAGCGTTTCCGACTTTGACAATTTCCACTTCTGGCATTTCAGATAAAATCCTTGCCCCCAATTCAGCCGCTAAACCTTTAGCTTTTGTGCCATTATAAACGATAATCTTTTTTGACTGAAATGATTCGTCCGCAGTGGCTGGTCTTATGTCAGTTTCAACTTTTTCTTGAACAGATTCATTTTCTGTGATTTTTTCAACTTGAGCTGATTGTGCGATAGTATTTTGTTTTTCTGGTTCCGGTTCTGCTACTTCATTTTCCGACTTTGCGCTTAGCGAGGTTACCTCAATAACTTTATTTGTCTCCGGACGATATAATACAGCTTTCTTTTTTTTGGAATAAATAAGCACCTTGTCACCATTTTGTGCGCTAGAAAAAAAGATTTGCCCTTTTAATTTTTCCGTATCCTTTACCTCGGCAATCGTTGGATCTTCGTCAGTCGGCAAATCAACAAATTTCCCGATTTTTTCCGTCAATGCTTTTGTTTCCGATTGAGCGCCAACCGAACTGTTCTTTAAAACTTTTTTATATTGAAAATAGAAATAACCACCAAAACCAATCGCTCCGATAAAAAATACAAAAAGCATCAATCCAAAAATCAGCTTAACGCTAAATTTTTTTTTTGGTTCTTCCGTTTTTTTCTCAATCTTTTTTTCCATCAATTGTTCTGTCTTTCTCTCCTCTACTTTTATTTTTTTTGATCTTGGCATATTTTTAAACAAACTCTATCTCAAATTTATTTGACAAACATAAAAACAGATAAAGAAAAAATTAATACTCCGAGATGTATTTATAGACCTTCCTGGAAATCTCATGCATATTTTTTTCCGCCTCAATCTGATTTTTATCCTTCACCATTACAGTCAAAATATACGGTCGATTATTGGCATAAACAATGCCGGAATCAGCATAGCTATTAACATCATAGAGCACCCCGATTTTATGACTAAATCTTACTTCCGGAGAAATTACGCTGGCCAAATATTGACTTGCTGAAGATTTGGCCATTATTTCAATTATTTTTTCTGAATTTTCTGGATTCAAATAAGTTGAATAAAACAAAGACCGCCAAAAAATCGAATACTTTTTGGCGCTGATTTGTTCATTATTTTTATAATCATATTCAATACCTAAGTGATTGAGGATATCATCAAGATCGATTGTTTGCAATTTTTCAGAAAGCATATTGCGCGCCGTATTGTCAGAATTGATCAGCATTTCATTCAACAATTCTTCTACGGTAATTTTTTTTCCGGTCGGATTTTTATATACATCGCCAAATTCAGAATTTTTGTTAGTTTCTTTCAATGTAAGCTCATCGCTAAGTTGCAAATTACCATCTTCAATTTTTTTCATCACAGCAAATGCAATTGGAATTTTCATGAGACTCGCCGGCCAAATTTTCTGATCTTTATTTACTGAGATATTGGCACCGGTCGGCAAAAATTCAAAATAAATTGAAATATTTTGATCTTTTCCGATTTCGTTTAATTGATCTCGCAAAGACTGAATATTGACAATTAAATCTTTTTGATCATAGAAACTTCTTTCCGGACTTAGAAGTTGATAGTCCCTTCTAAATTTAGCCCGCACTTCCTCACTACTATCCAAAAAAAGGTTAAAAAGCGTTAAGCTATTAGTTAAAAGCAAAAAAAGGACTACAACAATCCAGGTCTTTTTATTCAGTTCAAGAATATTTTTTTTCTGCATAGCGCGTATTTTTACTATACCAAAAAAATGATTAAAACTCAAGAGAAAAAAATCAAATCAAAAACAGGCGTCTGCGCCGCTAGCAGAAACCTGTTCTTTTCAAATTATTTATTTAACAATACTGACAATTTTTTAATTTGCTCAATCATTCGCTGAGACAATTTCAGCATCATTTTTTGCTTCTGTGCTAACAACGGGCACCTCAAGATTGGATGAAGCCTCATTTTCAGATGGAACAATGGTTTGTTGTACCGAAACTGTTTCAATCAATAATGGGGTCTCTTCGGTTTCTGCTTTTGGCGTAACTAGTTCGCTAGATGCTTCAGTTTTCACTTCAATCACACGTTCATTATCCACTTTCGCCTGAGTTGTTTTGGCATCTTTTACACTAATTGCTTGCCAAGCAAAAGGAATTTCCCAATCATTAAGGCTACTGATTTTTATTTCAAAACCTTTAGTTGAAACATTCGTGATGAGATACTTCACGTCTGAGGCTAAAATCAGATCTTCAGTTGCACTGCGCAATTCTTCGTCTTTGATATTTTGAACTGAAAGATTGGCATTAATAATTGGCACATCAGCATATTCTTTTTCGAAGATCACCTCAACTTTTTTTTCTCCCTTATTAATGATCGCGTAACCAGCCGAATCTTGATTAAATTGAACTTGTCCGGCAAATTCAACGTTATTTCTGAAAATAACCTTATCCACAAAGTCTGCTAACACTCTAAAAATTGTTGGCCCCTGAAATTCAGCCGAGCCATTTACGATCAATCCGCCATCCACGTTCAAGCTTTTGACTATATCCGCTGATTTTGTCAAATCAGCTACTGCAATTTGCAAATTAGCGATTTGTTGCCCAAAACTTTCAACCTCCACTGAATTGCTTGACACATCATTTTGTGCGCTTGCAACCTCAGCTTGAATAATTCGCAAACCTTCGATGTTTTCCGCTTTGATGTTTTTGGCAATCAAGGTATCCGTTATAATCAAAGAACTATTTGCTTCATTGGTTGTGTCAATATTTCTCGCTAAAATGTCGCTGGCCGCGTCTAACTTTTCATTAACCAATATTTGCAAATTTTCAATATCCGTCGTATTTTGATCGACTATTTGCCTGATGTCGTCAATTTTAATTTCTTGAACCTTAATCGCTTCAATCAAAAGTCCAACCGTTTCGCCATAATTAATTCCGTAATAGCCATCCGAATTTTGGAAAACCAATTCCGGAACAATATCTTTCACCTCTTGAGCAATCATACCCATCATTCTTTTTGGACTATTTGGATCTTTCCAGTTGTAGGTTACACCACGCAACGCCAGCACTTTTTCAAGAGGACTTTCAATTGTAATAATGTCTTTTTTAAAACGAATGTCAGATGTCGCCGTTGTAAGTGTTCCATCAGCCATGCGATTAACAGCTCCAGTATAGGCGCCAGAGCCAATTGCAGAAAAACGCGCATTACCAACCACATCCAACGCTAAGGCTGGTGCAGTTGTTCCAATGCCAATATTGCCAGCAAAAGATGAAACGCCGGTTGTTGTTGAATAAATTCCAAAATCCCAGCCAGTTCCAACAAAAAGCGCTCTTTCCGATCCGGTCCCGGCAGTTAAATTATCAATTTTAATGCCATTTTCAATAACACCCGAAGCTGCGGTGCTACCAACTAGCCGAAGAGCATTCCATGTTCCACCAGTAGCTCCTCCAGCTGTAATGTCTGATCTGATTGATGAAGATTCAATGGCCGCGGCACCTCCAATATAATTTACCTGCAATGCACTCGTTCCAGCAGTTATCACTCCATATCCAGCATTGCTAATTGTCATCATATCAGCGGTTGGAGCGGCAGTCGCAGCCACTTGAAATTGTCCAACTGGAGTAGTTGTTCCGATACCGATGCTTCCAGCAAAATAGGACTTGTTGACATCCGCTGAATATACCGCCCAAGTTCCCGTCGCCGTTGGCACCGCTCCAATCACCAAAGCAGAATTATGCGTCGCACCGCTTGGGGAAAGAATATTCAAACCATAGTTAGCAGCTCCGGTTGAACTCATTGTTCCAATTTTAATACCGTAATTGTTTGACAGCGCTGCTGATCCTGTTGTGCCTCCCAGGTTTATGCCATAGTTTGATGCGCTCGCAACAGAAGTGATAATTCCGGTATTAATTTGATAATTTCCGGTGGTTCCTCCTGTTAATGTTCCAATGTTTATGCCATAAGCATTAGCAGAAACTCCACCAATTGCTCCAATCGAAACGCCGGTATTCGTAGAGGCACCCGTTGATCCGGAAAAAGGACCAATTGCCACACCCGTGTTAACCGCTACAGCTGTTCCGGTAAAGCTAGTTATGTTAACACCGGTATTGGCAGCTCCATCAGTCATTGCGGCCACACTCAATCCGATATTAGCAGCGGTTCCAGTAGTCGCTTTGAATAGTCCGGCAATATTGGTTGAAAGTGTTCCGGCATGCGTATTGGCTACTTGCAACCCATAGGTTGTTTGGGTAGTTGTTGCATTAGTTCCGGTCGTCGCAACATTTAAAACTGTTTGGGTATTAGATCCAGCTGCACTTGAGTTTGATGTAAGATAAACAAAGTTTCCTGTTGTCATTGAGTTTGTTGTAGCCAAAATTCCATTACCCGTTGTGATAACATTATCCACGATATGCAAACGAGTGGCAGTTGGCGCATTCGTGCCAATGCCCAAAGATCCTCCACTCGCTCCACCCAAGAGAGTCATCAGATCAACATAAGCTCCTCCAGCCACACTACTTTGAAAATCTAATCCACCAGTGAGCGATGCTGTTTGAATTGGTCTCACA
>CAIMLT010000098.1 GCA_903842445.1 uncultured bacterium
ATTTTCTTTTTTATTTGCCAAGCACGTTTTGAAAAATAATTTTGGCGCGACAGTGGCCGCCTTGGTCTTTTCTTTTAATTCCTATTATCTGGCGATTGATACTCAGGGTCATTTTTCTTTGACGCTGGCCGGCGCTTTTGCTCCTTTGGCACTCTTGTTTTTTTGGCGCTATTTCGAAACGGGGAGAAAAACGGATCTCATCTGGTCGGCTCTTATTAGCCTCATCATTGCCGGCTATGATTTTCGCGTGTTCTATATTTTATTTTTCATTTTTCTGGCAGTGCCGTTTTGGCTTTTGCTTTGGCAAAAGGGGAGTGAACAGAAAAAAAAATTCTTTCGCCAAAACTTTTCCGCCATGGTGCTTTTTTTCGGACTGTTGTTTTTGTTCAATCTTTTTTGGCTCTTGCCGACTACCCTGACTGGAGCATTGGCGAATAATGAAGTGGTGGCACGCGAGCTTGTGCCCAATAATTATTATCTTAATTTGGAAAAGGCTCTGACTTTGTTTCATCCTTTCTGGAATGGAGGCGAGCCGGTTTGGTTCGGGCCGCAAAAAATCCCGGTCTATTTTTGGTTAATTCCGATAATGGCTTTTCTGGGAGCGTACTTTGGGCGCAAAAATAAACAGCTTGTTTTTTGGTTATTAGTCGCGCTGATAGGAATTTTTCTTTCCAAGCAAGACGCCTTGCCGTTGAAAGGCGCCTTTATTTGGTTGCATCGGAGCTTCCCCGGTTTCAATGCGTTTCGTGAAGCGAGTAAATTCTATTTTGCCATCATTCTTTCCTATTCAATTTTGATTGGGGCTTTTGTTGCGCATTTTTGCGAAAAGTATGCGCAAAAAAAATATTGGAAATATGGGATATTTTTCGGCGTTAGTATTTTAATGCTTTGGAATGTGAAGCCGATTTTGAGTGGTGAGATGTATCGGATTTTCACTTCCAAATCAATTCCCGCCGATGAGCTGAGAATTCATGAGCAAATTTTCACGCAGGGCGATTATTTTCGCACAGTTTGGTTGCAAAAAGAAATCCACTGGGTGAGTTTTTCCAATGCGCAACCATATCTACCTATATCCGGTGATAGTAATTCTTGGGAAAATCTGTCCAGCCTGAAAGACGCTCAGACCAGAGCGGAAATGGCCGGAAAAAATCAAGCATTATTTTATCAAAATTTTGCCACTAGATTGTTGACTCAGTCGAATGTGCGTTATCTCATTGCGGACAAAAATAATTTTCCTGTCATTGCGGAGATGATTTCTGATCCGGCTTGGAAAAAATTGGATCTGGGCTTGTCTGACAAATCGATTTTTAAAAATCAAGCCGTTCGACCAAGGATCTATCTCACGAGCCAACCGGAAACAATTCATCGTGAGATTAGTTTTGAGACGGTTGATTATGCCTTGGAAAATGCTTCACGTTGGAATTTCTCTTTGCAGAGTTTGATTCAGCCAGTCTGGATCAATTTTTCTGAAAAATATCACCCGGATTGGCAAGTTGTCTGCGGAACCACACCTTGGTATGTCATGCTGTGGGGGGGGTCAATTTTCGCATCCAAAAATCATCGGGAAACCGATGCTGGTCTTAATGCGTTCTTGCTTGATCCTGCTACTTTAAAAAAAATCTGTCCAACTTCAAGTGATGGAAAAATCGCCCTTAGCCTCTATTATCGCCCCCAAAGTTATCTCTACCTCGGCGGAATAATTTCACTCAGCGCTGTTTTTTTCTCCCTTCTCGCGCTTGTTTTTTGGAAAGAAGAAGGCTATAGTGATAGAAGTGTCACTTGAAAAAAAGATAAAAAATAGAAGAATAGAGATAGATAAAAGATGATGAAAAAACTAATAGATTTTATTGAAAAAAAAATAAGGCAAGCGGGTAGAGAAAAAATTATCGTTTTTGGCTTGCTTTTGCTGATTACTTTTTTGGGCGCATGGCTCCGGCTCTACCATTTTTCCGGTTGGCTTCATTTTGAATTGGATCAAGCGCGAGACGTGATGCTTGTTTCTCATGGTGTTCAAAATAATTTTTTTGATCTGCCACTCTTGGGACCAAGAGCCAGCGGGACAAATTTGCAACTGGGACCTGCTTACTATTACTTGGAATATTTGAGCGCGCTGATTTTCGGCGACACGCCAGTGGGGCATGCTCTTTTTGTTCCACTGCTTTCTATTTTTTCTATTCCGTTAATGTATTTTTTACTAAAACGGTTTTTTAATGGCGCAATCTCACTGGGCTTGACCTATCTCTATGCAATTAGCGCTTTTTTTGTGCTTTATGCGCGTTTTTCTTGGAATCCAAATGTTTCACCTTTTTTTGTTTTATTGATGTTGTATGGTTTTTTTCGTGCAACGGACAAGGCAGAGACTTATCCGGGAGTGTGGCTCACTCTAGCTGGCATTTGTCTTTCTGTTGCCACGCAATTGCATTTCGTGGCATTTTTTTCCTTGCCGATATTTCTTGTGGCGGTTGTTTTTTTCAAGCGGACCAGTTTTTCCTGGAAGATGTGGACAGTATTCTTTGTTGCGATTCTACTGGTCTATTTTCCGGTTTCAATTAATGAATGGAAAACTGGAGGTGGAAACACAAAAGCACTCATCCGCGCTATCACGCTAAAAAAGGACACAAAAGACAATCCCGCTGAACAGCTCATAGCCAGCGTACTCGGACAAGCAAAAAGCTACACAATGATTCTTACTGGTGACGATCATATTTTTTTGCCCAAATATCGATTTGACGGTTTTAGTCTCAAGAAAAAATGTGGCGATCATTGTAAGCAAACTCCAACTTATTTAGCATTGAGCGTCATCATCTTTTTCTTGCTAGGAAGTGGAATGCTTGCTTATCGTTCGTTCAAGCTCAGGGGGGATTTTCTGGTTATGGGAAGTTTGTTTTTGTCCATTTTTTTGATTTTTATCCTCTTGGCTTCAGATTTGGCTCCGCGTTTTTATCTCTTGGTCGCTCCCTTCCCCTTTATTTTTATTGGTGTTATGGTACACTTTATTTGGCAGAGGAAAAAACTGCTGGCCCAATTGATTTTTGCTGTTATTATTATATTTTTATCCATTAAAAATCTGGACGTGCTAAAGACTAGATTTTCTCAGGCGCGATTGGCGACAACGGAGAATGTTCGCACTAAAGCGGATCACATCGTGGAGGAGCCGATCCGGGTAACATTGGAACAGCAGGAAAAAATTGCCCAGTATTTTTATGAGCAGTATCAACAAAATGGCTATCCGGTTTTTGTCCAGTCTGAGGGTTATTGGGAAAGATCAATTAAGTATTTGACAGAAAAGCGGGGTGCTCCGGTGGCAAGTTTTTTTGATACTGTCTATCTTCATGGAAATAGTTTTATTATTGATCGAACCAAAAAGGGCGTAGGGAAAAAACTGGCCAAATATGCACCTTTCGCAAGTTTAAAAGAAAAAAAACAATTTGGAACTTTGTCGGTCTACGCTCTGAGTCCAAATCCAGAAACGGCCTCCACCGTGGATCCAAAAATATTTCCGCTTTTCAATGTGATATTTGGCACAACAGATAAGCAGTCTGATGAGTAAGGAAAATAAAATGCTTAAATTATTTATTCACATAAAAAAGCTTATCATCAAAAAAAGAATCAAGTTGCTTTTCTTGGTGCTCATTATGGTTGTAGGCATTTTTTTGCGTACCTATCATTTTCGCGATTGGTTGTTCTTTTGGGATGATCAAGTCCGAGATGTCTATTTGGCAGAAGGAGTTGTTAAAGGAAAAACATCGTGGCCACTCTTGGGACCAGGCATGTTGCATACGACCTATGACCTGGGACCAATGTATTATTACCTGCAGATTATTTCTGGTAAACTTTTTGGGGTTACGCCGAACACAGTAGCCTATCCTGATTTGTTATTTTCTATTTTGACCATTCCACTTTTGTGGTTTTTTCTCAAAAAATATTTCAGTTCCAATCTTTCTCTAGCGTTGACCGGCATATATTCCGTGTCCTATTTTTCGATCTGGTTTTCGCGGTTTGCCTGGAACACTAATCTAATTCCTTTCTTTTCTCTTCTTTTTCTCCTATCACTACATGAGTTTGTTTGGAAAAAAGAAAAGACCAAATGGATTTGGTTAGTATTTTTGGGTATTAGTATTGGAGTAGGAATACAACTCCACGCGCTGGTGCTTATCTTGATGTTTGCAACTGCCTTTTTGGCTCTTGTCTACTTGATGAAAAATAATTTGCGACTTTGGAAAAAATGGGCGATTGTAATTCTTGTCATACTTATTTTAAATACGGGGCCAATAATTAGTGATTTACAAACTAACTTTGCCAATACGAAAGCCTTTTTTTCTTCTGCGACTAATAAGGCGGGAAAAAGTGGAACCGAGCCCGGTGCATATTTGTCGGCGGATTTGAATTGTCATCTCGAATCAAATTTGCTAATAGCGTCTTCTTTCGGCGGAGAGATTGATGATTGCGGGTCGTTCTATACTGGGTTTTTCTCAAAAATATCCAATTTTTCAGTTAAAAATTGGACGGATGTGTTGACGATATTTTTAGGTATCCTTTTCTCATTATTGGGCTATTGGTCGTTGGTTTATTATTTTCGAAAAGAAGTAGATTCGGGGAGGAAATATTTTTTGGGGCTTATGATTTTATATGGAACTCTTTCTTTTCTTATTCTCCTAACAGTCGGGGACGCTTTGAAGCCCAGGTATTTTATGCATGTTTTCTTTATGCCTTTTCTATTCTTGGGTTTTTTTGTAACATATCTGATAAGTCGTTTTTCACGGAAAAGGTTGATCATTTTTATAATCGGGGCCGTGTTTGTTGGGGCTAATAGTTTTTCTCTTGGTGTGGCTACGTATAAGTATTCAAATAAATTCGCCAGTCAATTTGGAAGACCAATTTTGGGTGAATTGGATTTGATGGCTGATTATATGCAGGAGCAGGTTTATCCGGAAAAGGAATTTTATTTTGCAGGTAAATCTAGCTATGCCTTTACTTTTTCTGAGCCATTGAGATATGTTAGTCGAAACAGGGGACTCTCTTTGGTCAGAGCTGATTTTAAGAAGCCCGAAGCGTTTCAAGGAAAGCCATTTTTCTACATCGTTAATATTACGAAAAAATTCGAGTTAGCTTCTGAATCGAAAGGCTACGAGGTGATTGCTCACAAGCAATTTGGTCAGATGATGATATATAGATTGAAAAGTGATTAGCCGGCGCGGTTGTTTTTTGAAAAGAAAGAGGCTATAATAACGAGGCTGAATAAGAAAGGAAAAGATGAAAAACTGGGATTACAAAAAAATATTGGATTTTATCAAACAAGAAAAACGCATCTTTTCGGCGCTGGTTTTTTTGCTGGTGGCTTTTGCCGTAAATCAGGCTCTCTATGCTAATCACAAAAAAACGGCTGACTCTTGCGCTAATGGAAAATGTTTGATAATTTTGCCGGAAAAACCGCAACTGACAAAAGACAATAATTATTATTACGTTGATGATTTATTTGAAAATCAGCCATCCGGTTATTACCGTCTAACTTTTCAGGGAAAATCTGATCAGGCGGAAAAAATCCTCCTAAAATTAAACACCTACACAGAAAAAGAAGAGCAGATCGGCGAATTGAGTTTTGCACCGTCAATTAAGCTTCAACAACAGGAAGCATTTTTCTTTTTACCAGAAGGCTTTGATAGTTTGTTATTTCAAAAAGAAAATTTTGGCTCTGGCGGGGATGTTTTTATTGAAGAAGCGGGAATTACAAAGCTCAGCATCGCCAGTCAGGAAGAGCTGGCAACGATAAAAAAAACCATCATCGGCGAAGCTGATACGGATGTGGTCAAGATTAGTCAACTTGATTCAAACTATTCCTTGCCCTGGTTGAGAGAAAGCAAAACCGCACTGGGACAAGTTTTTCAGGCCACAGAAAATCTCATTTCTGCCGTGGCGCTTAAAATTGATATCAACAAAAATCTCAATCCCAGCAGTCGGCAGTATGTTTTGAGTTTGCGGGAGGTTAATTACGACGGAGAAAAAGTTTCTTTTGTTGGTCCGGTGGTTACCGATTTGGGTTTTTCCACTAACAGTATTGAAAAATATCGTGAGGTGGATGGTACATTTCTTTTTCCCCTCTATGGGATGCTTGAGAAAGGTAAATATTATCTCATCAGTCTGGATAATTCCAAAGTAGATGTCGGCAGTCAAAATTATTTGGAATTCAAGGGTTCCAGGGATGATGCTAGTTATTCAAAGGGATCAGCGGTGATGAAAAGATACAAAGAATTTTATCCGATTGATGGTGATCTGTATTTCAAGATTTATAGTGCCGATTTTTTCCTTGAAAACGGTGTGAAAATTTTAAATGGGGCCAAGATTGAAGATTTGGGCAAGGGCATCGGAAAATATACTTATACTCCAAAAGGAAAACTCATCGATTTATTGGACTTGGAAACTGCTTCTCCCGGGACGAAATTCAGTGACAATGATAAGGTCATTCTTGCTCCTGCTGATAAAAACGCCAGCCTCAACTACATAGTGAATACACTTTATCCGATTAGCAAACTGAATTTTTCCGCTACACAACTCAGGGCAGCTTGGAAAAATGTTCGCGTAAGTTATTCCTTTGATCAAAATAACTGGATTGATTTGCCATTCTTGGAAAAATCGGAAACTGTATCCAGCTCCGGTGTTAATTTAGCAATGGATCAACAAGCAACAGTTACCGATCAAGATAGCACTGATAATTCAGACAACAGTGATTCCGCTGGTGATTCTAGCAGTTCAACAAAAACAACAACACAAGAAACCGTGCAAGTATTTGATGCTGACATTGTTCCAACCAAGGAACTGCGGACGGTTTATTTTAAGATAACCTATGATTCAGATGACATGAGTAAGGGAAAATCATTCGCACTCAAGAATCTGAAAATTACGGCAGATTTAAAAATGAAATAATTTATTTATGTTCAAGAAATTGCCAAAAAAAATATCTCTGAGGATTTGTTTGGAAGTGGTGCTGATTTTATTTTCATTGGGAATGGGAATTTATTTCCAATGGGAAATTGCCAATCTCATTTTCTTTCTTGGGTTTGTTATTTCAATTCTCCATCCAATTCCTAGTCGTTTTTCGGCGATTGGGGCAATTGTGTTGCTTGTGGCAACTGCCATTTTGCTTGTGGCAAAGCAAAGTGATTGGGCGGAAACTAGTGCAATCTGGGCATATTACCTAATGATTTTTACGGCAATGCTCTCTTTTTCTGAATTGCACAAGGGCTCGGATGGTGCTATAATCAATGAGAATTAGATAATCATTAATTATTGATTTATGGAAGAAAAAAAGGAGCTTTCTGTTGTTATTCCACTTTATAACGAAGAAGGTAATGTGATTGAAATGCATAGGAGAATTAAGGAGGCTTGCCAGAAATTGGGAAAAAGTTTTGAAATCATTTTTGTTAACGACGGATCGAAAGACAAGACAGCTGAGGAGTGCCGTGGGCTTTTCCCGCTTCGCTTGGTTAATTTTCGCAAGAATTTCGGTCAGACGGCCGCTTTTGATGCTGGCATTAAGGCATCTCGAGGAGATATTATTGTGATGATGGACGGTGATTTGCAAAATGACCCAGCTGATATCCACTTGCTTTTGGAAGAAATGAAAAAAGGTTATGACGTGATTGCCGGTTGGCGTTGGCAAAGAAAAGATCCCCTTAGCAAAAAAATATTTTCACGCGGGGCTAATCTATTGCGCAAGATTTTGATTCAAGATAAGATTCACGATTCTGGTTGCAGTCTCAAGGCCTACAAAAGAGAATGTTTCGTGGGTGTGGATCTTTTTGGTGAGATGCACCGTTTTATCCCAGCCATTTTGGAAATGCAAGGATTCAAGGTGGGTGAAGTAAAAGTCAGTCATCATCCGCGCGTGCACGGCGTGACGAAGTATAATTGGAGGCGGGGAGTGAAAGGTTTTGTGGATATGGTTTCAATTTGGTTTTGGCGCAAGTATGCCAATCGACCGTTGCATCTTTTTGGTGGCAGTGGGATGGCCTTGTCATTCACAGGAGTTTTAATTTTAGCTTGGATGGCAATTGAAAAAATATTTTTTGGCGCTTCGCTTTCGGAAAAAATCTGGCCACTGGTGGGGATATTCTTGATTCTTGTTGGAATTCAGCTTTTTATCTTTGGGTTACTTGCCGACATCCTCATTAAAAACTACTACAAAAGCCAGGGGCATATGAATTATTCAATCAAGGAGATAACGGAAAATTAATAATTA
>CAIMLT010000099.1 GCA_903842445.1 uncultured bacterium
ATTTTCTTTTTGACTTTTTTTATTTCTGAATCAATCTCCCTAAAAACAACTCCGCTTATTCTGCTTTCAATTACAGGAAGCTTTCTTGCCTACAAAACAAAATCTTTTTTCTATTCGTATTTTATGAGTATTTTTGCTATAATAATTCTAGATGCTTATATTATTTATCTAACCCGATGAAAAGAAAACTCAAAAGAATATTGGCCGTTATCTTACTTGCTTTTAATCTTTTCTCTCTTAGCGGCTTACCCATTTCCGCGGCCACTTTCAGTCTGAGCAATCCAGTTGGAGCAATGAACGAAGTGCTTAGTGATCTCGGCGTTGATAAAACTGAACTACAAGCCACCATAAGCACGCTTAATTCTTCGCGAATGAAGAAAACTCCTCCGCAAGTATCCCTAACATTTCTTCCTACCAATCCACTTCCCGGAGAAAAAGTCACAGCTCAAGCCAATGTCGCTTATTTCCTGAATGACACAAAAGATCTTTATTTCACCTGGGTCTTAAAAAGAAAAAATTGTAGCCGACTTGATGGAGGCGTGGGCAGTTGTAATATTGAAGATTACAAAACTGTTGCCGCCAGAATTATCGCTAGTGATGATTTTGACTGGGAAACCGCTGCCAAGACCTCTGAATATGGATCTGGCAAGTGCCAGGGCTACGCGGGTCCTAATCCTAACCGGACTCAACCCTACACCAAAATACAAGGAGGCAATGATCGAGGAACGGGAGAAACAAACGACGATGAGAGAGAATATGTCAGTAAAAATAAGGACAACTGCTATATTCATGACACAGCCACTGGAAATGAATACAAAATTAACTGCGGACATCTCTTTCCCAAACGAAAAGTTGCTTGCGATGCATGCCTCCCCATAGAGACAGCAACAACTCTTGGCGATGGAACTTATTGTAGGCAGGAAGAACGCTATTGGCATACCGACCCCAATAATCCCGACACGGCCGGAACGGGCAATGGCGATGAGGCTAATGCTATCGGACTTGGCATTGATAAATTCACTTGGACTTACGAAACTGGCGATGAGGTCGGGGTTGCTGTCGAAGGGACATCAATTGAGCCAACCAATGAAAAAGATGCGTCCTACAAAACAATGTGGGCATTTTCAAACGATACCTATAAATGCACCCCGACCCCAGATCAAATAGGTAATAACACCTTCAATGAAAAAATAAGCATGGGCATGACTGATTTAAATGAATGTCTAGCCAATAGCTTCGTTAAACCACAGACCATGGGTGCGGAAAATGAAAAACTGGAAATATCTTTAAGCTATATTCCGAAAAATCCCATCAATGATTCAGGTTCCAACAAGGATGGGGATGAGCTTTCCCTGACAGCTTCTGTCACCAACGCAACAAACCCGGACTATCTCAACTACACATGGGAAGTTTTTGCAAGTGACAAGCCCAATCCCAGCAGTTGGGGCTCGCCTCTCACCAAAAGCAAACTGGATAATGCCACTCAAACATCCGGACTGGGCATCGACACACTTAAATTCAACTTAAACTTTCCGAACTTATCTGAGAAATATCTTAGAATAAAAGTAACCGCAAAAGATACCTTGGCCAGCGGAACAAGACAAGCAAATGTTGATAGGCAAGGACATGTTGATGTTGTTATCCCGATTCTTTCATCTGAAGAAAGAATTAAAGTTTATACCGCAAAAACCAGCTCCGATTTAAAAATAGACCTAAACACTGATGGCCCCAATAACACCCCGCAAGAAAGATGTCTCTTCACAGATCCCGCTGACGAAACTAAAAAAACCCCCGAATCAGTTTGCGAAGTAGCCGAAAATGAATTAATTGCCCTTGGCATCGAAAATAGAGATCGTAAATATAGTGATTTCCTTTGGACTATTGATGGAGAAACTCAAGCTTGTCCTGACAGTAATTTTCTGGGATGCCTCGATGATAACGACAAGTCAACCGAACACACCTATTTCCCAATTCTTAAAAGTTTCGGTGATCAATACAGCGTTGAGCTGTCAATGCTTAATAACAAAACCGGCGAAAGATTAAACCTAACAAGAGCTTTTAGGGTTTCCGTACCTGAGGTAAAAATTGTTCCAAAAGAAGGAACCGCGCCAAATTATACTTGCCGAGGATTACTCTTGGGAAATTATATAGATTTTAAAAATAATAAGTATGAAGATCGCAGTAACACAAAATTTCAAGCCCTGACTGACAGCAACATCGAACTCAAGCCAGAGTTTTTCGGCACAGCTACGCAAAAGAATACATCTGCAATTGACCCTGCCTATAGATGGACCATTGATGGTGTAACGATAAATAACGCCAATGCAACCAAATATGGCTATAAAATCGATGCAGAAGATTATGGGAAACTGACCCTTCCTCCTAAAAGCAGAGGGGAAAACTACTCCATTTCTTTCTCCACGATATTTACCCCGACTGCTGAAACAAAACAAGTCCTTAACAAATACTGGAATATAACATATAATGAATTTTATGAAAAAAAGCTGACTCACAACATTGAAATTCAAATGGTCGACAGTGGTCCCCTAGCTAAAAAAGAAAATGTTAAAAACAAAATATTTGCCACTGTTTCTTCCGGAATTCCCGGCTACATCGCTTTTATTTTTCGCATCGCTCTTTCCGGCGCAGCCATTATTTTTGCCATAAAAATTATTTTTTTTATTTTACCAAAAACAAAAACTGATGAATTTTAAACTAAAACAAAAAGCAACGACCATCGCAACTTTGCTTGTGTTGCTTTTTAATCCCATATTAGCCCTGGCGACAGATGCTTATACTTACTCTCCCATGGAAGAAATTCCTGGCTTTGGTCGACCAGATTCATATGAACTATACATCTTGGCAATTTATAAATTCGGTCTTTGGACTGTTGGGATTGCAGCTGTCATAATGATTTCTGCTGGTGCTTTCATGTATATCACCAGCGCCGGAAATACCAGCACCACAGGAAAAGCCAAGGGAATTATTTTTGATGCCATCGCCGGCGTAATTCTTGCTCTGCTTTCATATGTTCTTCTCTACACAATTAATCCGGCTCTTGTTGCCATCAAGGGCATAGATCAATTAATGAGCGACTCGGCCAGAAGTTATGATGGAAAATATCCAGTCATTGATTTTCCCTTACCAGCCAATTGTAACTCCACCGAATGGCAAGCTATTTTCAAATCCGTATCCGCCAGCAGTGGACTTGATAAATGCCTCTTGGAAGCTGTAACTGCCATAGAATCAAGCTGTAACCAACAACCTAACCGAACCAATGGGGGACAGGATTGTGGAGCGATGCAAACAAGAGCGGCCTCACCACCATGCAACACAACTTGCGATGAGCTTGAAAAAAGCCCGGAAGCAGCGATAACTTGTGGAGCAAAATATCTTAAAAATAATTATAAAAACAACCGAACACCAAATACAAACAATCCGGATGAACAAAAAATTCATGATTATTATGCCGGCTATAATGGCGGGCCTGGAGCCCTGGCAACCAGCAGTAGCTGCACTGGAATGACTAATAGCTACGGAAATAACTATGAAAAATGGGATTGTCCAAAAGATTGTGGTGGCTATTGTGTTGTGCCAGCCAGAACCGCAACCGTGCTTAATTATTACAAAAAGTGTAAAGCAAAATAAATCCATCCATTTTATGTCAAAAAAAACACTCAAAAAGAATTTCTTTAAGTTTATTCTTTCATTGTTAATCTTTTCTGCAATACTTATTCCCTTTAAATCGACCCTAGCTGCTGGCCTTATTCCCTGCGGATTCAGCGATAACGATCCTTGCACTCTTTGTCATTTTCTCGTTGGCTTCAAAGGCATTCTTGATTGGGGAATGAAAATCCTCATTACTCTCTCAATAACTGCAATCTCAATTGCTGGAGTTATGTATGTCATCTCGTCTGGGAGCCCAGAAATTTCCAAACAAGCCAAGAGCTTTGTAACCAGCGTGCTGATTGGTTTTGCCCTAATGCTTGGCGCCTGGCTCATTGTAAACACCACCTTTTGGATATTTTCTGCAAAAAAAGAAGGCGCTGAAGGAGCCTTTGGCCTAGAAGGAAAAAGCTGGAACAGCTTCACCTGCTCAACAGTCAGCTCTTCCACTGGAGCAACAACCACTGGACAAGGTGGCGTCGCCGCCGAACCAATCGCCACAAGTTTTGATTGCAATAATTTCACCTTTCAGGCTAATATAAAAAATCAATGTACGGGCGGTGATGCCTCTGAGGAATTAAAAACACTAATGATCTGTCTAAAAAGCAAATTTGGAGCCAAAATGACTGTCAATTCAATCTCGGACAGCAAGGGATTGCAAAATTGCATTTCCAATTACGAAGCATCTGGATGTGCGCACGCCAAAAGTTCCTGCCATTATGGTGGAGTAACTGGTGGAAAGTCCCAAGCAGTAGATATTTCTAGTAGAACCGGCTTGAATATTGGTGCGGTAACGACAGCCGTTAAGGAATGCGGGCTTGATCCTGCCAAGTCCATTAAAGACGAATCATCTTCTGCAAATCATTTTCATATTAGCACGTCCAGCTGTCAAAGAGCCTATTAATTTTCTGTTTTATGTCACTAAATAAAAAAATCTTTTTCATTTCTCTCACCCTTTTTTGCATTGCCTTATTGCTTTTTGGCATTTATAATTTAGCTTTCAAATCTCCCGCCAAAGAAATTCCCATAGCAGAGAAAAAAATTCCGGAAACCATTGTACCCAAGGTCACGCCAAAAACTAGCAATGCCTCCATCGCAGCGATTTCTGACGAAGCCGTGCTTGCGCCAACTCTCATTAAAGACACTAATGTAATCAAATATTATACCAAAAACGGTGGACGAGTCTATCAAATAGATTTTGATGGCAATAATAAAATAAATCTCTCTGCTCGAGATTTAATTGGTATAAACAAAGTAACTTGGTCTCCAGATAAGACGAAAGTGATTACGAAATTTGTAAATGCCGATAAGACAACCTTTTCCTACTACAATTATGCTGAGTCAAAAAACACTCTCCTAAAAGATAACTTTAACGAAATAGTCTGGCATAATAGTAGCAATCGCATTTTCTATATATACTCTGACCCAACCACAAAAAAAAAGGACACTAAACATCTCCAGCCCCGATGGCACCAATTGGATCAAGTTAGCGGATACTGCATTTGTTGATACGAAAATTGCAGAAATTCCACAAAGCAATCTAGTTTCTTTTTGGAATAAGCCTGATGCTTTTTTTGAAACTCTGTTCAAGTCAATCCCGCTAACCGGTGGGGAAGAAAAAATCATTCTAAAAGCTATCTTTGGAGCTAACTATCTCTGGAGCAATAATGGAAAATCGGCCATTGTCAGTCATTCTGACGTCAAAGGGGGCACAAAAATTCAACTATCTCTTATCAACTCCAATGGGGGGGAGCTTCGAAATCTAAATCTTCCCACGCTTGTTTCCAAGTGTGCCTGGCTAAGCGATAACCAAACAATTTATTGCGCTTTACCTGGAGAAATCCCAGCCTCTGCTATTATGCCGAATGATTATGACCAAGAGAAGTTTCATACTGCCGATACCTTTTGGAAAATTGACACTCTGACTGGAGAGAAAAGTCGCATCGTTGATTTGAATAAAATCATAAGCAGTTACGATGCCACCGATCTCTTTTTCAACACAGACGAAAGCATCCTCTTTTTCACAAATAGGCTAGATGGAAAACTCTATAGAATAATGCTTAAATAACTATAAAAGCGCAAACAAAAGCCAAAAAACAACTGCCAAATCATTCTTAAGATAAGTAGTATCAACCAGCCCGTGAAAAAGAATATAAATCATAATACCCAACCCAATCACTTTTAGGTTGGTTTTTTTTTCTGAACGCCAAACATAAAGAAACCAAAAGTAAACCAAAGCTAGAAATCCAGCCAGACCAAAAATTCCACCATAGAGCCAAAAAGATAAAAAAACATTGTGCGGGTGAGGAACGGCCCATTCTAAATAAGCTGGAAAATATTTCTGATACGCCAAATAGCTTTCTTGAAAATTTCCCGCGCCAATTCCCCAAAACCAATTATCCTCAAGCATTTTTTTAGCTGATTGCCAAATCATTACTCGCGAAGAAAAAGACGAACGCCCATTTGCCCCAATCAAATCCACCAACTTATCTCTTTCCAACTGTGAAAAAAAAAGCACAAACAGAAAAAGTAAACTCACTAGAACTTTTTTCCAAGTTAACTTCTTTTTAACTGCGAAAATAAAAGCAAGCGCAAGCACAACAGAAAGCCAGCTGGCATAAGAATAAGTAAAATATAGCGCGCCCAAAATAAAAAAACCGGCAATTAAAAATGCCTCTCTTTTCCATCTTTTGCTGTTTTCAAATAAATACAGAAGGATAAAAATTGCCGGAGAAAGATACATCGCCAAGTAATTAGGCGAGTTGAAAAAACCTTGCAGTCGCAAATCATAAGTTACAATTCCTTGGAAAAAATAACCCAACGAAATAAGCGCAACCAAAAAAGCACTCAAATAATAAGTTAAAAAAATATTTTCAAGCTTATCATCCTTAACAACAGACCGCACAATCAAAGAAAATAAAAAAGGCAATAAAAACCAACTTTTAATTATACCTAGCCCTGCAATATAATTTTTGTTTATTAGGACTGAACTGACTAAGCCAAAGAAAATTAACCCGACTGAAAAAACAAACACCTTATACTTTTCAAAAAGCAACCCCCAATCTATCTCTTTACGATAAAAAACCAACCAAACAAGCAAGCTTAATCCAATCAAGCAATCCAGTGCGTTAAGTGAAAAATCAAGAAACTCAAAGCGCAAAAGATAAGATGGTAGCGCTAGAATAATCAGGTAAATTAAATTTTCTAACTTAAATATTTTTTTCATCCATTTGCGCCAAACGACTAAGTCCGGCGATAATTAGAAACAACGGCAAAACTACCGGCGAATAAATAGAGGTCTCTACCAGTGAATGAACAGAAAAAATTACAATACTCAACAGCGCACAAAAAAAGAGCGTGTCTTTTGACTTAATCAAAAAAACAAAAACCAAAGAAAATAAAAACCCCAACCACAAAAAAAGATTGATAAGGCCGGTTTCTGCTGCGATATCAAGATAATTGCTATGCGCATAAATTGGATCGCGATAGTTGGCTGTTGCGCTTATTTCAAGTGGATAATTGCCAATACCGACTCCAAAAATCGGATGATTCAAGATAATGGCTCCGGCTTTCTTCCAAGTCTCAATCCGACCCTGATTGGAGCCCTCTTTAAAATTGAAACTGGAAAAAAATCTTTCCGAAATTGGTCCGGGAATTATCAAAAAACTGAAAAGAAAAAGAATAAAAACAAATATCTTTATTCTATAGTTTTTGCCAATCTTATCAAACAGCAGGAAAAAAGCAACTACCAAACCAGCAAATATGCCCAAATATCCTCCACGTGAAAAAGTAAGCAGATCTGCCAAAAGCAATATGAAGAAAATGATCAAATACATCCTATTTTTTAATTTAAGAAATAACCCCAAGGCAAAAGGCAAAAGCATCCCGAGAAAAAACGACAACATGTGCGGATCAGGAAAGATAGCAATTGCCCTAAGATACGTTTCTCCGGAAATATTAACCAGCCAGCTGGGATTTTTAAGAACTGCTTCTGTCACATTCTTTCCCAAAAAAAGCGGAGAAACATAACTGGCCCAAAATTTATATGTTACAGCTAGCTTAAATATAAATTGAGAAAAAAATTGAACTACGCCCAATATGGCCACAAAAAATCCACCCAAAACCAAAGACTTAATCAACTTTTCCATTTTCTCTTTTGTATCAACCAGATTCGCAACCACAAAATAAAGCGGAAAAATTGATAACAAAAACAAGAACTTGCGCAGTGACCAATCCTTATTTTCAGCAAAAACCGCTGACAAGCTATTAAGAAAAAGAAAGCTCACCAACCAAAAATTTGTTTTGCTGTTTTCCAAAAAAAGCTTCTTTTTTATTAATCCCTCCGCCGTCCAAACAAAAAACAACGCCAAAATGAAAACTCGCGAACTGGCAAGATCCACTCCCGTGCTCGGACTGAGAGCAATCTGAAAAGGTAAATAAACACAAAAAGTTAAAAGTAGCTTAAATAACATTTTCTTTATCCATGTTAAGATTCATCCATTTAACTGAAAATTTCGGATGACCATCCTGCTTAGACTATAATATTAAAAACTGAAAAATCGCAAAAACTTCAGAAGCGTTGCCCGAAAATAACCAAGATGTTTTTGAAAATAATAATC
>CAIMLT010000100.1 GCA_903842445.1 uncultured bacterium
GCCAAAAAATAAAAAATTTGTCCCAAACGTCAGAGCTCTGATGGAAAAATGCGAAAAACCCTGGCAAAATTCTCCAAAACCACATCCAAAGCACCAAGCTAGGCGCTCCCAATCCATATTGCGCATCCCAAGCGGAATAGTGCAAAAAATCGAGCTCTCTCTCAAAGAAAGTAAACCCATAGTCCCCATTCCAAAAAATGCCAAAAGACAGCCATTTGTGATAGGCAATCGCAGAAATCAAAAACAAGACCCCAATCGGCCAATATTCCCGCAACCAAGTTTTGATTTTTTTCCAGTATCTTTGCATTCCTAGGCTCTTGCTATTTCATTTACTTATTAAATCCAATAACCTACTGAAATTATAGCAAAGATTCACTATTATTGTCGACTGAGACCTATCGCACACTATTTGCATTGAAATTGTACTAATAGTTTCTTGAATTGCTCCAAATCTCCTATGTCCTTAAAATCCCATTCTTCTCTAAACTTCACCCATTCTTTCGATGATGGAGTAGAAAATCTAAGCTCATCAATTGCCCATTGCTCATCATCTTTATGAATTTCAACTCTTCCAATAGCCCAGTCTCGGTATTCTGGTTTTACATTCCAAAATTCTTCTACAAAATTTAAAAAATACATACAATTTAAATTAAAATATTCTTAAAGCTTACTCGTTTTGAACTATAAAGAATTTCTTTACAGTTGAATTTTCCAATAATTTTCTGACTAATTCACTTTCTTGAGAAATATTTCAGATATATCCTGTGCTTATTTTCTTTTCTTTTTCTGCGATTCCAACACTTTTTTCATTTCCCGATCAAAGTCGGAAATATAATTTCTATCCTGCTTTACGCGATATTTTTCATATTCGTCTAGCGCCAAACTTTCCGCCACTTCGTGACTAACCTTCCCTGCATTCGTCAAAATTTCATATTCGGTAAATTTAAGAAAAGCGTTAAGTTTTACCAACCAATCTTTCATCGTCATCGCCCTGCCTCGCACCGCTTGCATTTCCGCATAATCCAAATACATATTCCCAATGCGATTCAAGTGCTCCAATTCTTTTTTAGCTAGATAATTTTTGGCAATTACCGTATCACTTGGCATAATTTTTCCCTTCGGCGACCTCTGCCAAGAAGTTAGCCCCATTTTTTCTTTCTTACTACTTACTCGTTCTATAATAATCTCCGCCGCCGTTTTTCCGGTAATAGCGAAATGTAGCTTATTCTGGACAGTCGCAAAAAATTTCTTACTTTCATAGGCCTTGGGTGAGTAATCGATTGCAGTTGCATAGATATCGGTAATTTTTTGATAGATCCTCCGCTCACTGGTGCGAATATCTTTTATTTCTTCATACAGATCTTCAAAATATCTAGCGCTAAAGCGTGAACCATACTTCATCCGATTAACATCCAGCGCATAGCCCTTGTGAATATAGTTTTTCAAAATTCCAGTTGCCCACTGACGAAATTGCGTGCCCCGCTGAGAATTCACTCGATAACCAACGGCGATAATCGCCTCAAGAGAATAAAAATTTATTCTATACTTCTTACCATCATCCGCAGTTGTCAAGAAATCCTTGACAACTACTTTTTCATCCAATTCCTTTGACTTGAAAATATTAGCTAGATGCAAACTAATATTTTGCTTGGTCGTATCAAACAGCTCGGCCATACGCTTTTGTGGCAACCAAATATTTTCCTCGGAATACAGCACCTCAATATTTACTGAGCCCTCCGGCGTTTGATAAAAGGCGATTTGATCATCTGGTAACTTTTTTTTCATATTTTTTCTTTTAGGTTATTATACTGATATAATAACACTAAACTATTTTTGGGTCAAGTTTTTTCCGCCTTTTCCGCCAATCATAGCCGAGATATACAATGCAACCCAGCAACGTCGACAAAGATATTGCCAAGCCGACATAAAAAAGTCTCTATGGCCAAAACTCCACTGATTATTGTTATTTTCAGTTGGTTTTTGGAACCAGGTTTCGGTTAGATTCCCACTTGGCAGGTTGTCATTTTGGATCGTGCCTTGGAAATTTTTGGACACAAAATCAATACTGCATCTATCCCCTCTTTAGTTTATAGTAAGTCGCTTTCCCCTTGCCAAACTTTTCAATAATACCCAGCTCTATTAATTTTCTAAAATCGAGATTTCTTGTTGGCTTGGCTCGCTTAGTGAGCTTAGCATAGTCTCGATCACTGATAAATCCGTGCTTTTCTATGTAACCAATAATCTCCTGATGATATTTCTTTAATTCATTTTCTGGAGAAATATTTTCCATTTCTAGGTTCTTACCAACTCTCAATAGTTCATCAATGATGCCATCCGTGAAATATTCCAGCCAAGAGGTAAAATCAATTTGACTATTAATATCATAGTAATTACCAATGAGTCCAACTTCTTCGAAATATCTGCTGACATTTTTATTATAATAATTTTCAAAGCTAAAAAGATTAAACGTATTCAACCCCATTTTGGCCAATAATACTTTCGAAACCAAGCGAGCCGTGCGTCCATTGCCATCAATAAAGGGATGCACGATGACAAATTGTTTGTGAAAAATTCCCGCCAAAATCAAAGGATCAATTATCTTTTCGTTGTTACAAATAAAATCCAGCAAGTCTTTCATTAACTGGGATACTTCTGAGTGCTCTGGTGGGAGATAAGCAGCTTGGCGCGTCTTGGGATTATTAACAAAAACTGGTTCTTGGCGTAGTTGTCCGCGACGATATTCTTCAATTAAGCCATCAGTAATCGTCCCTTGAATTTTCAAAATTAAGGCTAAATCGAAAATTAACCCATCATTTCTAATTGAACCATCCAAATCAATTAGTGCCTTATTATAATTCAAGACTTCTTTTTCACTGTCGCGGATATGTTCCGGTCTGGTTTTTAGAATTCTTTTAACATCGGTTAGCGGCAAAGGATTACCCTCAATGCTCGTGGAGGAAAAAGCTGATATTTCCCGCGCTCTTTTTTCTGAATCAGCCAAAACAACACCCGAAAAGCTATGGCTATTCAGGTTTGTAATAATCTCAGCTATTCGTTTGATATTCGACAATAGTCGATTAGAAATGATGTATTTTGGCTTAAACATAACACTCTTAACTAATTAGTATAGTCTAATTATAGACGATTGATAGACGATTGTCAAGACTTTCTTCGTTTACGCCAATCATAACCTAGATACGCAACGCAACAGAGCAAGGTCATTCCCGAAATGAACAGTCCGACATAAAAAAGTCTCTGTGGCCAGAATTCCACCACCATTTCAAAGTCATAGGATCCGTCAGGATTTTTGATGCATTTGAAATTCCCTCCCGCCTCTTCGGCGGATAAACTCCTGCC
>CAIMLT010000101.1 GCA_903842445.1 uncultured bacterium
ATATTTTAAAAAAAGAAAATAAATAATAATTTCAATTCTATTGGCCTTATCCGCTTCGAGCGGAGCCCAAGGGAATAAAAAATAAAATGACAGATTTAAATTTAATTACTCGCAGTGAGGAGCGTGAGATGTTTGGAACGGGCACAAGCTTGATTTTTGCGGCTCTTCTTTTCATAGTCATGGCCTATGTCGGCTTATTTTTCTATGGAAATAAGTTGACTGGTGATATCGATGCTTTGAAATCTGAATATAGCAGTAAAACGAGCAGTTTCGTTATTGGTGATGGGAAAAAAGTGCTTGATTTTCAAAATAGGCTTTTGATTTCAGGCGAACTTCTGGCTAATGAGAGAAATGGCAATAAAAACATCGGAAAGGTTGAAGAAGCGATAGTCGCCGGAGTTTATCTGGGTTCTTATGAGTATGATGATGCAACCAAATCAATTACGCTGGATTGTTTTGCAGATAACTATGAAACGGTAGCAAAACAAATTTTAAGTTTTAAGGGTTATGATTATTTTTCTGCCGTTTTAGCCGGAGAATCTGAGCTGGATATGAAAAATAATAAAATTAATTTTCCAGTTGTCTTAACAATTAAATAAAAAATATGAAAATAAAAATATTACTCGCTCCATCACTGATTGTCATAATAATAGTAGCAATTATTTGGTATATCTATCCTGCCTATACCAATGGAGTTGATGGCGTCAAGGAGAAGAATCAGCAACTAGCTGAGCAAAAAAAATTAGTAGAAAATCTGGACAACAGCATCAGCAACGCTGGGAAGTTAGTCGCCGATTTAAATACTAATTATTCGGAAAATTCTGTCGTCTTTGGTTATATTCCTACAAACAAAGAAGAGGAGAAAATTATTGAAAGTCTAAATTCTTTAGCCAAAGAGAGCGCTTTGTCGGTTTTAAATATTTCAATTTCTGAGGAAAAAGAAGTGGTCGCTCCTGTCGAAGATGTTGCTTCGGGCATTTCAGTTCATACGCTTTCCGGAAATGAACCTGTCTCATCTCCAGTAACACCGAAAGCAGTGCCAAAAAATTTGAAAGTTGACTTTTTGGTTGTGGGTGAATATGCAAATATAAAAGTGCTCTTAGAAAAAATTCAAAAAGTAAAAAGATTCAGCAAGGTTTCAGCTTTGGAAATAAAAGCGCTATTGAAAGAAGATCAAAGCGCGAGCAACTCCTTGCAGGTGAATTTGACGTTGGAATTTAACTATCTTAAGGAATTGAAAAGATTGGTAGAGGGTGATGTTAATAACCCAGTTTTTTCCACGGGAAATTTTGATAAGCAGACGATTGAAAAAATAAGAAGTAGTCGAAGTATCGAAGTTAATAATGTTTTACCGGGACAAAAAGGAGGAAACAACCCTTTTATTGTTACAAAACAATGATCAAAGATGATGAGGTCAAAAAAAATGATGATGATAACGCCGAAGAGATACAAGGAATCAAACAAAATATTTTAAGGGATGTGCCAAAAAATATCTCAGGAGAAGTCATCAGCATAATTCCCGAGGAAGTTGCAAAGAAATATGAAATGATGGCTTTTGAAAAAACAGATGATGTTTTAAAGGTGGCCATGATTGATCCGGAAAATATGCAAGCTTTGAATACTTTGAATTTTGTAGCTGAAGAAGAAAAGGTCAGGATAGAAACTTATTGGGTATCGCCCAAGAACTTCTCCATTTTATTAGCATATTATAATGAAACGAATGAAGCTCTTAAATATGCCATTGATTCGTTTAAGGATGAAAAAAATCAAGAAGAAATTTCTGAAAAAAAGGACATAATTGCCGAAAGAGGCAAAAAAGAAGCGGAAATTTTGAAAGATGCTCCCGTTACTAAGCTTGTTGAAGTTGTGATTAGTCATGCTGTGGCTGGAAAAGCTAGCGATATTCACATTGAGCCAATGGATAAGGATTACCGAGTTCGTTTTCGAGTGGATGGATTGCTTCATGTTAGTCTTATTTTTCCGCTTGAGATTGGTCCGGTGGTGGTTTCTAGAATTAAAATTTTGGCTAATTTGAAGATTGATGAAAAAAGAAAACCGCAGGATGGAAGATTCCGGTTAAACTTTAATGGAAAAGATATCGATTTTCGTGTTTCTTCTTTGCCGGTTGTGGGAGGAGAAAAGATTGTAATGAGGATATTAGATAAAGATAGTGGAACTGGAAGTATTGATGCCTTAGGTCTTACGGGTAAGGCGAAAGAAGATATTAGCAGGGCGATCAAGGAGACTTACGGGATGATTTTAATGACCGGGCCAACTGGCAGCGGAAAGTCAACAACACTCTATACTCTACTAAAAATTTTGAATAATGAAGAACGGAATATTATTACTCTCGAGGACCCAGTGGAATATTTTATTGAAGGGATGAATCAAAGTCAAGTTAAGCCAGAAATTGGTTATACTTTTGCTTCAGGTCTCAGAACGGTTTTGCGTCAAGATCCGAATGTGATTATGGTGGGAGAAATCAGAGATGCGGAAACGGCGGAGTTGGCTGTGCATGCAGCGCTTACTGGACATTTGATGTTTTCCACTTTGCACACCAATACCGCAATCGGCGCCATTCCGCGGCTTATCGATATGGGAATTGAACCATTTTTACTCTCGTCATCTTTGCGTATGGTCATTGCTCAAAGATTGGTGCGGCGGATTTGCGAAAAATGCAAAGAGGAGACAAAGATCTCTGATGTGATTACCGCAAAAATAGTTGAAAAAACAAAAAACATTTCAGCCAAAGAAATGGCAAGTTATGGAATAAATTTAGCCGATGGGGTAAAATTTTATCACGGCGCAGGTTGTGACTCTTGCAATGGGGTGGGGCTCAAGGGACGTGTGGCAATCTATGAAGCTGTGCCCATAACAGAAGAGATAAGAAATATCATTATTGAAAAAAGAGGCAGTGAAGATCTGATCAAAAAAGAAAGAGATCGAATGGGAGTTTTGACAATTGAACAGGATGGCGTGTTAAAAATTTTGAAAGGACTCACTACGATTGAAGAAGTTGAGCGAGTAACAGAATGTGGCTTTACTACATTAGATGAAGAAAATGATTAATTTTTTAAGTTTGTAAATTTATGAAAAATGATAAGAAAAAAGTAATGATTATTGAAGACGACTATTTTGTGATGGACATCTATCATACAAAACTCATACAAGCTGGCTTTGAAGTGGTCGGCGCCAATAATGGACTGAAAGCGTTGGAGAAGTTGCAAGAAGAGGAGCGAATTCCCGATTTGATTTTGCTTGACATCATTATGCCCTATATGGGTGGACTGGAAGTCTTGGAAAAAATAAAAAAAGACGACAAGTTTAAAAATATTCCCGTGGTATTGTTGACCAATTTGAGTCAAAAAGCAGAAATTGATACTGGGATGAAACTGGGAGCGCATGATTTTTTGATTAAATCGCACTTTACCCCATCGGAAGTCCTGGAAAAAATTAACAGCTTACTCAACAATAATTAAAAATATGCTAAGAATTGAACAAAAAATAAAAAATTTATTGAGAATAGCCGCGCAAAGGGGTGCGTCGGATTTGCATTTAGTGGTTGGACGCTATCCAACTTATCGTATTGATGGAAAACTTTATCCACTCAATCAGGATGAGATTCTGACCGCAGCGGTTACTAGGGAAATTTGTGATGTCATTATTGTTGAAGAAAAGAAAAAACAATTGGAAAAAGAAGGCCAGATTGATTTTTCCTATAATTTTGAAGATAAAGTGCGTTTTAGGGTAAATGCCTTTTTTCAACAAGGATATCTTAGTGTGGCTTTTCGTTTGATTTCTCGAGAAATCAGAAATCTGGAAGAACTAGGCGTTCCGGAAATTCTTTATAACTTTACCAAAGCTTCGCAAGGATTATTTTTGATGGTTGGGCCGGTTGGACACGGCAAATCAACGACACTTGCGGCAATGATTAATGAAATAAATCATAACCAGGAAAAGCATATCTTGACAATTGAAGACCCAATTGAGTATGTCTATGAGCAAGATCGATCAATCATTAATCAAAGAGAGGTATATCAAGACACCGATTCTTTTCAAACAGCCTTGAAGGCAATTTTTCGAGAAGACGCCAATGTAGTTCTCATCGGTGAGCTTAGAGATCTGGACACAATTTCAGCTGCGATGACAGCCGCAGAAACTGGGCATTTGATTTTTGGAACCTTGCACACCAATGATGCTCCACAAACAATAGATCGGATTGTCGATGTTTTTCCGGCTCATCAGCAGAACCAAGTGCGTTCGCAACTCGCAAGCGTTCTTTTGGCGGTTGTTTCTCAGCGATTAATTCCTCGGGTAGATAAAGGACGTGTACCGGCGATTGAGATAATGATTAAAAATCATGCTGTGGAAAATTTAATTCGAGAAAACAAAAGCTATCAAATTGGCAATGTGATTGAGACGGGCTCGCAGGAGGGGATGATAACAATGGACAATTCGCTAGCTGATTTGGTTAGGCGAGGCCTGGTTTCTTTCGATGTCGCCGCGTCATATGCACGGGATTCCAAAAATTTTGAAACCCTATTAAATTATTAGTTGAACTTTTTTTAAATTAATAGTATAATTGAAAAAAACAATATGAAGTTTAAATTTAAAGCAAAAACAAAAGCGGGAGAAATAAGAGAAGGTCTTGTGAATGCCGCAAGTCAAGATTTGGCGGCGGCTACTTTACAAAAAAATGAACTTTTCCCAATTCATATTGAAGAAGATACCGGAAACATGGCCAGAAAGGTATTTGCTAAATATTATGATAGGGTTACAGATAAGGAGTTGCTAGTTTTTTTCCGTCAATTGGCAATTCTGATTGAAGCGCGAGTGCCGATTGTGGTTGCTATCAATGCGATTGAAGAACAAACTAGTGGTAGTTTTTTGAAAATTATTCTTAGTGATGTGGCTCGAGATATTGAGGATGGCGTAACACTCTCTGACGCTATGGCAAAACATAAAGAAGTTTTTTCCAGCTTGGCGATCAATATCATTAAAGCCGGAGAAGCTTCCGGAAATTTGAAAAAATCAGTTGAATATGTTGCTGGCAATATTGAAAGAAATTACAGCCTGACTAGCAAGGTAAAGTCTGCGATGGTATATCCGGTGATTGTGATGGTTGTGTTTTTCGTGATTGCTTTTTTGGTAGTAACTTTGATTATTCCCAAGTTAGCCATAATGATTAAAGACTTGAATGCGGCTGTTCCTTGGTACACAACAGTCCTTATTACGTCAGGAGATTTCATGGCCAAATATTGGTGGGCGGTCTTGGTGATTATTTTTGGTGCAATCGGTGGTGCTGCTTATTATCTTAATTCGGCGGAGGGTAAAAGAGAATTGGATCGAATAAAGCTAAAATTGCCAATTGTTGGAATAATATTTCGTTATGTTTATATTACCAGATTTTCAGAGAATCTAGCGGTGCTTTTAGCCGGAGGAATTCCAATCATTAAAGCAATAATTATTGTAAGCGCAGTCGTTGACAATAGCGCCTACGAAGATCTTCTTTTGCTCACAGCCGAAAATGTGAAGAGAGGCGATAATATGAGCGATGTTCTCAAGAAAAGCCCACTCATTCCACCGATGGTTTCACGTATGATTAAAATTGGCGAAGATTCCGGACAAGTCGATTCAGTGCTGGGGCATATCACAAAATTCTATGGCCAAGAGGTTGAATTGATGGCAAAAAATATGTCCACCTTGATTGAACCAATTCTAATGATCTTGATTGGAATAGCGGTTGCCTTTTTGGCGGTGGGAGTTCTGATGCCGATCTATAACATTGCCGGGCAGATTCAATAAGATTTTGGCAGATTTTGAGATAAAAATAAAATAAAAATTAAAAAAGCTAGAGAGGTAGGTGTAGAAATGATAAAAAACAAAAAACTAAAAGGTTTCACGTTGATTGAACTTTTAATCGTGATCGCGATTATTGGAATTTTAGCGAGTATTGTTTTGGTGAGTTTGAGTAGCGCAAGATCAAAGGCGAACCTAGCGGCATTTAAGGGAGAGGTTTCTGGTGCAGTAGCCGGATCTACGAATGCTTGTGATTCCGGAACTCTTCTAGCGGTTCCTGCCGATACTGCTAATGTTGCCTGGTCAGCTCTGGATAATTCCGGTTGTGGGGCTACTGGAACTGGTGTTTTTAGTATGACAGCAACTCCGATTAGGTCGTTTGCAGCAGGGGTTGACTGCACTACCGTTGCAACTTATATCGATCAGGATGGAGCGCATTTTGATGCCGCTTGTAATTAATTGGATTATTGTTGTTTTGTGATAAAATAAAAAATTTAAAAATAGAAAGGTAGGTGAAAATATGATAAAAAATAAAAAAGGTTTTACCTTGATTGAACTTTTAATCGTGATTGCGATTATTGGAATTTTAGCTTCTATCGTGCTGGTTAGTTTAAATAGCGCCAGAGGAAAAGCAAACAGGTCTGCATTTGCTGGCGAAGTCTCTGGAGCAGTGCCTGGACTTTTGGTGGCTTGTGATACAGCAGCTATTGCCCTTCCCGCTGATACTGCAAATGTGAACTATTTAGCAATTTCTAGTCAATCTTGCGGAACAACTGGAAATGGAACTTTCACAATTACAGCTGATAATATTAGAGCATGGGGAACTGCAGCTGGCGCTTGTGATGTTAATATTACAGAAACCGGTGTTTTTGTTGGCGCATCTCCATTTGATTCAGAGTGTCCATAAAATAAGATAGAAGTGGCTGGGCACCTTTTATCTAGTTTAGCAGAGTAGAGTAAAATCAAAAAAGAACGAACTCAATGTTCGTTCTTTTTTTGTGCCAAAAAATATAGAGGAGCTCTGATTGATCGGAGCTCCTTTTGGTTTTTTGTTAGGAATCAGCTGCATATTTTGCTTTGCGCTGTTTCGGGATTTGTGGTATATTGGAAACACGGAAGATTAAAAAATAAAAATAAACTAGCAAAGTTATTATGCTCATCATCTTTTTTCTTTTCGGTCTCATTATTGGCAGTTTTCTCAATGTTGTAGTCTATCGCATTAGAACGGCCGAAACAGTTTTGGGGCGCTCGCATTGTCGCAAATGTAAAAAAACCATTGCCTGGTATGATAATATTCCGCTTTTGAGCTTCATTTTGCTCAAGTTCAAATGTCGCGATTGTGGGGAAAAAATTTCTTGGCAATATCCGCTGGTTGAATTTTTGACTGGTGTTGTCTTTGTGATTTTAGCTAACCAATTTTTTGTTTTGGAAAATTCGGCCACCTGGTTTGTTACCGGTGCGATGCTTGTCCTTTCGAGTGCGCTCGTTGTTATTTTTGTCTATGATATTTTATACATGGAAATCCCGAGCCTTGTGCTTATTCCGGCAATTATTTTGGCTGTGGTTTTTAATTTTTTGCTTGATTGGGAAAAAGTTTTTCCCATTTTTTGGGATAGAGCATTAATTTCCGGTTTTTTGGCCGGTGCCGGTGCTTTTATATTTTTCTTTTGCCTGTCTTTTTTTTCGCGTGAAAAATGGATGGGAATGGGGGACGCCTATCTGGTTATTCTTTTGGGAATAATCTTAGGTTGGCCAAAAATTCTTCTGGGACTTTTTTTATCTTTTGCAATTGGTGCAATCTATGGTATAATTTTAGTAGGGTTAAAAAAGAAGAAAATGAAAAGCCAATTGCCCTTTGCGCCGTTTCTGATTGTTGGCACATTCATAACTCTTTTTTATTATTTTCCTATAATAAATTGGTATTTGGGTTTATTTTAGTTTAATTGCTTTATGCGAAAAAGTTTATTTTCCAAATGTAAGCGAGGATTTTCTCTCATCGAGGTGGTTACGGTTATCGCTATCATTGGCATAATCGCTGCTGTTTCTTGGGAAATGCTTGGTGGAGTGAGGGAATCAACAAATGCGACAAATGCGTGTGAACAAGTGGCGGCGATGATCAACAAAACACGCAATTATGCCTTATCGGGAAAAATGGTCGGAACTGTCGTTCCAATTAGCTTTACGGTAGATATTAGCAGTTCAGTCGTAAAGATAAAAAGAAATAGTTCAACTACAATGGAAACATTTGCCATTCCCAATGGAGTCGATTGCGGCATTTGGTCAGCGAAATATGATTCTCCCAGCGCAATTGGCGCCATCACCTCTGGCAACGGAACAATAACTTGCCAAAGCGGAGCAGCATCTCGAACAATTACTGTTTCGCCCTATCAAGCAGTTTGCAATTAATTTTACGGATTTTGGGTAAAATAAAATGAAAAAGATGAAGCAAGAAAACAAAAGAAATAAATTCGATAAACACGGTTTTATGATGATTGAAGCCGTCTTCGCAACTTTTATTGTGGGGGTTATTTTGGTTACTTTTCTCGCAGTGATGGGTAGTTCCTATAGAACGGAATTTGCCAAGCGCGATTTGATTGTGGCCACCAACTTGGCGCAAGAAGGAATTGAGCTTGTTCGAAATATTCGGGATAATAATTGGAAAAAATGCAGCGTTGCTACGAATCCTTGTCCGTCGTATAGGAAAGCTTTCGGTGCTCCGTTTCCAAGCAATGATAGTGGATATTGTTTTGTTTATAACGGAGACTATAGATCAAGCCATCCAACCCATGGATGTGAAAGTACTAAACTAAGATTGACCAGTGGAGGTTTTTATCAATATGCTACTGGAACCAGTACTAAATTTTCCAGAAACATATCTATTGAAGGTGACGATGATTCCAGGACTATAACAAGTACGGTTAGTTGGAGTGGAAAAAGAATAACAATGGAGGATACTTTATATGCTTGGGGAGATGCGGAGTAAAATATAAAAAAAATAAGATGAAAAAGTTTTTGAAAAAAAATAGAAAAAACCGGACTGCCGGTAGGCAGGGATTGACTTTGGTGGAAACAATAGTGGCTATTGCTGTTTTGAGTATTACAATTGTGGCAAGTACAGCTGTTTCCGCCACCTATATGCGAAGTCGCACAAGCATTAAGAGATATCAAGCCAATAATGAAGAAATTTCAATGGCTTTGAATTATTTAGCGAAAGATATTCGAATGAGTAGCGGATCGCCAACTTTAGGATTAGGACAATCAATCGATTTGATAAACAATGCTTCAGGCGAAACTGTTCGATATTCTTTTAATGCTACTAATCGTACTCTCACGAGGCGCGAGGCTGGCGACACTTCGGTGATTGCCACAAATGTCAGTGGGTCTTTTTTTGTAGCAGGAGAGAATATAAAAAGAATTACGATCAGGATTCAAAAGCAAGGCACTCCCGAGATGACAGTGCAAACAAGCGTTTCAATGCGAACTAAATATCTAGATGAAAATTAATGCTAAAAAATAAAAAAAATAAACGAGGCAGTTTGATGATTGGCATTTTGCTTATGATGCTGATTATTTCAATTACTTCCATTGCCGTGATTAATCGTTCCAGACAAGGTGCTATTTTAGCCACAGATTCCAGAAAAGGTTATGTTGCTTATCAGGCGTCTGACACGGATATAGAAGAGATTCTTAATAAATTTAGAAAGTTGGATTCTTACGTTCAAACGATTCCTGAAAACTTTCCAATTCGGTATATTGATGATGATATGAGTACGGTTGTATTTTATGGGCGAAATGGAACAGATAAGCTTTCGTCAACGGATAGCGCATCGGAAGTTTATTTTATTGAGAAAAAAGGAATTTCGCAATCAACAGCAAGAAAAATTCGCGTTCAAATGCTTGATCGGGTGCGAAATCCGGTTAAAAAATTCACTTTGACAAAAATATCGTCGTGTAATGTTATTCAATTGCAGATGGAATATCACCCTGATGCTTGGGAAGATGTTTCCAAATTGGAGGTGATGAAATCCGATTCTCCTGACTACTCTACATCTCGTAGCGCTTCTTGGTATAAGATTGAATCTGATAAAATAAGACGAAATCCTTCTCAAGTTCAGGCGATTAATGACAAGAATATTACAACAGTCTTTATCGTGAATGGGGATTTTGTTTCTGGGAGAAATTATATTGCTTTAAGAGCGAAGAATAAAAATAATTTTATGCTTGATTCGCTTTCTTTCCCCACTGATGTAACAGGCATCTTATCTTATTATGTCGATTGTCCATAATAGTTGAGCCTTTTGGAAAGGCGGTTGTTTTGGCAGAAATAATAATAAATGCAGAAAAGATGTATGCGAAAAGAGCAAGAACAATCAGCAGAACGGATTCAAAAACTTTCAGCGGAAATCAATAAGCTTCGTTTTGAATATCATGTTTTGGATAAGCCGGACGCGACGGATATTGTTTATGATTCTCTGATGAAAGAGCTTCGAGAGCTCGAAGAAAAATTTCCTGAATATAAATCAATTGATTCTCCGACACAAAGAATCGGTGGCCAGCCGTTGGATAAATTTAAAAAAGTTTTGCATAAGACCAGGCAGTGGTCTTTTAATGATGCTTTTAGCTTCGAAGAAATAAAAAGCTGGGAAGAGAGAATGAAAAGAATTATTACCAAGACACACAATCCATTTCAGCTTGATTATGTTTGCGAGCTCAAGATTGACGGATTGAAAGTCATTCTGACTTATGAAAAAGGCAATTTTATCAGTGGAGCGACAAGAGGCGACGGGCTGATTGGTGAAGATGTCAGTGAAAATCTGAGAACCATTTTTAATATTCCTTTAAAATTAAAACAAGATATTTCTTGTATTGTGGTGGGGGAATGTTTTATGGGCAAAAAGGAATTAACGCGGATAAATAAATTGCGTGCAAAAAAAAACGAAGCGCTATTCGCCAATTCGCGTAATGCCGCCGCCGGATCAATTCGTCAACTTGATCCGAAAATTGCTTCGGAAAGAAGACTTGAATGTTTCGTGTATGATATCGATAAGATCAATAAGCAAGAAAATCTTAAGATGCCAGATTCGCAGATTGAGGAACTGGAGTTATTGGAAGAGCTGGGTTTCCGGGTGAATGAAAACTATCGTTTGTGCGAGAGTATCGAGGAAATCGAAGATTATTATTCCGAGTGGACGAAAAAAAAAGATAAAGAAGATTTCGGGATTGACGGAGTGGTGATAAAAATAAATTCGCGAAAACTGCAAGAAGAATTGGGTTATACCGGCAAATCTCCGCGCTGGGGAATCGCGTATAAATTTCCGGCGGAAAGGGTTACAACGATTGTGGAAGAGATTGGCGTGCAAGTTGGTCGCACTGGCGCGCTCACGCCGGTGGCGCATTTGCGGCCGGTTTTGGTGGCCGGCTCGATGGTTTCTCGGGCGACATTGCATAATGAAGATGAAATTAAAAAATTAGATTTAATGATTAGAGATACGGTTGTGATTCAAAAGGCTGGTGATGTTATTCCGGAAATAATAGAAGTGTTGGTTGGCTTGCGAACCGGCAGGGAAAAAAAGTTTGAAATGCCTTTGGCTTGTCCTATTTGTGGTAGTTCTGTTAAGAAAGAAATCATTGGTGGAAAAGCAGAAAAGAGCGCAGCTGTTTATTGCGTTAATCCAAAGTGTTTCGCAGTGGAAAAAGAAAAAATTATTCATTTTGTTTCCAAGAAAGGTTTCAATATTGACGGCTTAGGTGAAAAAATTGTTGAGCAACTGCTTAGTGAAGGCGTAATTTCCAACACGGCAGAATTATTTGAACTAAAAATAGGCGATTTGAAACCGTTGGAAAGGTTTGCGGAAAAATCGGCGGATAATTTGATTTCAGCTATTAAAGAAAGTAAGTGTATAAATTTGGAAAAGTTTCTCTATGCATTGGGAATTCGTTATGTGGGCGAAGAAACGGCGGTGCTTGTGTCGAAAAGTATTATGAGTGTATTGGGGATAAAGATAAATAAGCTGGAGGAATTTATTGATATTTTTTCAAAAGTGACAAAAGAAGATTTGTTAAAAGTTAAAGGTATTGGAGAAAAATCAGCAGAAAGCCTTAGCCAGTGGTTTTCGAATGAGGAAAATATAAAATTATTGGAAAAAATGCAAAGAACAGGCGTGCAAATTTTAGTGGAAAACGAAGAGAAAATGGTTAATGAAAAGATCTGGAGAAAAACTTTTGTACTAACTGGCGAGGCCGGGAACTTTACAAGAGATGCTCTAAAGGATATGATTAGGAAAGCAGGAGGATTCATATCTTCTTCGGTTAGCAAGAAAACCGACTATGTTCTCTCCGGAGAAAAACCCGGATCAAAATATCAAAAAGCCGTTGATTTGGGAGTGCGGATTATTACCGAAAAAGAGTTTGGTGAAATGATAAAATAAATATTTCTTAGGAATATGATAAACAAAGACGAAGTCAAGCACATTGCCGGCTTAGCCAGAATTGGAATTACTGAAAAAGAAGTCGAAAAATTTTCCGCAGATCTTTCGGCTGTTTTGGATTGGATAAAGCAATTGGAAAAAGTTGATACTTCCAAGGTTGTTCCAACATCACGAGTACACGGATCAATTAACGTTGCCAGAGAGGACAAGGTTTATGCTTTTAGTGAAAAAGAAAAAATCATTGAACTTTTTCACGAGAAAAAAAATGGTTATGATAAGGTGAGAAGTGTATTATAATTTATGATTAGAGAACTTCATCAAAAGCTGATAAACAAAGAAATCACAGCTGAAAAACTGGCGTTGGATTATTTGGCGTGTATTGAAAAAAAAGATAAGGATTTTTTTGCCTATATTAGTGTGACAAAAGATTTGGCTCTGGAACAAGCGCGAAAGGTGGATGAGAAAATTGCGCGAGGTGAATCGATTGAGCTTTTAGAAGGAATTCCAGGTGCAATCAAAGATAATCTTTGCATTTCTGGTGTGCGGACAACTGCCTCCTCGAAGATTTTGGATAACTACGTCGCTCCCTATGACGCGACAGTAATTAAGAAGTTGAAGGAAAATGGGGCGGTGTTCTTGGGAAAAACCAACTTGGATGAATTTGCGATGGGATCCTCAACTGAAAACAGTGCTTATGGCGTGACAAAAAATCCCTATGACTTAACTCGAGTTTCGGGTGGCTCATCCGGTGGATCGGCGGCCGCTGTGGCTTTGGATGAAGCCGTTTGGGCATTAGGAACTGATACGGGTGGTTCAATTCGTCAGCCGGCTTCTTTTTGCGGAGTAGTTGGACTAAAGCCAACTTATGGGCGAGTTTCTCGCTATGGAGCAATAGCTATGGCCTCAAGTTTTGATCAGATCGGGCCATTGACAAAAACCGTAGAAGATGCGGCAATCATTCTTAGTGTTATCGCCGGACAAGATAAAATGGATGCAACTTCAGCTCACAGTTCTGGCAAAGATTATGCAAAATATCTAACAGGTGAAATTGGAGGTATGCGCATTGGAATTGTGAAGGAATATATTGATGGACTTGGAGAAAAAGAAAAAAAAGCCATTTCAGAGATTATTGAGACGTATAAGAAGCTGGGAGCAGAGATAAAAGAAATTAATCTGCCTCATATCAAGTATTCTTTACCGGTCTATTATATCATTGTGCCTTGTGAAGTTAGCTCAAACTTGGCGCGTTTTGATGGAATAAAATATGGCCTTAGTATTGATGATGAGGAAAATTCTGGTCTCGGGGAAAATAGGATGCCCAAAAAACTACTGGAAACATACCTTGATTCTCGTCATTACGGATTTGGGAAAGAAGTGCAAAGAAGAATAATGCTTGGAACTTATGCGCTTTCCTCAGGTTACTACGATGCCTATTATCTGCGAGCGCAAAAAGTACGAACGCTGATTAGGGAAGATTTTGAAAAAGCTTTTTTGGAAGTTGACTTAATTTTAACACCTATAACCCCAACAGCAGCTTTTAAGATTGGAGAAAAAATCGAAGATCCGCTGGAGATGTATTTAGCGGATATTTTTTCCATTACAGCTAATATTGTGGGCGTGCCAGCGATTTCTGTGCCTGGAACAAAAATAGAAACTGATGGACATGATTTGCCAATAGGTTTTCAGTTGATGGGAAAATGGTTTGACGAAGAAAATGTTCTCAACGTGGCGCATGCCTATGAGATAAATAAATAATTTTTTCATAAGAATGGATGGATTTATTAACTCTTTTCTATTAGAAGTTGTCGCATTGGCGGAAGCTTTTTATACTTCGCTCACTTTTTCCGTGTTGAAATTTTTTCTAGAAGTATTGATAGTTGTGATGTTTATTGATCTTGTGTTGATGTTAAAACAGCGAGGGTTGGGAGGAGATATGCGAGATACGTTGGTTGGAATGAATATTCCGCCTGAACTTGCGCATAAGAAAAACAAGTTGCGTGCAAAATGGGCAAAGGTAAAAACAAAATTAAAAAGTGAAAATGAATCAGATCATAAGGTGGCCATTATCGAAGCGGATAATATTATTGATGATTTAATTGCCAGGATGGGCTATGCGGGTGAAAATATGGGTGAGCGCTTGAGCAATATCACGCCGGGTCAGATTGAAAATATTGAAGATTTGCGCAAAGCCCATGAAATTAGAAATCGAATTATTCATGATGAGAGCTTTGTTTTGACCAAAGAAGAAACCCAAAGAGTGTTTGGATATTATGAAGATTTTCTAAGATTTTTTATGGTTTTGGATTAAGTTTGGGTTTTTGTTGACGCTTTCGATTTTTCACGGTAGAATAACCAATAGTTCAAAAAAGATAGCGGGATGGAGCAATGGCAGCTCGTCTGGCTCATAACCAGAAGGTTGTAGGTTCGAATCCTACTCCCGCAACATAAAATTTATATAGATGATAGTTTTGACCAGGGTAGATTAGCTGCCTGCTAGCAGGCAGGGAGCGTGGTGTCTATCTCCGCATCATAAGATGGCAGGGTAGCTCAGCTGGTTAGAGCGCAGCACTCATAACGCTGAGGTCGTGAGTTCGAGTCTCACTCCTGCTACAAGGATTAATTTAAAATTTCAAATTAAGGAGCCGCTTTGCGGCGAAGTTTATATGGGGGCGTAGCTCCTGCCTGCGCTGAAGCTTCGGCAGGCAAGCAGTTTCAGCTCAAGGCTGATCCGCCTCGGGCGGAGGTTAGAGATTTTAGGCAATAGATTTATTAGATTAAAACAGAATTATATTTGGGGGCGTAGCTCAGTTGGTTAGAGCGACTGCCTGTCACGCAGTAGGTCACCGGTTCGAGTCCGGCCGTCCCCGCATAACATTATTTTTTTGTGAATAAGTCCCTGCTTTATTGCAGGTTTTTTTGTAAAAAACTAGAAATATGCAAAAATTATCCCGTATTTTTAACAGAAAAAAAACAGAGCCAATCTACCTTATTGTTCCTGGGTTTATTGGCAACTATTCCGAGGGGTTTGTAAAAAAGCTGTATGATTTTCTGGTTAAAAATAATTACAGCGTGCAAGGGATAACTTTTCGTGGGCATGAAAATAACGAAACTGGACTGGCCTCTCTCTCTGAAATGGTTTCCCATATATCTTCTGAGTATCTGTTGCTACGAAAAAAATATCCACAGAGATCAATTATTATTTTAGCGCATTCTCAGGGTTGTGCCGTTTCGCTTAGAGCGGCTTTTTGTTTTAACAAAGAGACTTCTCTTATCCTTTTTTCTCCAGCGATATATCTTGACAAAATCATTCTTCCTAGAATTGGTGAAACAGAAATGCGAATGATTGAAGCTGGTACGCCAGTTAATTGCAAGGTATCTAAAGAAAAATTTAGAATGATTGATATTAATTGGGTTTTATCATATCGAAATTTTTCTGTTATTGATATGTTGCCGAAAATAAAACAGAAATGTCTAATTGTTCGGCCAATTGCAGATTGGATTGGAAAGGAAAATGTCGATATTTTATGTCAAAAACTGCCCAGATATTCATATTTGGAAATGCCAGGCGATCATATATTTGCAGAACCAAAGACGGCTTTTCGCGAGCTTGTAAAAATTTTTTTTTCATGATATAAATACAAGATATTTTAAGTTATAGAACATTAACAAAAAAGAAGGGGTGGCAATATGGATAGAAGTGAATACTTAAAGTTGTCGCTAAATTATTTTAACGGCCAGATATCTGCAGATGAACTTATGGATGAATTGGGAAAGGGAATTGATTTTGAAGTGGACGAACTTTCTTTACTTCCTGATGAGCGAGTTATGCTCATTGCTAATCACCCAAGGGCTGAGGAAGATCTTTCCTTGCCGGCTGAGTACATAGCCGGACTCAAAGGAGGTAACACGAAGAATTTTCCTTCGCATTGGTTTCCGGCAGTCAGGCAAATGATGCTCAGAAAAGTCTTGCAACGACGTTTTTTCACACTCGCCTTTAATATCGGTTGGAGTGTTGCCATGCAGGAGATGGGGCACCTGCTTATTAGTTCGAATGGCAAAGGGCGATGTCAGGAAATAATTTCGCTTATGAAAGGCGACCAGAGTTCTTTGGTAATCTTTCCGGAGGGAGGTGTGCGTGATTTGCAGATTTTTCGTACAGGATTTTTTCACATTGCCTGTGAATTGGAAATCCGGCAGCTCGTTGTATGCGCTTTTTCTCCAATATTATCCCTTAAGGAGAAGAACACTCTTCGAATTATTCATGTTGAAGATATGAGTCGTTTTATTGATCCTGTGATCCAATTCGTGGATGCGCAGCGGGAACGAATCGAAGAGGTGGTTAGAAAATAACAGCTGCTTAAGTAGCGATAATCCCTTTCTGCAGAAC
>CAIMLT010000102.1 GCA_903842445.1 uncultured bacterium
GAAAATTCTTGTGATTGATGATGAGTGCGGCTTCCGAGGAGATATTAAAAAAGACCTCGGGGAAAGCGTTGATTGTGTAAATGTGAAATGGAAAAAAGAGGGAGATCTCTTGGCTACAAAAATTTCGAAAGAGGAATCTCTCACGAATATCGACAACGCTCTGAAAGGCGTTGCTTATGCGGCCATTTTAATGGACGGCAAGCTTGGTCTAAATTTAGGCGAAGAACAGGATGGAACAATCCTTTCCCAACGCCTTAGAAGTGGATTTTATGGAGAGCTAAACCAGAACACGCTAATCTTTAACATTTCATCAGGCTTTGATAACCCCTATTCCAAGGGAAGTATTAACAAATATCATTACAATATTGAGGTTCTGGAAAAGTTGTTAGTTTAGCGATGTTAAAAGGTTCGTAAAAGGCTTGCATATGAAACATATGTTGAGCCTTTTATTTTTTTCGGAAAGATTTCAAAAGCTTGATATCTTCGACAACCTTATCATGCTCAGTTTCGAGAATCATATCGATGTTGTTTTTTTCGGCGAAAGCGACAATTTTTTGAAAAGCATCACGTCCGATTTGGCCTTCGCCGATGTGGGCGTGTCTATCTTTTTTAGAATTACATTCAGTTAAGCTGTCATTGGCGTGGATGAGTTTTATATTTTTCAAGCCTAATTCTTTGTCGATTCTTTGCAGTAGAGACAGGTTGCAACCTGTCTTTTCGTTAAAATCGCGCCAATCATAGCCTGAGGCGAAAGAATGTTGAGTATCAAGACAGATGCCAGCAATATTCTCGTCACTAATACCTTTGATTATTTCTCCAAGTTCGGCTAAATCATCGCCGATAATGCTTCCGGCGCCAGCGCTGTTTTCCAAAAGTAATTTTGCGGATCCGCCATATCCTTCCAAAGTTTTTTTGAGCATTTCAATCGTTTTTTTGCGAGCTTCCTCTTTTCCTAAATCTTTAGCTGTGCCGAGGTGAGTCATTACGAACTTTGCACCAATGAGACTTGCACGTTCGAGCTCGTCGCGCACGACACTGGCTGATCCGAATCTTATCCGATTATTAGCCGAAGCGAAATTAATATAATACGGAGTATGAACGAAAGTAGCTTGTAGCTTGTAGGACTTAGCTTGTAGTTTAAATTCGGTGCAGATTTCCGGCGTGAGGATCGGGGCTTTGCCGCCTTGCGGGGAACGGGTGAAGATTTGCATCACTTCACAGCCTAAAACAGCGGCCCGTTGCGACGCGTTGATAATTCCCCCGGCGATTGAGACGTGGCAACCGATTTGCATAGCGTTCAGGAGTTAGCTTCTTAGCTTCTTAGGAATTGATTTATCGATGCATTAATCTTAGCATAAAAAAAGAGCTTTTGATAAAGCCGATCAAATTTCAAGCAATGAAAAAATCTCACTTTTTATTTTTTATCTTTGAAACATTGGAAGTTGTTTACCTGCCTGCCGGTAGGCGGGGAAACTTGAACTTAAAAAATAGAAATTATTTATTCAATTTTCCATCCATCTTCCGTCTCGACAATTTTGCCTTTAATTTCAAAACCTGAAGCGAGTTCATGTCCGCCGCCACCGAACTGGGCGGCGAGTTTGGAAACATTTACGCCTTTGTATTTTTCGCTTCGCAGGCTTCCTTTGATTATTCCGTCATCTCTTTCAGAGAGAATTAATGCAAATTTTGTGCCCGGAACAGTGTTCAAAATTGTGGCAACCTGAGCAATGTCTTCGGTTGTTGCGCCAAATTCTTTAATGTCTTCTTGCGTTAAGACAGAGGTGATCATGCCATTATCCTGGTTAACGCGGGCTCTTTCAAAGGCGCGTCCCCATAATTTCAGGGTGGAAATTTTCTTGCTATTAAAAGTGGCGTTGATTATTTTTCCCATCGGAGCGCCTTTTTTCATGAGCTCAGAAATGATGCCAAGAACATGAGAAGTGGTGTTTGAATGTTGCAACACTCCAGTATCGGCAATAATGCCGAGCATCAAAAAAGTGGAAATTTCTCTGGTGATTGCTAGATTATTGGAAGCAAAAAAATCGTAAACCATTTCACAGACTGATGAGTAGGTTGAGTCAATGATTGTAATATCGCCAGAAATTGTAATGTCCGGATGATGATCGATGATGACGGTTACCTGATCATCGTTAATTTGCGGAAGAATTTTTTCAAAGCCTCGTTCGACGCTGTCAGTGGCGATGATCAGCTTGTATTTTTTTAAATCTAAATTATCCGGATGAATAAAAGAAACATCAGAAAGAGTGGTGAGATAATCGGGGAGCTGATCAAAGCAAGCTACGTCAACATTTTTGCCTAGGACGTTAATGTATTCTTTTAGTGCTAAAACAGATCCGACAGTGTCTCCATCTGGTCTGGTATGCGCAAAGAGCAAAATATCTTGTGAGCCACGAATGGCATAGTTTAGAGTGTTGAATTCTTTGGCGAATTTTGACATAAATAGGCGGGATTATTTGGCACTTGTGAAAATTTAGTTGTAATAATAAATTAATGGGAACAGCCTGGCTTTCAATTCTTAATTTCCAATTTTGTAATTTTTGAATAATTTGTAATTTTTCAAACTGTTGAATCGAAAAATACAAATCGAGTCAGAATTAAAAATTTAAACATTTTATATTGTTTAAAAATTTAACAATTATAAAATTGAAAATTTTATTCTAGTTCTTTCAGCAGTTTTTCAATCTTATCTGCCTCGCTTTCCGTGAAGTCACTGCGGAATTCAAGGCGGGGAAGAGGTTTGATGCGGAGTTTTTTATTTAGACTAACTTGAATGTTATGACGTTCTTTTTCCAGTGTTTTTAGAACATAGGAAAATTCACTTTCCGGAAAAACACTTACGAACACTCGAGTATAGCGAACATCCAGACTCGTGTCAACCTTAGCAATAGTTATAAAAACTCCGCTTTTGATAGAAAGTTCTTTGAGAATAATATCGTTTACATATTTTCTCACAAGTTCATTAATTTTTAGCAGACGATTTTCCGGCATAATTTTGCTTGGCTTACGCGTTTGCCAAAAAGTTATTTATAGAACTTTCTTTTTTAGTTCCTCTTTAAAAGAAATCAAGATGTCATCGACTTTAATTTTTGTTTCGCCGATAAAAGTTATGCCACATTCGTTAGGGGCTTTGCAATCATTAACATCAACTTTATTAGATTGAAGATTGCCCATTTTTCCTTTGCCGATGATGACATCACCTCTTTCCACTTCCAAGGATGAATTATTTTCAATGCGACCGCTTGTAACTTTGCCGCCAACTATCATATCTTTTTTCCCGGTCTTGAAAATTGCGAGCACTTTCATTTTGCCGAAATCTTCTCTTTCAAATTCATCCGGAAGCATGGCAAGTAAGCGAGCTTTGATGTCGTCAACTAGTTCATAGATAATTTTATAATTTTTCACCTCCACATTTGCAGCTTCAGCCATTCTTTTGGCGACCGGAGTGATCTCAACATTAAAACCAAAAATAATTGATTTGGAGCTTCCGGCAAAACGAACATCGGATTCGGTAATGTTTCCCACGCCGGTGCCGACATAGTCAATCGCGACCTTATCATTTTTTATTTCACCAAGAATTTGTTGGATGGCTTCTAGCGATCCATGGACATCGGATTTGATGATAATGTTTAATTTAGCGATATTTCCACTGGCAATACTGGAATAAATCTTTTCTGTGTTTAGGTTTGTTCCGCTTTCGGCGTGAGAGAAGATTTTAGCCTCATTGATTTTAGCCTGGCCGATTGATTTTGAAGCTACTACTTGCAAAATATCGTTGGAATTTGGTGTGGCATGAAGACCAACGAGACTAACGGGAGTTCCCGGCTTGGCCTCAGCTATCCGCTTGCCTGTAAAATCTTCCAGTCGTCGAACGCGCCCGAAAGTATTTCCGGCGATAACATCCTGACCTTCTTTGAGAGTTCCAGTTTTAACCAAAATAGTTGAAACCGGGCCTTTGTGGGGATCGAGATGGGCTTCGAGGATTATTCCAAGTGCCGTTCTTGCTTGGTTGGATTTGAAATCTTCTACTTCGGAAATGAGCAGAATGTTATCCAAGAGATCATCAATGCCAATATTTTGTTTAGCGCTTATTTTTGAAGAAAGAACTTGTCCGCCCCATTCTTCGAGCATGATGCCATTTTCGGCTAATTCTTGCTTAACTCTTTGGATGTTAATACCAGGCTTATCAATTTTATTAATTGCAACAACCACTGGAATTTTTTTAGCTAAAAGATATTCAATAACTTCCTTAGTTTGCGGGCGAACCCCATCATCTGCCGCGACAACAAGAACAGCAATATCAGCCAGACTTACTCCGCGTTCACGCATTGCCGAAAAGGCTTCATGACCGGGAGTGTCGATGAAGGTAATGAGTTGACCTTTCTTCTTAACTTGATAGGCGCTGATGTGCTGAGTAATTCCGCCAGACTCTTTCATTGCGACGCTGGTTTTTCTAATGGTATCGAGAAGTGTGGTTTTGCCATGATCAACATGTCCTAGGATTGTTACAACCGGTGGGCGCGGTTTGAGATTTTCCCCTGATTTAATCTCATCTTTGCAGATTTCGATTAGTTTTTCCAAAGTCATCATATCGCCAGTGTCGATAATTTCTTCCGTAGCGTCAAAATTGAGGTCGCTGGCAATAATTGAAGCAGTTTCAAAATCAATTTTTTCATTAATCGTGGCGAAAATACCATTTTTGATTAGCTCGGTAATTATTATATTTACCGGCAATGCCAAAAGCTCACCGAATTTTTTAACGGTAACTGACGGCGGGAGGATAACTTTTTTTCTTACGACTTCAGTCATGATATTTTTTTTTGATTAATAAAGTTAGAATGCTATTTTTTCTTTTTATCTTCCGATAAAAGAGCCATCTTAATGGCTTCTCTCTCTTCTTCAGTGAGAGGAAAGCCGATTGAATCTCCTCCGGTTATGGCTTTGGAATAGACTCTGGTGCCTTCCTTTGTGTAGAGGGCGGTAATGGTGATGCCGTTATTCTTTCCGTTTAAGAGGGCGATGGAAAAACTTTGATTTCCGCCAACATCTTTAAACGGATTGAAACGAATGGCGGAGATTTTATGAATGCCTCGAATGGCCAAATTGTTTATCTCGTTGGAAATTTTATAGAGTTCCTGAATGTCTTTGTCGAGTGCTTTGAGATTTTTGGCTTGATCCAAGAGGATTTCTTCCATATTTTTGACTTTTTCTCCTTTGAAAAATTCTCGATTGGTGGCTTGGATTTTTTTTAGGTCTAAATGTAAAGAAATATTCCAAATCAGCAACGAAAGCAAGAAAAAGAAAAAAACGGCTAGCAAAAGCACTAAATTGGTTTCAACTAGAATTTGCATGTTTTCCATATTTGCTTTTAAAATAAGTTTTGTTCTTATTTAGGCTAGCATTAAAAAGAACTTATGTAAAGCAAAATTGACCCTAGGTGTTTTTTATGCTAAAATTAAAGGGCTAAATTATAAAAAAGGCAAAAAATTATGGATCCTAAAGTAAAGTTGGTGGAATTTATTGGTTTGAGTGCGCTTAGCAATGAAGACAAAGCTAGTTGGATGGAGATGTTGGCGAATTCCCCGGAAAATTTCATTGAGAGTCTTTCGGAAATCCTGGAACAGTTTCCGGGAGAATTGCCTTGGTTTAATGAGATTTATAAAAGAAAAAAGGAAGCTTTCGCTATGTTTGACAAAAATAAGGCCGAGGGCCAAAAAAGACTTAGGGAGATATATGAGGAAGAAAAAACTAAGCTCGAGGAACTTTTGAATAAATAATTTAAATTTTTTCGGGATAAACATATGAGAAGAAAATTTGAGAAAGCAATAAATACAAATAAAGAAGAAAAACCAGCCGACAAAAAATTTGCAGCTGTTGGCGAAGGTCGGAATAGCGAATTAAACAAAAGGCTTGGGGATGCTGGAATGCAGATGAGAAACGAAGGCAATATTCTTAATACTGTTTTGGCTACCGGCGAAAATAAAGGAGGGCCGTATGAATTGTATAAAAAGAGAGGAGCTCAGATTGCCGCAGTGCTTGTTATGCTGACAGCATTTTCTGCAATAGGGTGTAGCCACGCGGATACGAGATATATAATGAATCAGTTCGAAAGGGATGTTCTTGGAGATACCCTGAAAAATATCAATAGAAAGGCCGAGCAAGAGAGTCGAGATATGCTGAATGTTGAAAGAGATGAAGCTAGGAAGATAAGAGAGGATAGGAATAGGAGTGTTCATGAAAAGAAAGAAGCTATTCATAAGGCTTATCAGCGTAGAGTTAGGGTTAACTAAAACAGGACTTAAGTATTTACCGAAAACTTATGACACGTAAGTCCTGTAAAAATTGAAGATGAGAAAGAAACAAACACTCGGCGATTTTTGCTGGGTGTTTTTTTGTTTTTGGATTTGCTGGTTGTTGTTTTTTTGTTTTTATTTTAAAATGAAGGAGTAAAAAACTCTTGAAATTTATTCATAAAAAAAATGGAAGAAGAAAAAAAAGAAAAGGACGAATCTTTCGGATTGAAATTTATTAATCCGCGCGCGGTTATTGATCAGCTGGAGATTATCGTGGGAATGTCGGTGGGGGATTTCGGTTCCGGCACGGGCTATTTTACTTTTCCCTTAGCGGACAAAGTTGAGCAAGGCGGATGCGTTTATGCTCTGGATATCTTAAAAGAAAAACTGGAGGCAATTGAATCGGAGGCGAAAATTTTAAGGCTTAGTAATATTGTTACAAAAAGAGCCAATCTGGAGCTGGCTGGTGGTTCAAAAATGGAGAGTGATAGTTTGGATTGGGTATTTTTAGTAACGATGCTTTTTCAAAATAAAAATAAAAAAACAGTATTGGATGAAGCAGTTCGTGTTTTGAAAAAAAAAGGAAAAATTTTAGTTGTTGAGTGGAACACATTGGATTTCTCTTTCGGACCAAAAAAGGAATTGCGTGTTCCCAAAGAAGAAATGCTTATTCTTTCTCAAGATAGTGGGCTTTCGATTTTGAGAGAAATTGAAATCAGCGATTTTCATTATGGTATAATTTTGGAAAAATAATATGAAAAATAAATTCAGAATCGGATTGGTTTTATTTCTAGCTGCCGGGGTTTTGGTTTTTTCTGGTTGCGGATGTAAGCCAACGGTAAATAAATATAAAGTTAATCTAGAAATTTGGGGTGTGATGGATGATAGTGACGCCTATTTGGAAATTTTCAAAAAATATGCCGAATTGAATCCCAACATTGGAGAGATTAATTACAAAAAACAACGAATTGAAACTTATGAAAAAGATTTAATAGATGCCTTGGCTTCAGGAAAAGGTCCGGATATTTTTTTGATTAATAATATGTGGCTTTCAACTTTTTCCAATAAAATAGTGGCTGCGCCGAAAGAAATTCTCACTGAACAGAAATTTCGCAAGGATTTTGTGGATGTCTGCGCGAATGATTTTATTGTTGAAAAGAATGTTTTCGCGGTTCCACTTTCGGTCAATTCGCTCGCTCTTTACTATAACAAAGATCTTTTCAATGCGGCTGGAATTGTGGCTCCGCCGAAAACTTGGGATGAATTTTTACGTTCGGCAACAAGGATAACAAAAATTGACAGTGTTGGAGAAATTAATCCTTCCGGCGCGGCGATGGGAACAACCTATAATGTAAATCGTTCGACTGATATTCTGAGTATGTTGATGTTGCAAAGTGAAGTCCAGATGAGAGATGAAAAAAAAAGAGTTTCTTTTGGTAGCGATATTAATGCTAGAGAGGCACTGAGTTTTTATACTCAGTTTGCCAAAATCGGATCACCTAATTTTTCTTGGAATCCGCGTTTGCATTATTCCATCGATGCTTTTTCCGAAGGAACAGTGGCGATGATGCTCAATTATTCTTGGCAAATCCCCGTAATCAAAAACAAGTCGCCTAAATTAAATTTTGCGATTGCAGATGTTCCTCAAGCAAATTTGAACAGTCCGGTTGGGTATGCCAATTATTGGGGTTATGCGGTAGCGAGTAACAAAATTATCGAGGTTGATCCAAGGAGCAAATTAGCACCAGTTACCAACGACATTCGGGTGATGGAGGCTTGGAAGTTTTTGACCTATCTCACAACCAAAGCGGAAGCACAGACAGTTTCACCAACTTCTTCAACGGCAGTAGTGAAAAAGCCGGCTAGCGTTTTTGATCCGGCGGAAAAATATTTGGAAAAAACCAAACAGCCGGCCGCCAGAAGAGATTTGATTGAAAAACAAAAGAGTGATGTTGATTTGGGTGTTTTTGCCAAGGGTAATTTAATAGCGAGAAGTTGGATGCAAAAAGATCCGGTTGCGACAGAATCTATTTTTGGAGAGATGATTGACAATGTGAACAGAGGCGTGACCAATATTTCCGATGCTTTGAAAACAGCTGAGGAACGAATAGCCAGACTGGAGATGGAATAATTGGGGTAATTTTGGAATAAAATTAAACGCACGTGTCATCCCCGCGAAGGCGGGGATCCAGGTACCTCCAGTGTTGCATAAAGACAAAGCGAATTATTGCAAATGAGAACTAAGAATTATTTCGTATACATTCTGACTGGCGAAAGAAACGGAACTTTGCATATTGGAGTTACTTCAGATTTAGTAAGAAGAGTTTTTGAACACAAGGAAGGATTGGTTGATGGATTCACAAAAGAATATAATGTAAAGAGGTTAGTCTATTTTGAACAAATGAATGATATCGTGAGTGCAATCACCAAAGAGAAACAACTCAAAAAATGGAACAGAAGTTGGAAGATAAAGTTAATTGAAAAATCTAACCTTAAGTGGAGAGACCTGTCTCTCGATTTGGTATAATAATTAGTTCTGTGGTGCCTGGATCCCCGCCTTCGCGGGGATGACACACCCGCAAAACAAAATGCAAAAGAAAAAATATTTTTTTGAACTGATATTTGTGACGCTGGTTTTAGTTTCCGGACTCATTTCTTTTTCCGAGGTCAATGCTGGTGGATGTTGCTTGCCAAGTTATGAATATTTTGACAAAGGAACTGATTGCACTACTGATTTTTTATCTGGAACAAATGATTGCGCGAAAGAGTCTGGGTATGCGGAAAAAAAAATTTGCTGTACGATAATCAAATTACCTGCTGTTATAACAGGTTGCAAAGAAGTTAATTTTAATCCGCAAGAAACCCTTGCCAAGAAATACGAAGCTTGTCAAGAAGGCAATACTAAAATAAGTATCGGATCAATTTTTGATGGCACTTGCAAGCAATCATCAGGCGCAAAACTTGCTTGTGAAATACTTGCGCCCAAAGAAAAAAAATGGTGCTGTGATGATGCTAAGGCAAAAAAATGTGTCGATATTCTAGAAGGTGGAGAATGTGACCCTGCTGCTACTCAATACACTTATGATTGCAAGAATGTAACTAGTTGCAAAGCGTATAATGATAAACCCAATCCTCCAACTGGACCAACAAATAACACCTCAATTGCTTTTCCCAATCCAATCACATCCAATTCAATTGACGAAGTTCTGACATCACTTCTTAGCGCACTTTCAGGGTTGGTGGTAACTTTGGCAATTGTTTTTATCGTTCTCGGCGGAATTCTCTATATGATGTCAGCCGGAGATCCAGGGATGATAAAACGCGCGAAAGATTGCTGGCTTTACTCAGTGATTGGTCTGGCAATCGTTATTGCGGCACCGACATTTTTAAAACAAATACAAATAATTTTGGGCGGAAAACTGACCGGTGGCGGAATTGAAAATGCCTACACTATTTCACAGATCGCAACGAATGTGCTCAACTTTCTCTTGTCACTCGTAGGAATTATTGCTATAATTAGTTTAGTAATTGCCGGAGGAATGTATATGACGGCTTATGGCGACGATACGCGACTAAAAAAAGCTAAGGATATTGGGACTTGGGCAATTGTGGGAATTGTTGTTGCCTTGGTTTCTCTTATTGCCGTGCAACAAATATCAAAATTGATTACAGGTTAAAAGGGAAATATAAATAAAAAATAAAAATAGAAGGAGGTGTTTTCATGAAAAATAAAATTAAAGGATTAGTTTTCGGAGCTCTTGGATTGATGTTAGTTTTGCCGGTTAAAGTTTTTGGTTATGGAACTTTTGATCCGTCAGCCGGAGGAGGAACTGGTTTGCCGCAGAGTTCTTTGATGGAGATCATTACTAACATTATGAAATGGCTTCTTACGGCGATTGGAATTGCCGGAGTTATCGGTTTTGCGATTGCTGGAATCCTCTATCTCACCGCGGCTGGAGATGAAAAAAGAATTACAACGGCTAAAAATGCAATGGTAGCTTCGATTATTGGAGTGGTTGTGGCCTTGGTTGGTGTTGTAGCTCTAAGCGCAGCCAGCACAATGCTTGGTGGAAATCAGGCTTTCTAATAGAAATATTATTGTTAGTTCGAAAACAGCCTCGGCATTTTGCGAGGTTGTTTTTTTATTTTTATTTTTGTGTTATAATTTTTATGTAATAAGCTTAAAATAAAAAACATGATAAAAAAGATTTATTCATCTATTATCGGATCGAGTCTGATATTAATTTTTGCTTTTAAACAAAAAGTACTTGCTGCTTGGGATCCGAATGAAGCCAGTGAAAGTGGTCTGCCTGACGCAGAAATTTATGATATAGTTTCTAATATTTTAGATTGGATTTTGACAATCGTGGGAATTGTGGGTGTGATTGGCTTTGCGATTGCCGGCCTTATGTATCTGACTGCGGCTGGCCAAGATGATCAACTCAAATCAGCCAAAAAGGCCATGCTCAATTCAATAATTGGCGTGATTGTGGCGATTTGCGGAGTAGTCGTGCTTTATGCTGTTGATAACATATTGAATGCTACCGGCATTTTTTAAATTTAAACAATGAATAAAAAAATAAAATTATTTTTGGTTTTAGGGTTAATGCTAGTCGGGCTTTCTCTTGGAAAGAAAGCTGATGCGGGAGTGTGTGTTGATAGTGGAGGAGTTTGCATTGATGCTTGTTCGGGTAGTTGTGAGATGAGTGGGTATTCTTCCGATTCTGCGCTGGCGAAATATGATAACGATTGCGTCGATATATCTTCATCTTGCACCACAGGCTTTTGTTGTGGGAGAGGGCAAGAAGGACCTACTAATTTGGCTTGTGCTTGCGGAAGCGCCAATGGGCAATCTTCAGCGGCGTCGCCGACTAGTGGGCTTTGCACAACCGGAACAGCTTCATTGGTTTTGCTTCAAGTTGACTATGATAGTGGTAAAAATTATTGGACTTGGAATTGTGAAGTCAACAAAAAATGCGATAAAAAAGTCAGTTGCTCGGCGGAAAAAAGTAATGGCGGTGGCGGCGATGTGCCTACTGGTACGAGTTGCCAATGCGGAAGTGAAAATGGCAAGTCATTGTCAGCCAAGCCAATCAGTGGGCTTTGCACAACCGGAACAGCTTCATCGGTTTTTGAGGAAAAGGATTTCACGACCAATGTTGTTACTTTTTGGCGCTGGTTTTGCGAAGGCGACGAAGGATGTGACAAGGTCAGTTGTTCGGCGGAAAATAGTGGTGGAGGGGTGCCAAATTCCGGTTGGAATTCTTCCGAATTGGCTAAATTTGGCTTGCCTAACGCTGGAGGTTCCGGGGATGTCCGCAAGGTAATTGTGGCTTTTCTGGATTGGTTACTAACAATTGTGGGCATCTTGGCAATCATTGCTTTGGTTGTTTCCGGTTTTCAATATTTTCTGGTTTCAACTGATGAGAAAATGACAGAGAGAGCTAAAAAGACAATGACCTATGCGATTATCGGGCTCATTGTGGCGCTATCGGGATATATCGTGATCCAAGCAGTTGATTCAATTCTTAATGCGGGATACCTATTTTAATCTAATGATGCTCTAAACTGCTCTAGAGCATATTCATACTTATATTCCAGGGTCTGCTAGAATTAAAGTTGACTTATATTCTAGGGTAGGCTAAAAGCGAAGTGGATGGGCGAACCCAATTGCTGTGTTGACAAAAGATATATTATTTTGTATACCATACTATACAAAAAGTAATATAAAATTATGCCAAACAAAACAAAAATTAAAACAGTGGCGATTTTTGAAGGCAGTCAAATTCGGCGTCAGTGGGACGTCGAAAAGGAATTGTGGTATTTTGCCGTGTTTGATATCGTTCAAGTTTTGGCAAAAACCGATAGGCCGAGAAAATATTGGAATGATTTGAAAGTTAAGCTAAAAAAAGAAGGAAGTGAGTTGTCCGAAAAAATCGGACAACTGAAAATGCGGGCAGCTGATGGGAAATTCTATGCGACTGATGTGGCAGATACGCAAACGATGCTTCGGCTGATTCAATCAATTCCCTCACCTAATGCAGAACCGTTCAAACTTTGGTTAGCGCGGGTGGGATATGAAAGATTGGAGGAAACAGCTGATCCGGAATTAGCAATTGATCGCGCATTGAAAACTTATTTGCAAAAAGGCTATAGTCAAAGTTGGGTCAACCAAAGATTGAAAAGTATTGAAATTAGAAAAACCTTGACTGACGAGTGGGAAAAGCGAGGGGTGAAGGAAGGACTCGAGTTTGCCATTTTGACTAATGAAATTACTCGGGCGTGGACAGGGCTCACAACCAAGGAGTATAAGAAATTGAAAAACTTGAAGAAAGAAAATTTGCGGGATAATATGACCAACATGGAATTAGTACTCAATATGCTGGCGGAAACTGCGACGACGGAAATTTCCAAAAAACGCGAACCGAAAAGTTTAGAGGAAAATAAAGTTGTGGCGCGCGAGGGTGGCGGGATAGCGGGCAATGCGAGGAAAGATATCGAAAGCAAGATTGGCAAAAAAGTGCTGACTAGTAAAAACGCAAAAATGTTACATATTAAAAATGTTAAAAAATTGAAATAAAAATTATGCAAAATAAAACAAAATTAATTTTAGTGGTGGCGGTTCTTTTGGGTGGGATTCTTTTGGGTGGGAATACATTGGCGGCTGATTGTGAATGCGGCAGTGCAAATGGTGGTAATTTCACAGATACTCCGAAGGAAAATTTGTGCAAATCACCGAGCGTTTCCCAAGGCACTCCAACATTAAACGGAACAGAATGGTTATGGTACTGTTCCTATAATTCTTGCGGATTGAAGACTTGCTCGGCAGCCAAAAAAGAGAGTAATTATATTACAATTACACCTGGCTGTTGTTGCGAGGATACTGTGGAGAAGAGATGTGCGATTATTACCTGTAGTGAAGATTGCGCCGGAGCCGTTAAGCATACAACTACTTGTACGGCGATTCCAGATTATGCTACAAAGTGTAATGGAACTGGTGCTTGCACCCCGGATTGTTCTTGTGCCTCAAGCACGGCTGTCGGTTCGACTTGTTCGGACAAATGCGGAGGAACTTGCAAAGGAACGAAGGGTAGTGGACCCACCACCCCAACTGGTCCGATTATTCCCAGTCAACTGGCAGGGCTACCGACTAATCCAAATCTAGTAAAAGGAATTGCCACAAATGTGGCTAATTTTCTCTTGAGTATTATCGGAATCATTGCGATTATTAGTTTTGTGATTTCTGGTATTCAATATTTTCTTGTGGCAACAGACGAAAAGATGATGGAGACGGCCAAAAAAACTATGGTGGCTTCGATTATCGGATTGGTGGTCGCGCTGTTTGGATATATTGCTGTGAAAACAATTGAAATGTTATTAAAAGGATAGTGGGATTATAGAAAAAGACAAACTAAAAGGGCATGCTCGATGATACATAAGCGCGCCCTTTTTTAATCACCTCCTTTCGTTGAGATTCGTTTATTTCTTCGTTAGTGTTATTTGATTTATTTCTATTCCCATTTCCGGATAGAAATAAACCAAAGTTTCTTGATTCAAAGAAAGC